>NZ_JBHSMS010000040.1:0-348192 GCF_042656795.1 Massilia jejuensis | reverse complement strand
TCGCTGCCGTGACCGTGGCAACAATTATGTTATGGCTCCTATGAACTCAGTCAGACACACCCTAGCGGAGGCGGCGTTCGCCCTGCCATTTTGACAATCGCGCCGCGCGTGGCAGAATGAAGCCCTGCGCGCCGCCGAGCGCCCTTTCTTCTCACATTGAACCGGAAATCATGCCGACAGCCCAGCCGCAACGCACCATCGCCATCCTGCTCTCCGTCGCCGCCGCCCTGGTGGTGATCTTTGGACTCTATACCTGGTTTACGCTGACCTGGTCGTATTCCGAAGGCACGCGGGCCGGCTACCTGCAGAAATTCTCGAAAAAGGGTTGGCTGTGCAAGACCTGGGAAGGCGAGATCCTGCTCTCGAGCATGCCAGGCGCGATTCCCGAACGCTTCACCTTTACCGTGCGCGACGACAGCCTGGTACAAAAGCTGCAGTCGACCATGGGCCAGCGCGTCGAGATCGGCTACGAGCAGCACAAGGGCGTGCCGACCAGCTGCTTCGGCGAGACCGAGTATTTCGTGAAGGCCGTCAATACCGGGCCGCAGTCGCCGGTGTCGCCGAGCGAGGCGCCGAAGGTAGCGCGCTGAGGGTAGCGCGCTGATACCGGGAATTCCCTTCTTCCTGCTGGGACAGATACCTAGCCGCCGCTCCGTCTCTGGTTCATGATCACTTCGGCCAGGCGGGCCGCGGCCTGCTGCGCCGACGGCTGCTTCTTCAGCCTGCCCAGCACTTCGCGCGTGATGTTTTCCGAGGCCATGCGCTGGCGCACTTCGGCCTTGCGCTCGTTGATGACGTCCTCGGTGACCGACAGCTCGGCCGCCTGCTCTTCCAGGCGTTTCGTTTCCAGTTCCAGCAGTTCGCGCCGGGCGTTGGCCATCTGGTGCGTGGCGGCGGCCGTGCGGCGCTGCATGGCCGCGTGGGCCTGGGCGTGTTCGAGCAGCGCGCGCTGGGCGTCGCGTTTTTCCAGCGCCGCCTTGGCCGATGCCGCCTCGGCCAGTTCGTGTTCCAGCGCCAGGCGCGCCGCCTCCTCCTCGGCTTCCATGCGCACGCGGAAGGCCAGCGTCGCTTCCTGCTCCGATGCCAAACGCGCAGCCGCGGCGGCATTGCCGCGGGCATTGAATTCCAGCTGCTGACGCTGGGCCGCCAGTTGCGCTTCGGCCTGGGCCAGGGCCTCGCGCCCGGCATCGGCGGCCGCGCGTTCGGCTTCCAGCGCCGCTTCGGTGGCCACCAGGCGCGCCTGTTCGGTCGCGGCGCGTTCAGCCTGCAGGCGCGCCAGTTCGAGCGCGGCGGCCGCTTCGGCTTGCGCCGCCGCCGCAGCCGCGGCTTGCTGCGCGGCTTCCTCGCATATCTTGGCCGCCTCGATCCGCCTGGCGTCGAGCGTCGCCTGCCCGGCTTCGAGGGCGCGCCGTTCGGCTTCTCCCTGCTCGCGCAGCAAGGCCGCCTGCGCCGCTTCGGCAGCGGCGCGCGCGCCGGCCGCCTCGGTCAAGGCACGTTCGGCCTGCAGGCGTTCTTCGATCCGGACCAGGGCCGCGCTTTCGGCTTCCACGCGCTCGCGCTCGGCGGCGGCCAGCGCTTCGGCGTCGCGCGCGCGCCCTTCGGCCAGCTGCGCGGCTTGCCGTTCCAGATCCAGCGCTTCGGCGGCCAGCGCCAGCTCGGCCGCTTGCGCCGCGTTACTGCGCTCGCGGGCGTCGGCCGCCGCCTGGGCCAGGGCCGCGCGTTCCTCGGCCAGGGCGCGCTCGCGCGCCTGTTCGCGGGCCTCGGCGTCGGCGGCCAGCGCGGCCAGGCGGTCGGCCTCGGCGCGCTCGCGCGCGTGCGCGCAGGCGGCCGCTTCGGCCTGCAGGCGCAGTTCCACCTGTTGTCCCGCTTCGTGTTCGGCTTCGGCGCGCACCAGGGCGAGCTCGCGCAGCTTGCGGTCGGCGTCGATGCGCGCCTCGGTGGCGACGGCGATGCGCGCTTCGGCTTCGCGCCGCGCTTCGGCGGTGGCGGCGGCGGTCTGCTCGAGGCGTTCGCGATGGATCGCGGCGTCGCGCAATTCCTTTTCCAGCTGCAGGCGCGCGCGCAGGGTGTCGGCGGCGATCCTGGTGGAATCGGCTTGCGACTGGGCGATCGATTCGCGCTCGTGTTCGACGTGGGCCAGGGCGCGCGCTTCTTCCAGCGCACGTGCTTCGGCCACGGCGCGCGCAAAGGCCGAGGCCAGCGCCACCTGGTCGGCGCGCTCGCGCTGCAGGGCCAGTTCCAGCGCTTCGGCTTCGACCTGCGCCAGCTTTTCGGCGGTCTGGCGGGCGGCTTTCTCGGCCCGCTCGCGCTCGCGCGCCAGCACGGCGACCCGGGCGTCGGCACTGGCGCTGTGCAACACTTCCTCGCGCGCGGCCTGCACCGCGGCGACGCGCTCGGCCGCCTGGCGCCGGGCTTCCTCGGTCTCCAGGAGCAAATCCTCGGCGGCGCGCGCGGCTTCCCTGGCCATCGCCGCCTCGGCTTGCATCTGCTCGGCGGCGCGGCGGCGCGCCTCGTCGGCCGCGCGCGAACGCGCTTCGACCGCGAGGCGGCCTTCGGTGTCGGCCTGCACGCGCGCGCGCAGCTCGGCCGTTTCGAGACGCATCGCTTCCAGGCGCTCGGCCGAGGCCTGGGCGGCGGCGCGCAGGGTTTCCAGACGGTCACGGTTGAGCTCGATAACTTCTTCCGATGCCTGGGCGTTGGCCAGGGCGGCCGCGGCAGCGGCGGCGTCGAGGGCCGCGCGTTCCTCGGCCAGCGCGCGGGCGCGCGCCTCGGCGTGGGCGCGGCTTTCGGCGGCGACGTTGGCCTTGGCCTCGGCTTCCACGCGGGCGATCGCTTCCTTGATCGCGGCCTTCTCCAGCGGGCCGCGCTCCGGCGCCGGCGCGCTCGCCGGCACGTGCTGGACCTTCGGGGCCGGCATGTCGATCGTGAAGTCGGTGTCGTCGTGTGGAGCTGGGGTGTGTTCCATGAGGTTTCTCGTTGTGCCGGCGCCAGAGCGGCGTCAGGCCATTATCGACGAAACCGGCCGATCATGGCATTTGGAACTGCGCGATGAAATCCTCGCAATTCCGCGCTTAGACCCGCGCCTGGACCCGCGCGCTCAGGCCGGCCACAAGGGCGGCTCGTCCATCAGCGCGACCTGCTCGCGCAGTTCGAGAATGCGGTCTTGCCAATAGCGTTGCGTATTAAACCAGGGGAACGCCGCCGGGAAGGCCGGATCGTCCCAGCGCATCGCCAGCCAGCCCGAATAATGGATCAGGCGCAGCGTGCGCAGGGCTTCGACCAGGTGGAGCTGGCGCGGGTCGAAGTCGCAGAAGTCCTCGTAACCGGCCAGCACGTCGGCCATCTGGCGCACCATGTCGTGACGCTCGCCCGAGAGCAGCATCCACAGGTCCTGCACCGCGGGCCCCATGCGGCTGTCGTCGAAGTCGACGAAATGCGGGCCGTCGCCGGTCCAGAGCACGTTGCCTCCATGGCAGTCGCCGTGCAGGCGCAGCAGCGGCACGCTGCCCGCGCGGTCGTAGCAGCGCGCCACCCCGCCAAGCGCCTGTTCGACCACGCTGGCATAGGTGGCGCGCAGTTCGGGCGGAATGAAATCGTGCCTGACGAGATAATCGAAGGGTTCGCGCCCGAAGGTATGCGGGTTCAGTTCGGGGCGCAGCGCGTAGGGCTCGATGGCGCCGACGGCATGGATGCGGCCGATGAAGCGTCCCATCCATTCCAGGGTCGCGGAGTCGCCCAGTTCCGGCGCCCGTCCGCCGCGGCGCGGAAAGACGGCGAAGCGGAAGCCTTCGAATTCGTGCAGGGTGCGGCCGCCGATCTCCATGGCCGGCACCACCGGGATTTCGCGCTCGACCAGTTCGGCGACGAAGGCGTGTTCCTCCAGGATGGCGGCATCGCTCCAGCGCGCCGGCCGGTAAAACTTGACGACCACCGGCTCGCCCTCGTCGCGGCCGACCTGGTAGACCCGGTTTTCATAGCTGTTCAGGGCCAGCAGGCGCCCGTCGCCATGCAGGCCGACGCTGTCGACGGCGTCGAGTACGCGGCTCGGGTCGAGCCTGGAAAACGGATGCGCGGCGGATTGCTCCGCTGAAATAGACTCTTTATCCATGCCCCCATTGTACGGCGCGGCGCGTTATTCCGTGCGCTCCTTACCCCTACCGGTTAAACTGCGACATTCACAGTAACAAGAGCCCCACATGCAACTCGAACAGCCCCTCAGCGAAAAAGAATTCGACGAACTCGACCAGTTCCTCCTCTCCGAGCGCAGCCCGGAAGACGCGATGACGATGGATACCCTGCATGGCTACCTGACCGCGATCGCGATCGGCCCGGAAACCATCATGCCGGCCGAATGGCTGCCGCGCGTCTGGGGCCAGGAAGACGGCGCCGCGCCGAAGTGGAAGAACGCCAGGGAGGAGGAGCGCATCCTGAACCTGATCATGCGCTTCATGAACGAAGTGCTGATCACCTTCGAAGTCGCGCCCAAGGAGTTCGAACCGCTGTACTGCGAGCACGTGCACGACGGCCAGACCCTGATCGACGGCGAAGCCTGGTGCTGGGGCTTCTGGGAAGGCATGGAACTGCGCCCGGGTTCATGGGAGCCGATCTGGACATCGGAAGTCGCGCAACTGATGCGTCCCCTGTACCTGCTCGGCGCCGACGAGATCGAGGAAGCCGAACTGCCGCTGGTCGAAGATCCGGTCAAGGCGCACGGGCTGGCCCTGGAAATCGAAGCGAACCTGCCGGCGATCTACCGCTACTGGCTACCGCTGCGCAAGGCCGCGGTCGAAACCGTGCGCCACGAGACGCCGAAGGTCGGACGCAACGACGATTGCCCGTGCGGCAGCGGGAAAAAGTTCAAGAAGTGCTGCGGGGCCGACGCGGCGTAACATCATCAGCCCGGGTCCTCCCGGGTTCCCCCCCGCGCCGCCGGCCGGCGCGTAGCGCGTTCCCAGAGCGCTATCGCGCAGCGCTGCCATTGCGCAGTCAGCGATTTCTCCACCTTCCATCGTCATTCATGCCGAGCACATACAAAACGGTCTGAACAGCGCGTATCATTCCTGCACCCTTTGCACTTTTGATCAGATTGCATGCCGATGAATGCGCCCTTCCCTGCCCGCACCGAACGCGAGCGCCTTGCGGTGCTGGACGCCTACGGCATTCTCGACACGCCGCCCGAGCGCGCCTTCGACGACATCGTCACCCTGGTCGGCCAGTTGCTCGAGGCCCCGATCGTCGCCGTCAACCTGCTGGCCGAAAGCCGCCAGTGGTTCAAGTCGGAAATCGGACTGGGCATGCGCGAGATGCCGCTCGACGATTCGATCTGCAAGTTCGTCCTGCACGAGTCCGACCGGATGATCGTGCCCGACACCCGGCTCGATGCCCGCTTCGCCGCCAATCCCCTGGTCACGGGCGCGCCCGGCCTGCGTTTCTATGCGGGCGAACTCCTGACGACGCCCGAGGGCGTGGCGCTCGGCACCTTGTGCGTGCTCGACCTCGAACCGCGTCCGCAAGGCTTGAGCCCACAGCAGCAACTGGTGCTGACGACCATGGCGCGCCAGGTGATGAGCCTGATCGAGCTGCACAAGGCCGTCCGGCTGCAGCACGCGCTGCTGCAGCAGCAGCGGGCCGTCGAGGGACAATTGCGGCGCGAGCGCGACCGCTGCCAGCGCCTGTTCGACGGCATGGGCGAAGGTTTTATTCTGCTCGACGAACGCTTTCACGTACAGCAGATCAATGCCGGCGCCTTGCAGCTCGAGGACCGGCCGGCCGAGGACATCCTGGGACGCTGCCAATGGGAAGTCTGGCCCGGTACTGAGCAACTGGAAGTCGGCCGCCAGTACAAGCGCGCGATGGCCGAGCGCATCGCGGTCGACTTCGAGCAGCACTACGTGTTCCCCGACGGCCGCACCTGCTGGACCGAAATCCGGGTCACCCCGATCGATGATGGCCTGGCAGTTTTCTACCGCGACATCACCGAGCGCAAGAAGGCCGAGCAGGCCCTGCGCGACAGCCAGCAGCAAGCCATCGACATCGCCGGCCAGGCCGAGCGCGAGCGCCAGCGCGTCGATGCCCTGCTTCAGGTCGTCCCGGCGGGCATCATCGTGGCCGACGCCGGCGGCGCGCTGGTGCACGTGAATGCCGAGAACCGGCGCATCTGGGGCAGTCATCCGATGTCGACCGACGTCGACGCCTATGTGGAATGGAAAGGCTGGTGGGCCGACGGCTCCGACAAGCATGGCCGGCGCCTGGCGATCGAGGAATGGGCGATGGCGCGCGCGCTGGCGGGCGAAGCGGCGCCGCGCCAGGTGATCGAGATCGAATCCTTCGATGTCCCCGGCGCGCGCCGCATCATGCTCAACTCGGGCGCGCCAATCCGCAACGACGCCGGAGAAATCACCGGCGCCGTGGTGGCGCAGATGGACATCACCGACCGCGTGAAAGCCGAGGACGCGCTGCGCCAGGCCGACCAGAAGAAGGACGAATTCCTCGCCATGCTGGCGCACGAATTGCGCAATCCGCTCGCGCCGATCACCTCGGCCGCGGCGATCCTGTCGGGCCATGCGGTCGACGCGGCCACCGTGCGCCGCACCAGCGCCATCATCGCGCGCCAGGCAAAA
Organism: Massilia jejuensis; assembly: GCF_042656795.1. Lineage (NCBI taxonomy): Bacteria > Pseudomonadati > Pseudomonadota > Betaproteobacteria > Burkholderiales > Oxalobacteraceae > Massilia > Massilia jejuensis. The sequence goes on along the minus strand of NZ_JBHSMS010000040.1, from coordinate 341,572 downwards.
CACATGACCGGCCTGATCGACGACCTGCTCGACGTCTCGCGCGTCACGCGCGGCCGGGTCGACCTGGCCATTACCGAACTCGATATCAAGGACGTGATCGCCGACGCCGTCGAACAGGTGCGTCCGCTGGTCGAGAAGCACCAGCACCGGCTGCTGGTGCGACTCGGTCCGCGCCCCGCCATCGTGCTGGGCGACCGCAAGCGCCTGGTGCAGGTGACGACCAATTTGCTGAGCAATGCGGCGAAATACACGCCCAACGGCGGCACCATCGACGTGTGGCTGGAAGTGGAAGCGGCGTCCCTCGTGATCACGGTGCGCGACAACGGCATCGGCATGACCGAAGAACTGATCGCCGACGCCTTCGAGCTGTTCTCGCAGGGCAAGCGCGGCCTGGACCGCAGCCAGGGCGGCCTGGGCATCGGCCTGGCGCTGGTGAAAAGCCTGCTGCACCTGCACGGCGGCACGGTCGACGTGCGCAGCGACGGTGCCGACCGCGGCACCAGCTTCCGGGTTCGCCTGCCGGTCCTGGCGCCCGATGCGCAAGCGGCCGTCGCGAACGCGCCGCCGGCCGCCGGCGCGGCCGCGCCGCGGCTGCGCATCGGCATCGTCGACGACAACGAAGACGCGGCGGCGACGCTATCGATGTTCCTGCAGGCCTTCGACCATGAAGTGAGCACAGCGCATTCGGCGCGGCACGCCTTGCAGCACTTGCCCGCCTTCGCTCCCGACGTCTGCCTGCTCGACATCGGCCTGCCGGGGATGAACGGCTTCGAACTGGCCCGCGCCCTGCGCGCGGCGCCGGCAACCCGGGAGGCGGTGCTGATCGCCATCACCGGCTATGCCCAGGAAAGCGACCGCGAGCAAGCACGCGGCGCCGGGTTCGACGAACTGTTCGCCAAGCCGGTGGACCTGGCCGCGCTCAATGCGCTGCTGACGCAGGTGGCGCAGGACCGGCCGCGCTGACTGGTCTCGGCCGCAGGTCGCGCTCACGCCGCTGCGGCTCATGCACGCCATTTCCCTGGTTCATGTACGATAGTCAACCCTGTCTGGTTGACCATCTCATTTATTACGGAGCCTTCATGAAACACATCGCACTGCGCCTTCTGACCGCCGCCTGCGCCGCCTTCGTCGCCGCGCCCTCGCTTGCCGCCGCGCCGATGGCGAAAACGGCGGCGCCCGGCTATTCCCGCGTGATGCTGGGCGAGTTCGAAATCACGCCGCTGTCCGACGGGACGGTCGACCTCCCGGTCGACAAGCTGCTCCAGCAAAAAGCCGACAAGACCACTGCCACGCTGGCCAGGGCCCGCCTGAAGGCGCCGCTCGAGACCTCCGACAACGCCTTCCTGGTCAACACCGGCAGCAAGCTGATCCTGATCGACGCCGGCGCCGGCACCTTCTTCGGGCCGACCCTCGGCAAGCTGCTGGCCAACATGAAGGCGGCCGGCTACAGCCCGGAACAGGTCGACGAGGTCTACCTGACCCACATGCACAGCGACCACCTGGGCGGCCTGGTGGCGCAATCGAAGCCGGCCTTCCCGAACGCGGTCGTGCGCGCCGCGAAGCTGGAAGCCGACCACTGGCTGAGCCAGGCGAACATGGACAAGGCGCCCGAAGACGGCAAGGGCAGCTTCAAGAACGCGATGGCCGCGCTCGACCCGTATATCAAGGCAGGCAGGTTCAAGACCTTCGAGGGCGACGTGGAAGTCTCGCCGGGCATCCGTGCCCAGGGCGGACACGGCCACACGCCGGGCCACACCACCTATGTCGTGCAGAGCGGCGGCCGGAAGCTGGTCGTGATCGGCGACCTGATCCACGTGGCGGCGGTGCAGTTCGAGAACCCGGCGGTGACGATCGGCTTCGACGGCGACCAGAAGGCGGCCGCCGCGGCGCGCAAGAAGCTGTTCGATGCGGTGGCCAGGGATGGCTCGCTGGTCGGCGGCGCCCACCTGCAGTTCCCCGGCATGGGCTACCTGCGCAGCGAGGGCAAGGGCTATCGCTGGATTCCGGTCAACTACACCCGGATGCCTTGATCGGAAGCGGTGCCGCCGGCGCCCGGCGCCGGCTGGATCGTCGCCAGCACGGCGGCCACGCCGTCGATGTCGGCCGGCTTGACCAGGTGATGTGAAAAGCCGGCCTCGATCGCGATCCTGCGGTCGTGTTCCTGGCCGTAGCCCGACACGGCGATGAGCACGCTGTGCGCCGTTTCCGGCTGGGCGCGCAGACGCCGTGCCAGCTCGATGCCGTCGATGTCGGGCAGGCCGATGTCGAGCAGGCAGGCGTCGGGACGGGCGCTGCGCGACAGTTCCAGCGCGCGCAGCGATTCGTGTTCGATGAAGACGTCGTGGCCGGCCGCCTCCAGCAGCATCGCCAGGGTGGTCGCGGCGTCGACATTGTCGTCCACCACCAGCAGCGTCAATGGCCGCGCGCCGGCGCCGGCCGGCGCCGGCGTTCCCGGTACGGGCGCGGCGGGCAGCGCCGCCTGCGCCAGCGGCAGCGTCACGGCGAAGGTGCTGCCCTGCCCCAGGCCGGGACTGCTGCAGCTGACCGTCCCGCCGTGGAGTTCGACCAGGTGGCGCACCAGCGCCAGTCCCAGGCCCAGACCGCCCTGCGAACGGTCCGAGCTGCGCTTGGCCTGGGCGAAGAGGTCGAACGCGCGTTCGGTCAGCTCGCGCTCCATGCCGATGCCTTCGTCGCGCACGGCCAGCACCAGCTTGCCGTCCACGGCGCTGGCCTTGACCTCGATAGCGCGCTCCTCCGGCGTATACTTGACGGCATTGCCGAGCAGGTTGGCCGTCACCTGCACCAGGCGCGCGCGGTCGCCGTCGACCACCAGCGGCACGCCCGGCAGATGCAGTGCCAGGCGCTGGCGGCGCGCCATCAGCTGCGGCCGCACCTGCTCGACGGCTTCGTCCACGATCGCGCGCACGTCGTGCGGCATGTGTTCGAGTTCGATCAGGCCGCGCGTGACGCGCGAGACGTCCAGCAAATCGTCCACCAGGCGCGTCATGTGGCGCACCTGGCGCCCGATGATGGCGCTGCTCTGGCGCACCCGGGTTTCGCTCTGCGCACCCATGTCGAGCAGCATGGCCGCCGCGCTGATCGGCGCCAGCGGGTTGCGCAGCTCGTGGGCCAGCATGGCGAGGAACTCGTCCTTGCGCTGGTCGGCCATTTTCATGCCCTCCTCGGCGCGCTTGCGGTCGGTGATCTCGCGGAAGAACACGGCGATGCCGCCGTCCTGGGTGGGAAAGGCGCGCAGCTCGTTCCAGCCGCCGCGCCCGTCGATCTGCGGCACCCGGTATTCGACGGCGCCCGCCTCGCGCGCACCCATCGCGCGGCGCAGCATGTCGCCCGCTTCGGTGGCGTCCAGTTCCGGGAACAGGTCGAAGTGCTTGCGCCCGATGACTTCATCGGCGCGCATGCGGCAGATGCGCAGGCCTTCGGCGTTCATGGCGGTGATGGTCCAGTCCGCGGCCATCAGCGAAAACCCCTCGACCATGGTGTCGAAGATGTAGCGGCTGCGGTCGCGTTCGGCGCGCAGCGCGGCCTGGGCCCGCGCCGTTTCCAGCGCGGCCCAGGTGCGTTCGGCGGTGTCGCGCGTAAAGCGCGCATCGTCCTCGGTCCAGTGGTAAGGCGCGCTGCGGTGCAGGCTGAGGATGGCGACCAGGCGCCGGTCGCGCACCAGCGGCACCGTGATGGACGCGCCGATCCGTTCGAGGCGGGAGCGTTCGCGGAACCCCTCGGTGATGGGGTCGGTCGCGGCGTCGTTGATGAACAGCGTCTCGTCGCGGCGCAGCAACTCGATGAGTTCGGGACCGAACTCGTCGATCGCGAAGCTCTGGCGCGACAGCGCGGCCATGCCGTCGACGGTCCACTGGCTTGCCGTGACGAAGGTACCGGCCTCGTCGTCCACCTCGCAGTACAGCGCGCGCGACAAGCCCAGCTCCGCGCCCAGCAGGGCGCTGGCGGTGGCCAGCACTTCCTCGGGCGAGCCCAGGGGACGCAAGGCGTCCGACAGCTTCAGCGCGAGCGCGGCGCGCCGTTCGGCCTGGACCCGCCCGGTCGTTTCCATCACGGTGCAGTACATGCCGGCGACCTTGCCTTCGCCGTCGTGCAGCGGCGAATACGAAAACGTGAAATAGCCCTGTTCCGGGAAACCCTGGCGCAGCACGGTCAGCGGCAGGTCTTCGTAGAAGGCGGACTTGTTCGACAGCGCGCGGTCGATGATCGGCACGATATCGGGCCAGATCTCGGCCCACACCTGCTGGAAGGGCTGGGCCAGCGCGTCCGGGTGCTTGGCACCGAGGATGACGGCGTAGGCGTCGTTGTACAGGAAACGCAGGTCCGGCCCCCAGGCGACGAACATCGGGAAGGCGGAGTTGAGCGACATGCCGACCGCGGTCGCCAGCTCCGGCGGCCAGGCGTCGGGATGGCCGAGCGGGCAAGCGCTCCAGTCGTGCGCGGCATACAGCGCGCGCACGCCGGTCAGGGGGTGAGTGGAGTCGTTGGCGAGAAGTCCGGGCATGCGGCGATTGTCCCACAGCAGGGCAATGACCAGCGCTTCAACTGCCTCGGCACACTGCCCTGTTATCCAATTTACAACTTGATGAAGTGTTCGCGGTAGTACTTGAGTTCCTCGACCGACTCGATGATGTCGGCCAGGGCCGTATGCTTCTGGTGCTTCTTGAAACCGGATGCCAGTTCCGGCTTCCAGCGGCGGCACAATTCCTTCAGCGTCGACACGTCCAGGTTGCGATAATGGAAGAAGGCTTCCAGTTTCGGCATGCCGCGCGCCATGAAGCGGCGGTCCTGGCAGATGGTGTTGCCGCACATCGGCGACTTGTTGGCCGGAACGAAATTTTTCAGGAAGCCGATCAGCGCCACTTCGGCGTCCGCCTCGGTGACGGTCGAGGCCCGCACGCGGTCGATCAGGCCCGACTTGCCGTGGGTGCCCTTGTTCCAGTTGTCCATCTTGTCGAGCGTCTCGTCGGACTGGTGGATGGCGAACACGGGCCCCTCGGCCAGCACGTTCAGGTGCATGTCGGTGACGACGACGGCGATCTCGATGATGCGATCGTTGTCCGGATCGAGCCCGGTCATCTCCATGTCGACCCAGACCAGGTTCATGTCGTTCGGGCGCTGGGCCGTGCCCGCGGGGGCCGCCGCTGCGGCGCAAGTGGTGGGGTGTGACATAATTCTCTCTTTGCCTAATCAATCCTGCATTTTCTCACAGGCACAGAATGTCTTCACTTGCGTTTTCGGTTTTGTTCGTTGTTTTCTTCCTGCTCACGCTGGGCCTGCGCTTCTGGCTTGCCAACCGCCAGATCCGCCACGTGCTGCGCCATCGGGACCGGGTGCCCGCCGAATTTTCGCACAAGGTCTCGCTCGCGACGCACCGGAAAGCGGCCGACTATACGGTCGCGAAAACCCGCTTCGGCATCGCTTGCCTGCTCTGGGGCGGCCTGACCCTGGTCGGTTTCACCCTGCTCGGCGGGCTGCAGGCGCTGTCGAGCGCGCTGCTCGGGCTGGCCGGCCCCGGCATGATTTACCAGCTGCTGCTGGTCGCCGCGTTCGCCGTGCTCGCCGGCGCACTCGATCTGCCGTTCGACTACTACCGCCAGTTCGTGCTGGAGCAGCGCTTCGGTTTCAACAAGATGAGCGTCAGGCTGTGGGGGCTGGACGCGCTCAAGGGCCTGCTGATCGGCGCCGCGCTCGGCCTGCCGCTGCTGTGGGTGGTGTTGCAGCTGATGGAGTCGACCGGTTCGCTATGGTGGTTCTGGACCTGGCTGGTGTGGAGCGCGTTCCAGCTGCTGATGATGGTGCTGTATCCGAGCGTGATCGCGCCGCTGTTCAACAAGTTCACGCCGCTGGCCGACGAGGGCCTGCAACGCCGCATCGAGGGCCTCATGACCCGAGTGGGCTTCGCGTCGAAAGGGTTGTTCGTGATGGACGGCAGCCGCCGCAGCGCGCACGGCAACGCCTACTTCTCGGGCTTCGGCGCGGCCAAGCGCATCGTCTTTTTCGACACCCTCATCGAGCGCCTGGCGCCGCACGAGATCGAGGCCGTGCTGGCGCACGAACTCGGGCACTTCAAGCTGCGCCACATCGTCAAGCGCATCGCCGTCATGTTCGCCGTGTCGCTGGCCTTCCTGGCCCTGCTCGGCTACCTGAAGGAGCAAAGCTGGTTCTATACGGGCCTGGGCGTCACGCCGCTGCTGGGCGCGCCGAACGACGCGATGGCCCTGCTGCTGTTCATGCTGGTACTGCCGATGTTCACGTTCTTCCTCGCGCCCTTGAATGCGATCACCTCGCGCAAGCACGAGTTCGAGGCCGACGCCTTCGCGGCCAAGCATAGCGACGCGAACCACCTGGTCTCGGCCCTGGTGAAAATGTACGAGGACAATGCCTCGACGCTGACGCCCGATCCGCTGCATTCGGCCTTCTACGACTCGCACCCGCCGGCCTCGGTGCGCATCGCCCACCTGAACGGAGCAGCCGCATGAGCCTGCGCGAACGCCACTGCACGCACGGGGCGGCGGCCCTCGATCCCGCCGAACTGGCGCCCTTGCTGGCCCAGGTGCCGCAGTGGCGGCTGGAAGAGAAACACATCGCGCGTTGCTACGCATTCAAGGACTACCACGAGACCATCGAGTTCGTCAACGCGCTGGCCTGGATGATCCACGCGGAGAACCACCATCCCGAGCTGACCGTGCGCTACCGCCACTGCGTCGTCACCTACACCACCCATTCGGCGGGCCACGCGGTCTCGCTGAACGACATCATCTGCGCTGCGAAAGCCGACGCAATCTACGAAGAACGGACAAGCGCATGAGTTCACCGACCGCCCTCTCGGGCACCATCATCGCGGCGCACGGGCGCCATTACCTGGCGGACGTGAACGGCGAAAAATTCCAGTGCGTCACCCGCGGCAAGAAGACCAACGTGGCCGTCGGCGACGTGGTGCACCTGGTGCAAACCTCGAACGACCAGGCCGTGATCGAACGCATCGCCGAGCGCACCACCCTCTTGTACCGCTCGGACCAGTACAAGTCGAAACTGCTGGCGGCGAACATCTCGCGCCTGTTCATCGTGATCGCCACCGAACCGGGCTTCGCCGACGACCTGGTCTCGCGCTCGCTGGTGGCGGCCGAAGCGGCCGGCATCGAGGCCCACCTGATCCTCAACAAGACCGACGTCGGCGACCTGCTGCCGCGCGCGCGCGAACGGGCCGGCGTCTACGCCGCGCTCGGCTATCCGGTGCACGAAGTGTCGGCGCGCGCCGATCCCGGGCATGCGCTGGCGGTGCTGCAGCCCTTGCTGGCCGGCCAGTCGTCGATCTTCATCGGCCAGTCCGGCATGGGCAAGTCCTCGCTGATCAACCTGCTGGTGCCGGACGCCGACATCGCCGTGCGCGAGATCTCGGCCGCGCTCGATACCGGCAAGCACACGACCACCTTCACCCGCCTGTATTGGTTACCCGGCGGGCCGCCGGACGGCGGCGCGATCATCGATTCGCCGGGCTTCCAGGAATTCGGCCTGTACCACCTTTCCGAAGGCATGCTGGAACGCGCCTTCGTCGAGTTCAAGCCATATCTCGGCGGCTGCAAGTACTACAACTGCCGCCACCTGGCCGAGCCGCAATGCGCGGTGCTCGCCGCCTTGGCCGAAGGCAAGATCGCGCGCCACCGGCACGCGCTCTACGGACAGCTGCTGCACGAGTCGGCGCAGACGCTGTATTGAGCGGCGCAGGCCTCAGCCGGCAGGGCGCAGCATCGCGTCGAGCTGGTCGATGCTGAAGGGCTTGAGCAGGAACTTGTCGGTCGCGCGCGCGTTCGCGAACTGCGCGTGCCCGCTCGAGAAAATCGTTTCGATGCCCGGATAACGCAGCCGTACCTGGTCCACCAGCTCGATGCCGGACATGCCGGGCAGCGTGATGTCGGTCATCAGGACGTCGGCCGGTTCGCACGCCAGCATCTCGAGCGCCAGTTCGGCGCTGGCGGCGCAGCGCGCCTGATGGCCGAGCAGCGACAGCAGCTCGGCCGTGAGCTCGCGCGCATCGTCGTTGTCTTCCACCAGCAGCACGCGCCGGCCCGGCGCGCCGGCGGCGCCGGCCGGCCGCGGCGTGGCCGCGAACGAGGGCGCCGGCGGCCCCGATTCGGCCGCGCCGCCCGCGATCGTGCCGCGCTCGCGCACGTCGAGCAGACCGCGCAGGCGCAGCGCCAGCTCCTCGCGCCGGTACGGCTTGCCGATCAGCTCCACCTCCGTCCCCAGTTGTTCGCGCCCGAACGCGCCTTGGGTATAACCCGACGTGAACAGCACCGCGAGGCCGGGCACGAGCGCGCGCGCCGTCGCCGCCAGTTGCGGGCCGTGCATGGCGCCCGGCATCACCACGTCGGAAAACAGCAGGTCGATGGCGGCGCCGCCGCCGATCAGCGCCAGCGCCTGCGCGGCGTCGCCGGCCAGCAGCACGGTGTAGCCCAGGCCGCGCAGCATGTCGCCGACCGTGGCCTGCAGCGCCGTGTTGTCCTCGACCACCAGGATCGTTTCGGTGCCGCCCACCACCGGGCCGGGCGCGGCGGGCCGCGGCGTGTCGAGCGCCTGCGTCGTGCGCGGCAGGTAGAGGCGGAAGGAGGCGCCGCGCCCGGGGGTGCTGTCGAGCACGATACCGCCGCCGCTCTGGCGCAGGAAGCCGTAGGCCATGCTCAGGCCCAGGCCCGTGCCCTCGCCTTCGCGCTTGGTGGTGAAGAAGGGTTCGAAAATCTTCTCGGCGAGCGCCGGCGGGATGCCCGGGCCGTCGTCGGACACGGCGATGACGACATAATCGCCATCCTCCAGGCCGGGCACGCTATGCCCGCCGGCGCCGCCCAGCACGGCATTGCCGATCTCGATCGCCAGCGTGCCGCGTCCGTCCATGGCGTCGCGTGCATTGATGGCCAGGTTGAGCAGGACGTTTTCGAGCGGATAAGGATCGACCAGCGTGCGCCATAGGCCGGTGGCCGCGTGTATGCGCAACGCGACCGCTTCGCCCGTGGCCTGGCGCAGCAGTTCGTCCATCCCGGCGATGAGCTGGCCGATATCGACCACGCGCGGGCGCAGCGGCTGGCGCCGGGCGAAGGCGAGCAACTGCGCCGACAGGCGCCCGCCGCGCTCGACCGCAGCGGCGGCCGCGTCGATCCGATGGCGCGCCGGTTCGTCGTGCGGCAAGGCGAGCTGCAACAACTGCAGGTTGCCCGCGATGATCTGCAGGACGTTGTTGAAGTCGTGCGCCACGCCGCCGGTGAGCTGGCCGACCGCTTCCATCTTCTGGCTCTGGCGCAGCTCCTGCTCGATCTTTAGCAATTGCTCGGATCGCTGCGCCACCCGATCTTCGAGGTGGGCCGTGATCGCCTGCAGCGCCAGGTCGGCCCGGCGCCGCTCGGTGACGTCGGCCACCACGCCCGCCATGCGCAGCGCCTGCCCCGCTTCGTCGCGGTAGACCTTGCCCGTCACCGCGATCCAGCGCTCGCCGGCGCCGTGATCGATCCGCACTTCGTAGTGGAGTTCGCCGTCGCGCAGGGCGCGCGCATGGGCGGCGCGCATCAGCGGCCGGTCAGCCGGCGCCACGTGGCGTTCGGCCGCCGCCGTGTCCCAGGCCGCCTGCGGCGCGGCATAGCCGAACAGCGCGTCGTGCCGTTCGGAGCGCCGCGCTATCCCGGAGCGCAGGTCGATCGCCCAGGTGCCCATGGCCGCGGCATCGAGCGCGATCTGCAGGTGCTCCTGGCTGGCGCGAAATTCACGCGTGACCCGGATGCGCTCGGTGACGTCGTAGCCGCCGACGAAAATGCCGGTGATGGCGCCGTGCTCGTCGCGCATCGGGTGGTACAGCAGGTCGATGAAACGCTCCTCGCGCTCGCCGCGCAGCCGGATCGGCGCGGCAAGGCTCGAAAACGGCTGGCCGGTGCCGTACACCTGGTCCAGCAATTCGAAGTAACCCTGCCCTGCCAGTTCGGGAAACACGGTGCGCAGCGGATTGCCCAGGAAGGCGCGTTCGCCCGAGATGGCGATGTAGGCATCGTTGACATACTCGTAGACGTGGCGGGGCCCGGACAGGATGGCCACGAAGCCCGGCATTTGCTGCAAGGCGTAGCGGTGGCGTTCCGATTCGACCTGGCGCGCGCGGTCGGCCTGCACCTGGCTCGTGATGTCGAATCCCTGGTTGAGCAGGCCCGCGATGCTGCCATCGTCACCAAGCAGGGGCGTCGCCGTGAAACGCCACCAGGTGGTCTCTTGCTTGCCGTTGCGCAGTACCTGCAGCTCGACGTTTTCCTGGATGAATCCCTCGCCGGTTTCCAGCGCACGCTGGAACGGCCGCGCGACCTGCTGCCAGGCCTGGCCCCAGACTTCGGCCACCGGGCGGCCCAGCGCACCCGGATGGCGGTCGGCCATCGATGCGATATAGGCATCGTTGTAGAGCATGCACAGGTCCGGCCCCCATAGCACGGTGCCAAGTACGGGCGAGTTCAGGCAGGCGAAGACGGCCGAGCGCAGCGAGTGCGGCCAGGTCGCGGGTGCGCCGAGCGGGGACCCTGCCCAGTCGAACGCACGCATGCGCTCGCCCATTTCGCCGCCGCCTCGCGGGAAAGCCGGAAAGGTAGTGCCGGAATGGAGTGTTGGCATGCGGAGGGTCCAGTGATCGCCTGTTGCAAAGATGTCTATTTTACTGTGTTTTCGGTAAATACATGCCTTGCCGCTCCTGCCGCGCCGGGCATTTTCCGCGACCTTCCCTAAGGTAAAGCAAAAGCCCTTATAATCAAGGGGATAATCTTTCTTCCCGAATCACTATGCCAGGCTCCAACGCGATCAAGCACTTCCTGCAGTTCTCCGACTTTTCGCTCGACGAATTCGAGTACGTGATCGAGCGCGCCAAGGTCATCAAGCGCAAGTTCAAGGCCTACGAGGTCTACCACCCGCTGGTCGACCGCACGCTGGTGATGGTGTTCGAGAAGAGTTCGACGCGCACGCGCCTGTCGTTCGAGGCCGGCATGCACCAGCTGGGCGGCGCGGCGATCTACCTGAACACGCGCGACAGCCAGCTGGGACGCGGCGAGCCGGTCGAGGACGCCGGCCAGGTGATGAGCCGCATGTGCGACATCATCATGGTGCGCACCTTTGGCCAGGACATCATCGAGCGCTTCGCGGCGAACTCGCGCGTGCCGGTGATCAACGGCCTGACCAACGAACACCACCCCTGCCAGGTGCTGGCCGACATCTTCACCTTCTACGAGCACCGCGGCCCGATCGCCGGCAAGACGGTGGCCTGGATCGGCGACGCCAACAACATGCTCTACTCCTGGCTGCAGGCGGCCGAAGTGTTCGGCTTCCACCTGAATATCTCGACGCCGAAGGGCTACGACCTGGATCCGGCGCTGGTGAACACGACGCGCTACACGCATTTCGCGGACCCGTCCGACGCCTGCGCGGGCGCGCACCTGATCAACACCGATGTCTGGACCAGCATGGGTTACGAGAAGGAAAACGCGGAGCGCCTGAAGGCCTTCGACGGCTTCATCGTCGACGGCGCCAAGATGGCGCGCGCCACGCCCGGCGCGCTGTTCATGCACTGCCTGCCGGCGCACCGCGGCGAGGAAGTCGCGGCCGAAGTCATCGACGGCCCGCAATCGGTGGTCTGGGACGAAGCCGAGAACCGCCTGCACGTGCAGAAGGCGCTGATCGAATACCTGCTGATCGGCAGGATCGAAAACTAAGCGAAGGCAATCAAAGAATTTTTTGCAGCACCTTTGTTTGATCGTCGGCCCTCCGGGGCCGGCTGACCATCTCACCCTCCCCACACTGGAACATCATGAGCGACATCAAAAAAGTAGTTCTCGCCTACTCGGGCGGCCTCGACACCTCCGTCATCCTGAAATGGCTGCAAGACAATTACGGCTGCGAGATCGTCACCTTCACCGCCGACCTCGGCCAGGGCGAAGAACTCGAGCCGGCACGCGCCAAGGCGATCAAGTTCGGCATCAAGCCGGAAAACATCTACATCGACGACGTGCGCGAGGAATTCACGCGCGATTTCGTGTTCCCGATGTTCCGCGCGAACACCGTCTACGAAGGCGAATACCTGCTCGGCACCTCGATCGCGCGTCCCCTGATCGCCAAGCGCCTGATCGAGATCGCCAACGAGACCGGCGCCGACGCCGTCTCGCACGGCGCGACCGGCAAGGGCAACGACCAGGTGCGTTTCGAGCTGGGCGCCTATGCGCTCAAGCCGGACGTCAAGATCATTGCGCCATGGCGCGAGTGGGACCTGCTGTCGCGCGAAAAGCTGCTCGCCTACGCGGAAGAAGCGGGCATCGCGGTCGACATGAAGCACAAGAACGGCGGCGCGCCCTACTCGATGGACGCCAACCTGCTCCACATTTCCTTCGAAGGCCGCCACCTGGAAAACCCGAGCGCCGAAGCCGAGGAATCGATGTGGCGCTGGACCGTGAGCCCGGAAGCGGCGCCGGACCAGGCCGAGTACCTCGACATCGAATACGAGCGCGGCGACATCGTCGCCCTGAACGGCAAGCGCATGACGCCGGCCCAGGTGCTGACCGAACTGAACCGCCTGGGCGGCAAGCACGGCATCGGCCGCCTCGACCTGGTCGAGAACCGCTATGTCGGCATGAAGTCGCGCGGCTGCTACGAGACGCCGGGCGGCACCATCATGCTGCGCGCGCACCGCGCGATCGAATCGATCACGCTCGACCGCGAAGTGGCGCACCTCAAGGACGACCTGATGCCGCGCTACGCCTCCCTGATTTATAACGGCTACTGGTGGGCGCCGGAACGCGTGGCGCTGCAGACGCTGATCGACCACACCCAGGCCACGGTCAACGGCTGGGTGCGCGTGAAGCTCTACAAGGGCAACGTGATCGTCGTCTCGCGCGACTCGAAGACCGATTCGCTGTTCGACATGAACATCGCCACCTTCGATGAAGACGGCGGCGCGTACAACCAGGCCGATGCCGGCGGCTTCATCAAGCTCAACGCGCTGCGCATGCGGATCGCGGCGAAGGCACGCGCCAAGCGCGGGCAGTAGGCTGCGCGCGGCGCTGCCGCCAGACCCATGTCAAATCCCGCTGCACAGCCCCAGCCGGAGCCGCACCAGCGCGACCTGCGCGCTGGTGCAGTCGGCGACGGTCCAGGCGCCTCCCGTCGCGTAGGCGTCCATGTAGCGCCGCAGGTCGGCCGGGCTGCCGATCGCCGGCTGCAGCGTCAGCGAATACAGGTAGGACGAGCTCGTTCCCGCGCCTGACAGCGTGCGCGGCGGCGGCAGGCACAGGCTGCTGCTGCCGGCGTACTGCAGGTTCAGCACAGCCAGCCGGCCCGACATGGCGTCGTCGCAGAAGTAGACATCGCGGCCCGCATGGGTTTGCAGCAGGATCTTGGGCAGACGCGCCGCCATGGCACGTGGGTCCCGCAGCGGCAGGGCCCGGACAACCGGGGCGAGCACCTGTGCGGCGGCGGCAAAGGCCAGGAACGATCTGCGTGTATGCATGTGCTCGTTACCCCTCGATCCTGGTGGCCGGCAGCCCGGAACAAGGCGCCGGCGCGCAGCCTGGCAGGACGGCGGCGTGCGCCGGCGCGGCCGCGCCGCGCGCCGGCTGGGCGACATAGGCCGCCTCCGGCGGCGCCAGCGCGCTCAGTTCGAAATGCGCCTGCGCCGCCAGCGCGCAGGCCCCAGCCATGCCCATCGCCACCCGCAGCCAGCGCCGCGCCGCGCTGTCGGGCCTGGCGTCGTCTAGCTCCGCATGAGTCTGTTCCATCGCATGCTCCCGTACCGGTTTGGAAACGGCAACCCAGGTCGGCCCCGGATTCAGGGCACGACGTCGAAGCGCACCATCATGTGGTGGTCTTCGTGGATCGTGTTATGGCAGTGCATCAGGTACTTGCCGGGAAAATCCTCGAAGCAGATCAGGATCCTGACCACCTCGCCCGGGCGCAGCTCGAACACGTCCTTGCGACCGCGCTCGTGGGGCGGCGGCTTCAGGCCGTTGCGCGTCAGGATGCGCGCTTCCTCGAAGTGGATGTGCACCGGATGGCTCCAGCTGCCCTTGCCCCTGAGCTCCCACACTTCGTCGACGCCGAGCTTGATGGTCGCCGCCGGCTTGGTCACGTCGAACAGCCTGCCGTTGACGGTCCACAGGTCGTTCTCGCGGTCGAAGTCCCACCTGCGCACCCGGGTATTGGCCGGCACCACCGGCGCGCGCAGCGGACGCAAGACGTCGGGCACACGGCTGAGGTCTTCCTCGGCCGGGTCGGCATCGACGTCGAAGCGCAGGATCCGGGTGCCGGGCGTGAGCAGGCGCCCGGTCGGACCGCGTCCGTCGAGGTGCTCGAGCCGGTTCACCAGGTAGACCTTGCTGCCGAGCGGAAACTTTGAAAAGTCGATGACGATGTCGCCGCGCTCGGCCGCGGCCAGGCGCAAGCGGTCGGTCAGCAGTGGCGCCGTGAGCAGGTTGCCGTCATTGGCGATATGGTGAAACTTCTGGTAGACGCCCTCATGCACCAGGTAGAACTGGTAGAAGCGCAGCGAGGACCCGTTCAGGGCGCGGAAACGGTACTTGCGGCGCTCGACCGAAAAATAGGGCTGGATCTTGCCGTTGACGCAGAACTTGTCGCCGACGATGCCTTCCGGATCGAACTGGTTGAAGTACAGATAGCCGCCGGAATCGAAGGTCTTGTCCTGGAACAGGAGCGGGATGTCGTACTTGCCGATACCGCTCGGCAGGCATAGCGCGCCCGGACGCTCGTCGCGCTCGTTGCCGGTGTCGAGGTTGTCGAACACGAGGTAGAAGCCGGCCAGGCCCTTGTAGACGTTCGGGCCGGTGAATTCCATGCGGTGGTCGTGGTACCACAGCGTGCCGAGCGCGCCTTCCGGGTCGCCGTCGCTGTCGGGGAAATCGGCGCTGTTGGAGAGCTTGTTCGGATAGTGGTGATCCTTGAACTTGCCGGCGCGGGTCAGGGTGGGCCCGTACTTGGTGCGGCTGTAGTAGTCGCCCGGAAAGCCGTCGCTCTCGGACGGCGTATGGGCGTTGTGCACGTGCGTCGAGATCTCGGGCGAGCCGAAGCCGGTCGCGTTCTCCGGCAGGTCGTTGTCGATGCGCACCAGGATCGGCTCGCCGTACGAGGCCACGAAAGTCGGCCCCGGCAGCAGGCCATCGTAGCCCCAGATGTCCTGCTCGGGCAGGTGCGGGTGGAAGGAATGCTTCGCCTGGCGCACGCGCAGTTCGTAGAACTTGCGCGGCGGGTAGCGGTCCCAGGCCTGGTGCGGCAGGCGCCCTGCCTCGTCCTCATGGGCATACTTGCCCGGCTCGGGACTGAGACTGCTTTTCGGCTGCTTCACTTGCGGGATCGGGAGCGCCACCATGAAGGGCGGCGTGGCCGGCGCGGTGCCGACCCGGCTGAGCATGAAGTCGTTGCGCACGCTGGCGGTGCCGGTGACGGCGCCCGTCGGGGCGACGCTCGTCGTGCCAGTCGTGCCAGTCGCGGCCGTCGTCGTGCCGGCCGCCGGCTGCGTCGCCGGCAGCGCGCTGTCGACGCCGGCCGCGCCGGCGGCGCCGGTGTCGCGGCCCGTCAGTACCGCGGCGCCGGCGGCCGCCAGGCCGGCCGCCGCCAGGCCTGAGCCTACCAGCCGGCGCCGCGTGACCCCGGCGTTGACTGCATCCTGTGCTTGCTTCTGGTTGTCGGAAGTGTCCATGACAGTGCTCCTCGGGATATCGGTCCGGTGCTGCTAGATGTAGCTGGCGATCGAGTTGACGATCTGGTCCGGGGCCGCCAGCGCCGGAACCATCGACCAGCGATCGCGTCCGGCATGGCCGATGCGCAGCATGCCGGTGTGCTGTTTCAGGTCGCTGTCGGCGAGGGCGTCGAGCGAGTAGAAGCCGAGCCGCAGGCGCAGCAGCTCGACATGGTCGGGCTCCCCGGTGAGGAAGGTCCAGCCGGGCTTGACGCCGAACTTGGCCATGTAGCGGCGCAGGTCGAGCGGCTTGTCGATCGCCGGCTGCAGCGTCAGCGAGTACATGAAGACGTCCCTGCCCACCCTTGGTCCCAGCAGTTCCTGGACGCGCAGCAGGTTGGCCGTGCCGGGCGGGCACAGGTTGGTGCAGTTCGCGTACATCATGTTGACCACCACCAGGCGGTCCCGGACCAGGTCGTCCTGGAAGCGTACATGCCGGCCCTCGTGGGTCAGCAGCGCCACATTGGGCACGCCCCGGCCTTCAACGGCCGGCAAGGGCGTCGGGCTGCGCGAGCCGGCATCCCGCAGTACCGGATAGAGTAATGGTGCAGCGGCCGCCGCCGCCAGAAACGTCCTGCGCGATTTCATGGTCTTCTCCCTCGTAGTTGATAAACGCTGCCCGATGTTGCGTACTCGCCTGGGCGGCGGCGGCGCGCGCGTCTTCCCCGCGCGCCGCCGGGTCCTCGTGCAGGACGATCACCAGCAGCGCGACGGCGCCCAGGCCGGCCGTGACGGCCGCGTGCCGCCTGGTCGGATCGTGCCCCCGGGACTGTTTCATCGCACCTCCGCCATGGCGCCCATCGGTGTCGCCTACAGCTGGCGCCCCGCCTTGCGAATGGTCGACATCACCGGCTCGACCAGGTATTCCAGCGGCGTCTGGGAGGCGCCGTCGATGTACACCTCGGCCGACATGCCGGCCTGCAGCTTGACTTCGTGGCGCGCCCCGAGCGCCTTTTCGTCGGCCGCCACCAGCACGCTGAAATACGCCTGGCCGGTGGCCTTGTCGACCAGCCGGTCGGCCGAGATATAGGCCACCTCGCCCTCGACCATCGGCACGCTGCGGTATTTAAGGGCCGTGAACTTGATGCGCGCCTTCTGCTTGAGCTGGACGTGGTTGATCTCTTCGGGACGGATGTGCGCCTCGAGCATCAGGCGCGCGTCGGACGGCACGATCTCGGCGATCGAGTCGCCCGGACGCAGCACCGCGCCGGGCGAGGTGAACTTCAGGTCGATGATCTCGCCGGCGGCCGGCGCCACCACCACCTGGCGGCTGGCCGCGTCGTCGGTCTTGCGCATCTCCTGGTCGATATCGGTCAGGCGCGCCACGCTGGCCTTGACCTCGTCGCTGGCGGTCTGCACATAGGCGTTCTGGAGCGCGCGGATGCGCAGGTCGATATCCGCGATGCGCCCGCCGGCGCGCGCCAGCTCGGAGCGGCGCTCGTCGGCCTTGGCGGCGTAGTCGGCCACCGCCGCCTCGATCTGGGACAGCTTGGCGCTCGAGATGAACTGGTCGCGCTGCAGGCCGCGGTTGAGTTCCAGGTCCTGGCGCTGCAGGGCCAGCGAGCGCTCGATGTTGGCGATCTGGGCGCGCAGGGCAAGCGCCTCGCTGCCGACCTGGTCGCGCTGGGCGCGCATCAGCGCCACTTCGCTCTCGAGCGAGGTGCGGCGGCTGGCGAACAGGTTCGCTTCCTTGGCCAGGGCCTGCTCCAGGCGTGGATCGCGCCTGGCCGCCTCGACCAGGTCGTCTGGAAAGTGCAGCACCGGCGCGCGCCGCTGCTCGCTTTCCAGGCGCGCCAGGCCCGCGCGCTCGACCACGGCGCGGTAGGCGAGGCGGTTGCGGTCGGCGTCGACGCCGACGTCGCCCAGCATCAGGACCGGCTCGCCGGCGCGCACGCGCTGGCCGTCGCGCACCAGCACATGGCGTACGATGCCGCCTTCGAGGTGCTGGATCGGGCGCCGGTTCAGGTCGACCTTCACATAGGCCGGGGCGACCACCGCCATCGACAGCGGCGCGGTGCAGATCCAGGCCGCCAGCGGCACCAGCGCGATCAGGACGATGCGCAGGCCCAGGCGCCCCAGGCGCCGGCCCTGCTCTTCGCTGGCGCTCAAACCCGGTTCGATGTGCACGAATTCGATTGTGGATTCCATGGTCTTCTCCTCAAGCCACGCTGGCGGTATCGACGGCCGCCTGCGCCTGGCGCTGCATTTCCTTCATGACATCGGAGGCGGCGCCGTAGCGCTTCACGCGGCCCGCTTCCAGCACCAGGATCTTGGTGACGTGGGCGACCAGCGAGGGCCGGTGGGTGATGATCACGGTGGTCACGCCCTCGGCGCGCAAGCCGCTCACGGCCTGGGCCAGCGCCACTTCGCCGGCGCCGTCGAGGTTCGAGTTGGGTTCGTCCAGCACCACCAGGCGCGGATTGCCATACAGGGCGCGCGCCAGGGCGATGCGCTGGCGCTGGCCGGGCGACAGGCGCAGGCCGCCCTCGCCCACCTGGGTGTCGTAGCCGCTGGCGAATTCCACGATCATCTCGTGCGCGTTGGCGCGTTTCGCGGCGCGGATGACACGCTCGGAGTCGACCGCGTCGAGGCGCGCGATGTTGTCGGCCACGCTACCCTCGAACAGCTCGACGTCCTGCGGCACGTAGCCGATCCACTGTCCAAGCCCGTCGCGGCGCCAGGCGGCGACGTCGCTGCCATCGAGGCGCACGCTGCCGCTGCTGGGCGCCCACACCCCGATCAGAAGGCGCGCCAGGGTCGACTTGCCGGCGGCGCTGGCGCCGATCACGGCCAGCGATTCGCCCGGTTCGAGCTGCAGGGCCAGGTTGTAGAGCACCGGTTTGCCGCTGTTCGGCGCGCGGTAAGAGAGGCCCTCGACGCGCAGCCGTCCTTCGGGACAGGGCAGCTCGAGCTGCTCGCCGGGCCGGGAGCCGTCGCCCAGGAAGGCATTCAGACGGGCATGGGCGGCGCGTCCGTCGGCCAGCGCGCGCCAGCTGCCGACCAGCTGCTCGACCGGCTGCAGGGCGCGCCCCAGCAGCACGGTGGTGGCGATCATGATGCCGGCCGAAGCCTCCTGGCTGATCACCAGCCAGGCGCCGAGCGCCAGCATCAGGATCTGGATCGCCTGGCGCAGGAAGCGCGTGAGCGCGGTGAAGACGACGCTGGTGCGGGCCGCGCTGGCCTGGGCGCCGGCCACCTCGTCCTGCAAGGCGCGCCAGCGGCCCAGCAGCTTGCCGGTCATGCCGAGCGCCTGCAGCACTTCGGCATTGCGCAGCGAGCTTTCGACGTATTTCGAGGCGCGCCTGCCATCCCGCTGCAGGCCTTCGATGGCGGCGCGGCTGATGCGGTGATTGAGCCAGGCCAGCGCCAGCATCAGCGCCACCGAGGCCAGCGCGCCCAGGCCCAGCAGTGGGTGGAAGCCCCAGATCAGGGCCAGGAACAGCGGCGCCCATGGGGCGTCGAACAGCGCGCCCAGCGCGTTCGAGGACAGCATCGCCTTCAACTGGGCCAGGTCGCGCATGCCGTCGCCGATGCCCGCCTGCGGGCTGCGCGCGGCGCGTTCGACCAGGGTCTCGACCAGGGGCCGCGCCAGGCGCTCGTCGACGATCGTGGCCAGCACGCCTTGCAGGCTGTGGCGCACGTAATCGAGCAGCAGGAGTATCGTCATCGCCACCGCGGTGCCCGCCAGCAGCACGACCAGGGTCTCCTGGCTGCTGGTGGTCAGCACGCGGTCGAACACCTGCAGCATGAACAGCGCCGGTACCAGGTACAGGAGGTTGACGCAAAAGGAAAACAGCGCAATGTACCAAAGCAGGGGCCGCAGCTCTCGCCAAATCGTTTTCATGGGGATCTCCTTGCAGCCTTGCTAGGTCGGGGCGGTGGCCTTGCGCGCAACGAAAGGACGCTGGCGCCAGGGACGCGCGGAGTGGGCGAGCATGGGACCGGTGCGCGCGCACGCGGGAGGCGCATGGCAGGCGCGCGCCGGACGCGGCCCGGGTGCAGCCGTGCCGGGGGCGCGCAGCGCCGGCGTGTAGCCGGCGGCGCCGACGAGGATCAGGTCGATACTGGCTGGATCGGTTTCGGCGAGCGCGGCATGCAGCCGTGCCGCGCCGGTGCGAAACTTTCTTGCATTCTGCATGATGTTTCCCCAGTTGGTTCTTTGTTGTAATGTTCTTCGAGGCCGGGCGCCGCCATGCGGTCGGCACCCGGCCGGTCCTGCCTTGCCGCCCTGCTCGCGCCGGCCTCAGACGGCCAACAGTTCTCCCGGCGCCGCCAGGCCGGCCGGCGCCAACGCTTCCTGCAGCAGGAAATCGTCGATCGTGACCAGGGCCGGGTCGCCCACGCCCTGGATCAGGAACGAGCCCGCCGTCCCGATCGTCACGCGCAGGTCGCTTCCCAGGTCGGCGATGGTGACGTTGGAAGCGAAAGTCGCCGCCGTGATCCCCAGTCCCGAGATGTCGAGCAAGTCCTGGCCGCCCGCCGGATCGAAGTCGAAGCCGCCGGCGATCGTGTCGGCGCCGAAACCGGGCGCCGCGAACACGAAGATGTCGTTGCCAGCCCCGCCCTGGAGCGAATCGTTGCCCGCCCCGCCCTCGAGCCGGTCGTCGCCGCCCATGCCGCGCAGGATGTCGTTGCCGGTGAAGCCGCGCAGGACGTTGTCGAGCGCGTTGCCGGTGAGGTTGCCGATGCCGCTGGTCTGCGTCACGTTCTCGACCTCGGCGCCGAGCACGTAGCTGGTCGAGGTCGACATGACGGCGTCGATGCCGCCCCCGGCCAGTTCGACCACCACATCGGTGCTGGAGCCGACGAAATAGGTATCGTCGCCCTGGCCGCCGATGAGCCGGTCGCTGCCGCTCCCGCCGTTCAGGCTGTCGTTGCCCTCGCCGCCGGTCATGGTGTTGTTCGATGCATTGCCGACGCCGCTGAAGTTGCCGCTGCCGACGAACAGCAGCTGCTCGACGTTGGCGCCCAGCGTATAGGTCGAGGCGCTGACGCGCGCCAGGTCGATGCCCGCCGTGGTGCCGGTGTTTTCGACGATGACGTCGCCCGCGTTGTCGACCAGGTAGACGTCGTTGCCGGCGCCCCCGACCATGCGGTCGGCGAGCAGGCCGCCGTCGAGCGTGTCGTCGCCGGCGCCGCCGGTGAGGGTGTTGGCCAGCGCATTGCCCTGGCCGGCGAACGGACCGCTGCCGATGAAGGTCAGGTTCTCCAGCTCGTCCCCCAGCGTGTAGCTCGACAGCGTGGTGCGCACGGTATCGGTGCCGGCGCCGGCCAGCTCAACCACGGTTTCGAGCAGATCGTCGACGACATAGGTATCGTTGCCGCGCCCGCCCGCCATCCAGTCGACGCCCGCGCCGCCGTTCAGGAAGTCGTTGCCGGTGCCGCTGCCGCCCTGGAGCCGGTTGGCCAGCGCGTTGCCGGTGCCATTGAAACTGACCGTACCGGTGTAGACGAGGTTTTCCACTTCGTCGCCCAGCACATACGTGCTCAGGGAGGTGCGCACGGTGTCGACGCCTTCGTTACCGAGCTCCGTAACGACGTCCAGGCTGCTCGTGACGACATAGGTATCGTCGCCGCTGCCGCCGCGCATGGTGTCGCCGCCGCTGCCGCCATCGAGGGTATCGTCGCCCAGCCCCCCTTCGAGCACGTCCTCGCCGCCTTGTCCGCGCAGCACGTCGTTGCCGTCGTTGCCGAACAGGGTGTCGTTGCCGCCGGTGCCGCCGTCGAGGGTGTCATTGCCGGCGCCGCCGCGCAGGATGTTGCCGATGCTGTTGCCTTTGCCGGAGAAATTGGCGTCGCCGGTGTAGACCAGCTCCTCGACCTCGGACGCCAGGGTGTAGGCCGCCAGCGTCGTGCGCACGGTGTCGCGGCCCTGGGACAGGACCTCGACCACGGCGTCGCCGGCCTGGCTGACGATATAGATGTCGTCACCCAGCCCGCCCACCATGCGGTCGATGCCGCCGGCGCCGTCGAGCGTGTCGTTGCCGTTGCCGCCGGTAATGGTGTTGGCCAGCGCGTTGCCCGTACCGACGAAGTTGCCGGTGCCGGCAAAGGTCAGGTGTTCCAGGTTGTCGGCCAGGATACGTGCGTTCAGGGTGGTCTGGACGGTGTCGGTGCCGGCGTTGACGCCTTCGACGACGATGTCGTTGAGGTCGTCCACCATGTACGTGTCGTTACCGGTGTTGCCCACCATCACATCCGCGCCCGCCGCCCCGTTCAGGACGTCGTTGCCGCCGTTGCCGATCAGTTCGTCGTCGAAGGGGGTGCCGGTCAGGGATTCGCTCAGGCTCGTGCCGATGATCTGGTCGCCCACGCCCTTGGTGGGCGCGGACGGAACGCTCCGGTTGCGGCCGGCCGCATCGACGAAGCTGGCCACCACGCGCAGCTGCAGGCCGACCTGGGCCTGCTGCGGCGTGAAACTGGCGCCGGTGGCGCCGAGAATGTCGACGAACACGCCGCCTGCCAGCGCCTGCCACTGGTAGCTGATGGCCGACTCGGGCACGTTGCTGAACGCGGCCACCGTGCCGGGGTTGGCCGTCAGGGTATGGCGCTCGGTCGGCGTCATGTCGTCGATATGCGGCTCGCCCGTCAGGTTGATCACGTCGTCGGAAAACACCAGCTCCTCGATGTTGCGGATGGTGTCCGTGCCGTCGGCGCCGGTGCCGCGGGCGTGGGCGACCGACCAGGTATTGTCGACGTTGCGCGTGATGTCGTAGTTGGCCCGCAGGTCGGAGTAGATGGCCTGGTCGATGTCGGTCAGTTTCGTGGGCGACTGCAGGATCTCGCGCACGATGCGCAGCTGGCCCGGGTTGATGCGCCCGGCCAGCATGTCGTCCTTCAAGTCGGCGACGCTCTCGACCGAGCGCTCGACGAGGTTCGGGTTGGTCTTCGACATTACCGCCACGCGCACGTTGAGCCAGGCATCGCCGTCGATCAGGTCGTTGCCCGCCTTGCCGGTGATCTTGTCGCTGCCGCCGCCGCCGATCAGGATATCGGCGCCGGCACTCGGGTCGAACACCACGGCGTTCGGGCTGGCTTCGGCCGGCCTGCCGAGCAGTTCCTGCAAGCCGTTGATCAACGCCACATCCTTTTGCAGCAGCATGCTGTTGTCCGGCGGCGCGCCGATGATGCCGCCGCTGCCGTCGCCGGCCACGCCGGTCGGCCGGATGGTGCCGATCAACACGTCGTCGAACTTCCAGCCCGACAAGCCCTCGACGGAATCGAAGCGGTCGCGCAGGATGAACTGGGTTTGCTGGCCGAACAGCGGGATGCCGAGATCGGAATTGGCCGCCACCGGGTCGCCCTTGTGGATCGCCCAGTCGAAACCGAGCATGCCGTTACTGCGCTGGATGCCGACCCCCTGCACCATGATGTCGTTGCCCGACTCGCCGTCGTAGTCGGTGTCGTTGCCCTGGCCGTTGAGCACGTCATGGCCGATGATCGAGCTGTTGAAGAACAGCTGCGAGTTTTCGCCGGACAGGGTGTCGAAACCCTCGCCGCCTTCGATCCAGTCGTCGCCTTCGTTGCCCAGCAGGGCGTCGGGTCCATTGCCGCCCAGGATGAAATCGTTGCCCTCGCCCCCGAACACCTCGGTGAAGTCGGGGCCGACGATGAAGAAGTCCTGGCCGGCACCGCCGAAGACGACGTCGTTGCCGGCGCCATTGCTGATGACGTCGTTGCCCCTGTCGCCGCGCAGGAAGTCGGCGGCCCCGGCCGGGGTGCCGTGGTCGGTGATGATGTCGTCGCCGTCGCCGCCATGGACGTGGTCGGCTTCGTCGCCGCCGTCGAGCAGGTCGTCGCCGCCGTCGCCCCACAGGGTGTCCATGCCGCGTCCGCCCTTGAGGGTGTCGTTGCCGGGCGTACCGCCCAGCACCACGTGGTCGGCGCCGTCGTAGGCGTAGATGAGCTGGCCGCCGTCGGCGAAGCCGTCGTCGTTCACGTCCGCGCCGGGCGCCTTGCGCGTCACCAGCGAGGTGAAGGCGTTCAGGACTGGATTGTGCCGGCCGGGATCGCCCGTGTCGTCGGCGCCGAGCCCGGTGCGCTGGTCGGCCTGGTCCATCTCGAGCGTATAGCTGGGGGTGGTGAACATCAGCGCGGGCAGGTGCGTCGTGTTGCCGGCGTTGCCGATGTCGGTGTTGCGCATGGCCAGCGCCGAGAACGAGTTGGACTCGAGCTCGTTGAGCATGTTCAAGCCCTGGGTGCGGCTGAGGTAGTAGAAGCGGTCGCCGTTCTGCAGCTTCTCCATCTGCGCTTCGAACACGAAATTGAAGGTCGGCGCCAGCATGCCGCCGAACTCGAGCTTCGCCTCGGCCAGGCCACCGATCCAGAAATCGACCTTGTTCAGTCCCGTTTCGACGCCCAGCCACGCGCCATCGCCGTGCAGGAAGTCGAGCCGGTCGCTCGGGGCCACCTCGAGCGGACCGAGGTAGCCGGGATCGCCCGAATTGAAGTCGATATCGCCGTTCTTGTTGAGGTCCACGTTGCCCATCACCAGCAAGGTGGCGGCGGCGCGCTTTGCCTCGAGCGAGGTCGCGTTGGCGACGGTCGGGTGCAGGCCGTATGCGGCGATGAAGTTGATGATCGACGCCGGATTCTTCATGTGCGGCGCGAAATCGGCCCAGCTCGTGTACGGCTTGAGCTGGCTGTCGCCGGTCATCTGGTAGAAGGCGGCGCGCGCCTCATTGAAACTGGGCGAGCCCGTCTCGCGGGCGCGTGCTATGTTGAGCGTGGCCAGGTCGAGCGGCAGGCCGACCAGGTTGTTGCGCAGCGCCTCGGTGACGAACTCGTCGATCTCGTTGCCGACCTGGCGCGACATGCCGCGCACGATCTGGCCGACGGCCACGTGCGGGGCGAGCGCGCCGTTCCCGTCGAATGCCACCGGATTGAGGAAGGCCTCGATCAGGCCGATGTCGCGCGAGGCCATGTTGCCGTCCAGGCGCGCCACGGTTTCGTTGAGCATCGAGTGGCCGAAGCGGTACACGACGTTGGCGAACTCCTCCATGATGGCCGGGTCGATGTCGGCCGAGTTCGAGAACACGAAGGGGTCGATGCTCGGCTGCACGGCGCGCGCGAATTCCTCGAACACCATGTGCTGGTACTGCATTTCGTTGGCAAAGCGGCCGGCCTGGAACAGGCGCTCGCCGTCCCACTGGAGCGCGGCGATCCCGGCCGCGGTGGTCGGCAGCGCGGTGATGTCCTGGGCCAGCCACTCGTTGATCACCAGCAGGTCGCCGCTGCCCAGGATGGTCTTCTTGTAGTCTTCGACCAGGCGGTTGTGCTCGTCGTGGAAAATGGCGTGGATCGCGGTCAGGCCGATGTTCTCGTTGCCGCGGCCGTCGCCGGTGATGAAGTGACGGCCGAGCAGCTCGTCGTCGTAGGTGCCGGCCGGCTGCCGCGCGTTCCCGATCGGACCGGTGATATCGTCGGTATCGGCCGTCTTCGGCACGCCCGGCGTGGTGCGGTCGCCGTCGTGGTCCCAGGTGCCCGGCACGGCGTTGTGGGCGATATCGTCGAGGAAGGCATGCCCGGTGCGCAGGGTATTGGCCGGCAAGGGCATGCCCGCCCCACCCGGCGCATCGGCTTCCACCAGGCCGGTGGCGGTGACGATCTGGACACGGCCGTTCGCGCTGCGCACGAATTCGCCGTAGCGGTCGGTTGCAAGCAGCGGCACGTTGAAGATGTCGGTATCGGCCAGCTGGATGCCCAGCAGCGCCGCGGCCTGGGCCTTCACCTCGGCCCAGTTGCCGATCCCGTGTGCGCCGTCGAGCAGGCGGCCGGTTGCCAGCGTCTTGCCGTCCACCAGTGCGTATTCGCGCAGGAAAACCTGGTGCGAAGGGTGCGAGGTATAGGTCTGGTTCTGGTCGATGTAAGGCGTGGTGGTGTTCAGGTGGCCGGTCAGGTCGTCGGCCGTGCCCATGATGGCGTCCGGGCCGGGATGCTTGTTGGAGGCACGCGTGAGCACCATGAAATTGTTCGGGCTGTTGGCGACGTACAGGGGATCGTCCTCCTTCAGCGGCACGAAGACGGTGCCGCCCCCCTTGCTGATGAGGTCCAGGCCGTGGTCGAAGAACTGGCCGAACAGGGCCATCATGCCGTTGAACGGGGGCGACAAGCCGATGTCGGGCGACTGGTTCGGAATGAGCAGCGTGCCGTTGGCCGACACCTGGACGGTCTCCATGCCGGGGAAGGTGGCGATCGCGGCGCGGTCGTCGGCGGCGGCGACGGCGGCCGGGTTGCGCCCGGTCTGGTCGGCGATCAGGTTCGAGATGATGCGCGGCTGCGAGTCGAACACCATGTTGCCGGAATTGGTCTGGGCGTAGCTGGTGCGCGGTGCGGGCGCGTCGGGCGGCAGGAACATGGCCGGAACGTGTTCCGCGTCGTGCCAGACGCCGGCGATCAGGCGCGGCATGACGTTGTCGGCCGCTCCCATCCGTTCCAGGCCCGGCAGCAGGCTGTTCCAGGTGCCGTCGACGGTACGCAGGCCGTATGGGAGCAGAGGACTGCCGACGGCATTGCGCAGCGCCGTGCCATCGATGCTGCCGTCCGGCTTGGTGCTGTTTTCCGCGATCTTGATTTGCTTGAGGATGAAGTTCAGGTCGTCCAGATTGACATTGAAATTATACTGCGGACTGTTCGCCATTTTATTTCCCCTAGGATAGTTGGACCTTCACTTTCCAATATTCGCCAGACCCGGCATGCGTACCGATGTCGTTCTTTGTCCCATCCACCACCCCTCCTTCAAAGCTGCAGGCAAAGCGCTGCCCGTCACGTCCGGATATTGCAAACGAAAGTCTGCAATATGCAGAGTAACCAGGAGTAGATCAAAGGTGTATTTACTAAATTAGCACAAAAATTTACGCCAATTGCATATATTTTTTCGTGTGACCAAAAGAACACAATGACAACTTTTTGCATTCATTGTAAATTTCTATCTGGTCTAACTTATGCATAGCGCGTAAGCCTATACCTACAGCAAGTTCGGAAGCGTTCTAGTGACGTTGCGCAGAATGAAACACCTACGCCCGGTGAGGGCAAGCCGATAGAGACGCGAGTTTGTAGGAGTGATAAACCGCAGAGTCTGGCATCTTATTGACTCACCGGTAATATTATTCCAATTGCGCTCCCCTTGCGAGAAAGCGCAGAATACTGAAGCAATAGAGGATTCGATCGGACCGATATAATCCCGACCGCATTGTCGATAACGCCGCACGAGCGACCATCCATTACAATAATTAAATACCTTGGCCCAATGCTAGTTGAGCAATAGAAATATAAGAGAGACTGGGGAGATAATCATGCGCTTGAAACTGACCGGATATTCGGTAGGCTTTTTCTCGAAGCCGAAACCATCGCGGAATGGCCATTTTCTTTCGAGGGGCGGGATTAGCAAACCATGTAGCCTCGTATTGATGGCTGCCTGTGCTGCCCTGACTGCCTGCGGGGGTGGCGGCGGTGCCGACTCCGGTCCAACCCAGGCCAGCGTGACGCCGCCGGTCACGGCCACGCCACCGGTCACGCCACCGGTCACGGCGCCGGCCCTTGCCAGTTATCCCGGCACCTGGTACGGCCCCTGCCTCGGACGCATGCAGGACGTGGCCACCGTGTCCATGGCGGGCGGCGCCGGCAGCGCCCTGTTATTGAAACTGGTGCGCAATTTCCACGGCGCCGACGGCTGCGGCGGCGCGCCGATCGCCACCGAGAGCCTGAGCGCCGACTTTACCCTCACCTGGGACAGCACGAAAACCACGGCCGCGCTGCTGACGCCGTCGTCGGCGACGGCCCAGGTCACGCTCGACCTGGTGACCATTGCCATTCCGTCCTATACCCGCGCGCGCAGCGGCCCGGCGGTCACCGCCACGCTCGAAAACGGCGTGCGCGGCTGGTGCATCAACTACAGCGACGGCCCGGTGTGCACGGTCGACGCCGGGCCGCAGGCGGCGGCCAACGCGCCGGCCGCGCTCTACCTCGACAAGGGGGAACTGGTGCTGCTGTCGCCCTCGGGCACGACCGGCTACATCGCCGACGCGCGCTATACCAAGGACCGCGCCGCGACACCGCAAGGCCAGGGGCCGGCGTTCCAGCGCCTCGACACCGTCCAGGGCACGGGCACGCTCGCGACCTCCGGACGCACGCTGACCGTGCACTACACCGGCTGGCTGTACGACGCCGGCAAGGCCGATTTCAGGGGCGCCCAGTTCGATACCTCGGTCGGCAAGACGCCGTTTTCCTTCCGGCTCGGCGCCGGCCAGGTGATCGGCGGATGGGACCAGGGCCTGCTCGGCATGCGCGCCGGCGGCAAGCGGACTTTGATCATCCCTGCCGCGCTGGCCTACGGACGTGCCGGCAGCGGCACGTCGATTCCGCCGGACGCGCCGCTCATCTTCGACGTCGAACTCATCAGCGTGCAATAGGCGGTCCGGCGCAAGCGGACCGGTCGTGCCGGATGCCGGCAGCGCGGATCATGAGGAGACATCGTGGAGAACGCTTTGACAGAGCGCCGCGGGGAGCGGCGCGCCGATCCGGTGCTGGGCGCGCTGATCGACGTGGCCATTGCCTACCGCGCCAACCTGGGCCCCGCGGTGGCGGCGGCTTTCCTGCGCGAGACCGGGGTGCCGGCCGCGCTGGCACGACGCGTGCTGGAGGGCAGCGCGACGACGCGCGCCACCACCCCGCGGCGCTGGAGCGCGCGCGCCGCCCCCATGCCGAGGATCGATGTGCAGGCGTGAGCGCGGATACGTCCCGGCAGCCGGCGCTCCGCCTCAGGCGCTGCGCAAATCGTCCACCGCCTGCAGGCCGAAGCGCGGGGCCAGCAGGTAGTCGGCCAGCTGGCGCGCGCAGGCCTCGGGTGCGGCCAGCGCGCCTTGCGCCTTGAGCTGCACGAAACGCTCCTTCATCGGGAAGCGCGACTCGGGCGTGGCGCGGATCTCGGCCTGCATCGCGGTATCGATCACCCCCGGCGCCAGGCTGCAGCAGCGCACCGAGGGATCGCCGTCCTGCAGCACGGCTTCGGCATGGCGGTCGAGCGCGGCCTTGGTGGCGCAATAGACGCTCCAGCCGGGATAGGCATTCCTGCCCGCCCCGCTCGAGACGTGCAGGATGCGCCGTTCGCCACCCACGGCGCGCACCACGGCCGCAGCCAGCGCCAGCGGCGCGCCCACGTTGAGCGTGACGGCGCGCAGCGCGGCCAGCGGATCCTGCTCGGCCAGCGGCCCGACCGGCGCGACCACGCCGGCATTGTTGACCAGCAGCGTGGTGCCGGCCCCGGCCAGCCAGTCCTTCAGTGCCCCGCCCGCCAGCAGGGCGGCCAGCGCGGCGGCGTCGGCGAGGTCGATTTCGATCTCGCTCAGCAGGCCGGGGGCGCTCGCCGCGGCGCGTCCGCGCGCCAGGCCCAGCACCGGAATGCCGCGCGCGATCAACTCGGCCGCGATGGCGGCGCCGAGACCCTTGGTGTGGCCGGTGACGATGGCTTTCATGCTTGCTCCTGACGTGAATGGGAACCAGAGCCTACCTCGTGCGGCACCGGTCTTGCAGAACGTTGTATGCGGACACTCGAAGTAGGCTAACGGAAACAATTTTTTGTTTCCTCAGGTAAAATGATGATTACGCTATGTCCACCTGTCCCGTTACCTTCGCCGCCGATGCCCTTCGCTATTGCACCTGAGCCACTGAACAGTCCATGCCGCGTCCTGCTGGTGGGTGCGCCGCCGTTTGCCGGCGCGCTACGCGACATGCTGGCCGGCGTCGACGACATCGAGCTGGTGCTGACCGACGCCACCCAGGCGCTGGGCCAGGCGGCGCTCCTGCGCCCCGCCGTGCTGGTGCGCGCGCTGGGCGGGCGCGAAGACAGCGGCGACTTCATCCGCGCCTGCCGCGCCCACGCCTCGCTCGGCACGCTGCCTCTTCTGGTGCTCGCGCCGCATGCCGATAACGCCGGACGCGACGCCGCCTTTGCCGCCGGCGCCAGCGACTACCTGGCCGAACTGCCCACCCAGACCGAACTGCTGGCGCGCCTGCGCTACCACGCTCTGGCCAGCCAGGCCTTGCAGGAACGCGACGACGCGCTGCGCCGCCTGGGCGACTCCCAGGCCCTGCTGGCGCGTGCCCAGGCCGAACTGGACCGGATCGACGGCGTCGACGGCCTGACCGGCATCCCGAACCGGCGCCGGTTCGACCAGGTCGCACAGGGCGAATGGCAACGCGCGCGCCGCAACGGCCAGCCGCTCTCCCTGCTGGTATGCGATGTCGACAGCTTCGGGTATTTCAATCACCGCCTGGGGCGCGAAGCGGGCGACCTCTGCCTGCGCAGGATGGCGGGCTTGCTGACCGGACAGCTCAAGCGCCCGTCGGACCTGGCCGCGCGCTATGACGGCAAGCAGTTCGCGATCCTGCTGCCTGACACGGGCCTGGACGGCGCGGTGCAGGTCGCCGAGGCCTGCCGCGCGGCGCTCGAGCGGCTGGCGCTGTCGCATCCCTTGCCGGAGCGCCGCATCGTGACGATGTCGGTCGGGGTGGCCTCGACCGTGCCGTCCGAGGACGGCGTGTTCGACGCCGTGCTGGCACGGGCGGGCGAAGCGGTGCTGGCGGCCAAATCGCGCGGGCGTAACCGGGTCGCCGCCTTCCGCGCCTGAGCCGCCCCGCCGCTCCTTGCCTGAACGCCGCCCCGCTAGACGAATACCGGCTCCGGTTCGAGTTCGACCCCGAACCGCGCCAGCACGTCGCGCTGGATCGCGCGCGCCAGGGCGACGACCTCCGCACCGGTCGCCCCCCCGTTGTTTACCAGTACCAGCGCCTGCTTCGGATAGACCCCGGCCGCGCCCAGCTGTTTGCCCTTCCAGCCGCACTGGTCGATCAGCCAGCCCGCCGCCAGCTTTTCGCTGCCGTCGGCCTGCGCGTGGTGCACCAGGTGCGGGAAGCGCTCCAGCAGCTCCCTGCACTGCCCGGCCGGCACCACCGGATTCTTGAAGAAGCTGCCCGCATTGCCGATCTCGGCGGGATCGGGCAACTTGCGGCGCCGGATCGCGACCACCAGCTCGCTCACCTGGCGCGGCGTCGGCGCCGCCAGTGCGGCCGCCTCGACCGCCTGCGCCAGTTCGGCATAACGCAGGTTGGGCTGCCATTCGCGCGGCAAGGCGAAGGTCACGTCGAGCACGACCAGGCGCGCGCCCTCGGCATGCTTGAATACGCTGTCGCGGTAGCCGAAACGGCAATCCCGGGCATGCAGGATGCGCCGCGCGCCCGTTTCCAGGTCGAAGGCGGTGAGCGAATGGAAGACGTCCTTGGTCTCGATGCCGTAGGCGCCGATGTTCTGGATCGGCGCCGCGCCGACCGTGCCGGGAATGAGCGACAGGTTTTCCAGTCCGCCCAGGCCCTGCGCCAGCGTGTAGTCGACGAAACCGTGCCAGTTTTCGCCGGCACCGGCGCGCACCAGCACCTTGCCATCGTCCTCGCCGACGATCGCGCGGCCGCTCAGCGCCATGTGCAGCACCAGGGCGTCGATGTCGCGCGTGAGCAGCACGTTGCTGCCGCCGCCGAGCACGAAGCGTGGAACGCCGGCCAGGGCGGCGTGCGCGTGCAGCGCGTCGAGCTGGGCGGGGTCGCTCACGCGCAGGTAATGGCGCGCGCGCGCCGCAATGCCGAAGGTGTTGAACGCTTGCAGCGGAACGTGCTGCTCGATCGGGAGAGCAATGGACATGAGGTATCGGATTGAAGAGGCGAAAACCGGTCGATTATAGTGGCTGGCCAGGCTCCTCCGGCAAGAACGGTCGTTCTATTCGGGGCTTGTCCGTTAAAATACTGCCACTTATACTTGCGACATAAAGGAAAACCACCATGCCATCGTTTGACGTGGTCTGCGAAGCAGACATGGTCGAAGTGAAAAACGCGGTCGAGCAATCGAACAAGGAAATCACGACCCGTTTCGACTTCAAGGGCAGCTCCGCCAAGGTCGAGCAGAAGGAAAAGGAGTTGACGCTGTTCGCCGATTCCGACTTCCAGCTGAGCCAGGTTTACGACGTGCTGGTCAACAAGATGACCAAGCGGAAGGTCGACGTGCGTTTCCTCGACGCCGAAAAAGTGGAAAAAATCGGCGGCGACAAGGTCAAGCAGCTGATCAAGGTGCGCAACGGCATCGAGACCGAAGATGCCAAGAAGATTACCAAGGCGATCAAGGAAAGCAAGATGAAGGTGCAGGCCAGCATCCAGGGCGAAACCGTGCGTGTCACCGGCGCCAAGCGCGACGACCTGCAAGCGGCGATGGCGCTGCTGCGCAAGGACATCCAGGACCTGCCGCTGGCCTTCAACAACTTCCGCGACTGAGCGGCGCTGGCCGGTCGCGGCTGGCTTCCCCCTCATTCTTGATAGTCGCACGCCTCGCGCTACCTTGTTTTTGCTTGGGGTAGAATTGAGGCGGCACAAACTCGCTCGCAACTTCGGTAGTCTAAGGATAGCAATGAAACGTGTTGATGATTTCCGCCTGCGTCTGGGCAACAAGGAATATGTGCCCATCATGATCGGCGGAATGGGCGTGGACATTTCAACCTCTGAGCTCGCGCTGGAAGCGGCGCGCCTGGGCGGGATCGGCCATATCTCGGACGCGATGGTGCAGGATGTTTCGGACCGCAAGTTCGACACGACCTTCGTCAAGGACAAGACCAAGCTCTACAAGTTCAACATCAACAACATGGACAAGGCGGTGGTGCAGTTCGACCTCGAGCGCCTGGCCGAAGCGACGCGCCTGCACGTGGGCGCGACCATGGCCGCGAAAAAGGGCGACGGCCTGATTTTCGTGAACTGCATGGAAAAGCTGACCATGAACGCGCCCAAGGAAACGCTGCGCACGCGCCTGTCCTCGGCACTCGACGCCGGCATCGACGGCATCACCATGTCGGCCGGCCTGCACCTGGGTTCCTTCGAGCTGATCAAGGACCACCCGCGCTTCCGTGAGGCCAAGCTCGGCATCATTGTCTCCTCGGTGCGCGCGCTGCAGCTGTTCCTGCGCAAGGTTGCCAAGCTGAACCGTCTGCCCGACTTCATCATCGTCGAGGGCCCGCTCGCCGGCGGCCACCTGGGTTTCGGTTTCGACTGGAAGAACTACGACCTGCACCTGATCATCGATGAAATCCTGGCTTACCTGCGCCAGGAGAACATCGACATCCCGCTGATCGCGGCCGGCGGCGTCTTTACGGGTTCGGACGCGGTGGCCTTCCTCGAAAAAGGCGTGGCCGGCGTGCAAGTGGCGACGCGCTTCACCGTCACCCACGAATGCGGCATGCCGGAGAGCGTCAAGCAGGAATACTTCCGGGCCAGCGAGGAAGACATCATCGTCAACGGCATTTCACCGACCGGCTACCCGATGCGCATGCTCAAGAGCACGCCGGCGATCGGTTCCGGCATCCGCCCGGGCTGCGAATCCTACGGCTACCTGCTCGATGCCACCGGCAACTGCGCCTACATCAACTCGTACAACCGCGAAGTGCTGGCCAATCCGGAGATGAAGAATCCGCCGGTGATGGACAAGACCTGCCTGTGCACGCACATGCGCAACTACAATTGCTGGACGTGCGGCCACTACACTTACCGCCTGAAGGACACGACCCACAAGCTGGCCGACGGCAACTACCAGGTACTCAGTGCCGAACACGTGTTCAAGGACTACCAGTTCAGCGTCGACAACCAGATCGCGCTGCCGGAAAGACAGGAGAGCGTGGCGGCCTGAGGTCCGGCTTGCGCAGGGAAGAAAAGCCACGCCCAGCCGTGGCTTTTTGCTTTTGGAACGACCGCGACATGAGTTGGGGAACGGGTGTAGGCTAATGCAGTCCAACTGAGGATGCCCATCGAATGAAAGGCGCCCAGCATGACCAGGTCCGTACCGACAGCCAACGCCGCCTTCCTGGTCGATGCAGACGGCACGATCACGGCCTGGAACAAGGAATGCGAAACACTGCTCGGCTTTACTCCCGCCATGGTCATCGGGCAGCCGCTTGGCGGCTTGCTGGCCGACACCGATCCGCAAGATGGCGGCGAACGCTGGCGCGGGCTGGCCGCGGACCATTGCCGCACCAACCACGTGGCGCTGCGCCGTGCCGACGGCAGCACGGTGAACGCCGACCTGGCGCTGTCTCCGCAGATCGGCCTCGACGGCCAGGTGCAGGCCTGGGTGGCGGCCGTCGACAACGTGCATGACCCCTGCGCGAACGACGCGTTCCTGGTCGGACGCACGCCGCTGGCCGCGATCATCGACTTTTTGCCCGGTACCGTGTACGCCCTCAACCGCGAGGGACGCTTCGTGCTGTGGAACCGCAGGCACGAGCGCATTACCGGCCTGGCGCCCGAGGAGATGGCGGCGACCAACGCGCTCGAGCTGTTCGACCTGAAAGTCCGCCCGCTCGTCGCCGACACCATGCGCAGGGTGTTCGAGCATGGCGAAGAAGTTGCCATCGAAGCCGATTTCACGTCGCGCAGCGGCCGCGAGACGCCGATGCTGCTGTGCGGCGCCCGCGTCTCCTGCAACGGCGACCAGTACCTGTTTGGAATGGGCATGGACATCTCCAGCCGGCGCCGGCAGGAAAGCATGCTGCGCCTGCGCGAACGGGCCCTGCACGCGGCCAGCAACGGCATCGTCATCACCGGCATCGACGGGGGCGACACGCCGATCGAATACGTCAATCCCGCTTTCGAACGCATCAGCGGCTACAGCGCCAGCGAAATCATCGGGCGCGATTCGCGTTTCATGGCCGCGCCCGGCATGGACGACGACGAGCGCCTGCGCGTGCAGCACGCCATCGCCGCACGCGAGCCGGTCCATGTCGTGTTCCGCAACCTGCGCAAGAATGGCGAGCTGTTCTGGAACGAGCTCTCCGTCACGCCGGTACAGGACGAGCATGGCGCGACCACGCATTTCATCGGCATCGTCGTCGACGTCACCGAGAGCAGGCAGCGCACCGCCCACCTCGAGCACGAGGTCAACCACGACGCGCTCACCGGCCTGGCCAACCGTAATTTGCTACGGGACCGGATCGAGCAGGCGCTGCACCTGTCGCAGCGCCAGAAGTCGCAGGTCGGGGTCGTGCTGATCGACCTGAACAATTTCAAGGCCATCAACGACACCTTCGGCCACGAAGCCGGCGACGTGGTGCTGAAGGTCGTCGCGCGGCGCCTGCAGGCCGCGGTGCGCGACATCGATACGGTGGCGCGCCTGTCCGGGGATGAATTCGTGCTGGTGCTCGTCAGCCAGCCCTCGCTGCGCTTCACGCTGCGCATGATCGAGCGCCTGCGCCAGAACCTGACCCAGCCGGTGTCCTTCATGCACAGGGAAATCGCGCTCGGCGCCAGCCTGGGCGTGGCCGTGTATCCGCACGACGGCGTCACTGCTGCCGAGCTGGTGCGTTCGGCTGACGTTGCCATGTACCACGCCAAGGCGACCGGCGGCAGCGAGATCTATTTCTTTTCGGACGATATGAAGTCGAGCAGCGAGGCGCGCCAGCGCCTCGACGCGGGCATGGCGCGCGCGCTCGAACGCAAGGAACTGTTCATGCTGTACCAACCCTGCATCGATGCGCGTAGCGGCCGCGTGACCTGTTTCGAGGCGCTGCTGCGCTGGCGCCATCCCGAGCAAGGCGTCCTGCTGCCGTCGAGCTTCCTGGCCGAGGCCGAGGAAAGCGGCCGCATCGTCGAGTTCGGTGCCTGGGTGCTGGACCAGGCCTGCGCCTTCCTGCGCGACTTGAAAGCGCTGGGCGTGACCGACGTGCCGGTGACGGTCAACGTCTCGGCGCGTGAGTATGGGCAGCAGGATTTCGTGTCCGGCCTCGCCTCGCGCCTCGCCGCTTTCGGGCTCGATCCGGGCAGCCTGCAGATCGAAATGCGCGAGGAAACCGTGATCCGCAATCCGGGCCTGGTGCGCGACCTGGCGATGCAGCTGCGCGCGCTCGGACTGACGCTGTCGATCGACGCATTCGGCCAGGGCATGTCCGATCTCGGCTTCCTGCGCGAGCTGGCCGTCGGCCAGTTGAAACTGTCGAAGGAATCGGTGCACGCGATCGTCGCCGACGAACCCGAAAGCGACGGCTGCACGATGGCGCGCACGCTGATCGATATCGCCCACAACCTGCGCGTGCCGGTGATCGGCGAGGCGGTCGAGACGCGGGCGCAGCGCGATTTCCTGACCTCGTACGGATGCGAGGCGCTGCAGGGATTGCTGCTGAGCGAGCCGATGGGGATGGACGCGGCGCGCGCGTTCGTGCGCGACCGGATGCCGGTCTAGGGGGCGCATTCCCGCGGCCGGGCGCCGCCATGAGTCTGCGCGCTCCTGTCCCGGACCGAGTCATCGGCAGCGAACCTCCCGCTTCGGCATTCCACGCCCTGCATCGTGCAGGCTGTCGCAAAACAGGCGCCGGTGGACGGGCGCTGGTATAAAGTTGCAACATTCCAACATTCCCGCAGCGCGGCAATGCCATGTGGTCAAGGCAAACCGGCACCGGGCAACAGGGACGCGGTACACTCGCTGCGCCCACGATTCGTAGACAAGACCGCCATGCGCAGCTCCACCCACCATTATTTTTCCGGCATCCTGTCGTCGCTCTACCGCGCCTTCGATGCCGTCGCCACCTGGGTGACCCAGCTGTCGTGGTGGAAATTCATCCTGTTCGCGGCACTGATCCTGATCGCCGGCGCCATCGTCCAGGAAAACCTGTTTCCGAATGCCGAAGTCGAGGTGGCGGCCATCGAGCGGGCAGCGCGCCGCGACCAGGGCAGTATCGAGATCGACGACAGCGGCATCCGTTTCAATCCGCGCATTAAGCCCGGACCGGCAGCGCCGGCCGCGCCGCCCCTGCCGCCGCTGCCGCCGGACGTGCCCGCGATCGGCGGCGGTTCCGGCAGCGGCACGCCGACCGTGCCCGGCCCGGCCTTGCCGAAAGGCGTGCGCGCGGGCGGTTCGGTGCATATCGAATTGCCGCCGCAGATCGCCGAAGAACTGTCGGTCGCCATCGAGGGCGCGGTCGACGATGCGGCCGAAGCGAAAGTGTCGCGCTATCACAAACAGGCCTCGACCTGGTTCAACAGCTTCGTGGTGCTGCTGGTGATGGCGCTGTTCGGCATCAAGGCGCTGATGGGCGGCAAGAAGCGCGCCGAGCAGCAGACCCAGAGCGCGAACGCCGCGGCCGAGCGCGCGTCGATGCAGCGCCAGCTGTCCGAAACCAGGATGCAGATGATGCAGGCGCAGGTGGAACCCCATTTCCTGTTCAATACGCTTGCGTCCGTCGAACACCTGATCGAAACCAATCCGCCGCGCGCCTCGGCCATGCAGCGCAGCCTGATCCAGTACCTGCGCGCGGTGCTGCCGCAGATGCGCGACAACACGCTGGTGACCAATCTCGGACGCGAAGTCGACATGGTGACGGCTTACCTGAACCTGCTCAAGATGCGCATGGAAGAACGCCTGACGGTCGAGATGCGCATTCCCGACAGCCTGCGCAGCGCGGCCTTTCCGCCGATGATGTTGCAGTCGATGGTCGAAAATGCGATCAAGCACGGTCTTGAATGCAAACCCGAGGGCGGCACCCTGAAGATCGTCGCCGACGTGGCCGACCACAAGCTGCGCGTCACCGTCACCGACGACGGCGTCGGTTTCGGCGTGATGCCCAGCACTGGCACCGGCCTGGGCCTGCCGACCATCCGCGAGCGCTTGCGCCTCCTGCACGGCGAGGCCGGCCAGCTGCACATTGCCGCCAACAGCCCGAGCGGCGTGATCGCGATGGTCGAGGTGCCGTACCAGGTATCGAAGTAAGCTTTCCGGCCTTGCCTGCGAGGCCGATTCGTTGAATAATTGTCACTTCTCTTTCCCGCCAGGACCACCGCCATGCCGACTGCAATTATTGCCGATGACGAAAGACTGATGCGTGACCAGCTGCGCATGCGCCT
This sequence comes from Massilia jejuensis, assembly GCF_042656795.1. Lineage (NCBI taxonomy): Bacteria > Pseudomonadati > Pseudomonadota > Betaproteobacteria > Burkholderiales > Oxalobacteraceae > Massilia > Massilia jejuensis. The sequence continues at coordinate 303,888 of NZ_JBHSMS010000040.1, read as the reverse complement.
GGAACAGGTGTGGCCGGAACTCGATATCGTGGGCGAGGCGAAAAATGGCGAAGAAGCAGTCGAACTGGTCGCCCGGTGCAAGCCCGATTTCACCTTCCTCGATATCCGCATGCCTGGCAAGACCGGCATCGAAGCGGCGCGCGAGATCGGCGAGCGCAGCCAGGTCGTGTTCGTCACCGCCTACGACCAGTATGCGGTCGAGGCCTTCGAGCGCGGCGCCGTCGATTACATCCTGAAGCCTTCGGAACCGGAGCGCCTGAAGGTGACGGTCGAGCGCCTGAAGGCGCGCCTGGACAAGCCGGGCCTGGCCGTCAACGACAGCGTCACCGCGATGCTGTCGCAGCTCGCCGAGAAGATCGCCGCACCGAAACCGAAACATCTGCAATGGATCCAGGCCAGCATCGGCCAGGATTTGCGCATGATCCCGGTCGAGGACATCCTGTTCTTCCGCTCCGACGAAAAATACACCTGCGTGCAGACCGAGAAGTTCGAAGCCCTGATCCGCAAGCCCGTGCGCGACCTGGCCGACGAACTCGACCCGGCCCTGTTCTGGCAAATCCACCGCGCCACGCTGGTGAATGTGAACGCCATCGAAGGCGTGACGCGCGACATCCGCGGACGCCACCTGGTGCTGGTCAAGGGGCGGCCGGAGAAGCTGGAAGTGAGCCGGAGTTTCTTGCATCTTTTCAAGCAGATGTGAGCCTGGCCGCCGCGCGCCTCATGCTGGGCCTTGTATGCCGGACCTTGTAGGGCGGGCGTTGTATGTTTTGGCGCTGTCACCGCTACGTGTAGAAATTGAACTGCTGGGCTCTAGCGAGGTCGAACTGCCATTCGACCATCGAGCGGAGTCTGGCATGCAGGCAAGACGCTTCACACTATGGCTAAGGCAATTGAGTACATTGACGAGGCGCCAGCGTGCGCACCTCGTGCAGGCGCTACGGCCCTCGCTCGGGCTGGACCGGGTTTGCGAAGCGATCGACGGCACAGCTTGCCTGCCACCGCGATGCCCTGCTTGCAAGAGCGAACGCAGCTACCGGCACGGCCACAGCCGCGGCCTGCAGCGCTATCGCTGCCGCGCCTGCGGCAAAACCTTCACACGCCTGTCCGGAACACCCCTTTCCCGGCTGCGCCAGCGCGACAAGTGGCTCGACTATCTGGGCCAGATGCTCGACGCGAAGAGCGTACGCAGGTCGGCAACGCACGTCGACGTGCACCGCAACACCAGCTTTCGCTGGCGTCATCGCTTCCTTGAACTGACCAGGCACGACCGTCCCGCGCGCCTGGCAGGCATCGCCGAGGCCGACGAATTGTTCCTGCTCGAATCGCAGAAGGGCTCACGCCGCTTGAATCGCCCGGCGCGGCGGCGAGGCGGGGTCGCCGCAACGCGCGGCGTCTCCCACGAGCACGATTGCATCCTGGTCGCGCGCGATCGCGCCGGGCAGACCGTCGACGCGGTCACAGGCCGCGGCGCCGTTACCAAGGAACAGTTGCACCGCCATCTGTTACCTGTGCTTGACCCCCACGTTCTGCTGGTAACGGACGGGCATCGGGCGTACCGGAGCTTTGCGCGCGAAGCAGGCATCTCGCACCAGTACGTGAACCTGCGCCTGGGCGAGCGGGTGCGCGGCGCCGTCCATGTGCAAAACGTGAACGCCTATCAGCGCCGATTCAGGCAGTGGCTGGCACGCTTCCATGGCGTAGCTTCACGCTACTTGCCGAATTACCTGGGCTGGCGCTGGGCGCTCGATGGCGAGCGCATTGCGTCACCGGAGCGCTTCCTGCGAGCGGCAATGGGACTCGTCAACACGTAACGGTGACAGCGCCTATGTTTTAAGTTATCAATGGTCGAGCAGCAACACGCCAGCATCGGGGCATGGCGGGCATGCCGATACGCATGCCTGCCGAGGCGCCCGCCCCCCTTGTCCGCCCTCAAGCACCCTTCCCCCCGCCCGCCGTATCGTAGCGTTTGGTCCGCATGCGCGGACGTTACCGCAGGCATATCCACATGAGACAACAGCGCAGTGCGCGCCCACGCGGGCGCAGGCTGGCAGTGTTCGCGCTCGGCTTCCTCGGCGGGCGCCTGACGGCGCGCCTCGACCAGGACGGCTCGGCCGATGCGCCGTCCCGCCACAGCCGGCGCATCGTCCACAACGCCAGCGAGGCGATCATCGCCACCGACGAGCGCAGCCGCATCGTGCTGGCCAATCCGGCGGCCGCGCGCATGTTCGGCGTCACCGTCGAGGAGCTCGAAGGCAGTCCGCTGGCGCGCTTCATCCTGGCGCCGGAAACCGATCATCCGGGCCCGCTCGAGTATTTCAAGGCCGATGGACGGGCCGGTCGCCGCAGCACCGATTACGCCGGCACCGGCCTGCGCGCCAACGGCGAACATTTCGCCATCGAAGGCTCGATCGCCGATACCCCGCACGACGGCCGTACCGTCTACACGATCATCCTGCGCGACGTCTCCGAACGCCAGCGCGTGCAGCGCAAGCTGGCGCGCTCGCACGACCAGCTGCGCCAGCTCTCGTCGGCCCTGCAGACCATCCGCGAGGAAGAACGCACCCATATTGCGCGCGAACTGCACGATGACCTCGGCCAGCTGCTGGCCTCGCTGCGCATGGACCTGAACCTGCTGGAAGAAACCTGTGGCGCGACGCCCCATGCCCTGCGCCTGATTCACGGAATGGACGGCAACCTGCTCACCGCGATCACCTCGCTGCGCCGCATCGCCACCAACCTGCGCCCGCGTGCGCTCGACGAGGGCGGCCTGTACTTCGCCCTGCAAGGCTTGCGCGACGATTTCGTCCAGCGCCACGGCATCGCCTGCGAACTGCTGGCCGACGAAGCCGAACTGCGCCTCGACGACCAGGCCAGCACGGCCATCTTCCGCATCATCCAGGAAGCGCTGACCAACATCGCGCGCCACGCCCATGCCACCGAAGTGACGATGAACCTGTACCGCATCAACAGCGAACTGCTGATCACGATCCGCGACGACGGCCGCGGCATCAGCGAAGAAGACATGGAGAAGGCCGAGTCGCTCGGCCTGATCGGCATGCGCGAACGGGTCTGGGGCTTGAAGGGCGAGATCACCATCAGCGCCGACGAAGGGCCCGGCACCCGCATCGACATCGTGCTGCCGGTGGCAAACCATACCGTTTAGCTTTGTCGCTTCGACATTTCAGGCTGTCATCAGCCTGAAATATTGCACCGGTAAGCTGCGCTGGACCTCGAGTGTGCCCACTCGATCCTTCGTCCCTTATTGGAGATTTTGATGCAATACAAAGCCCTGGCCGCCGCGCTGATCACGACCCTCCCGCTGTTCGCGCACGCGCAATCGAACGTCACCATCTACGGCATCATGGATGCGGCCGTCGCCGTCGAAGACACCGGCGTTCCGGGCGAGAGCCGCCGCACCGTCATCAATTCGGGCAACCAGTCGAGCAGCCGCCTGGGCTTTCGCGGCACCGAGGATCTGGGCAATGGCTTGAAGGCGATCTTCAATATCGAAGCGGGTGTCGCGATCGACACCGGCGCCGCCGATTCGGCCCTCTTCGGCCGCCGCTCGGTGGTCGGCCTGCAAGGCGGCTTCGGCCAGCTGACGATCGGGCGCGAGTACAGCCCGATCGCCTCGGTCGCCGCCGCCACCGACGTCCTCGGCCAGGGCTTCTACGGTAGCAACTTGTCCGCCTTCACCGCCAACCGCCTGACCCGCCGCCTGTCCAATTCGGTCAACTTCAAGAGCGCGCCGCTGGCCGGCTTCAGCCTGCTGGCCGCCTATGGCGCCGGCGAGCGCACGGTCGATCCTTCGGGCGACCTGATGGGCGTGGCGCTGGAATACGCGAACGGCCCGTTCTACGCCGGCGCCGGCTACCACCGCCTCGAGCGCCTGGCGACGCAGGACGACAAGGAACTGGCCGTCGGCGCCGGCCTCAAGCTGGGCGACGTCGACATCAAGGCCAATTACCTGTCGGCCGACCAGGCCGGCCCGAACAACGAGTTCGAGCAGATGAACCTGGGCGCGGCCTATACGATGGGCGTCAACAAATTCTTCGTCAACCTGCAGCGCAACGAGATCGAAAGCGGCGCCAGGGGGAATGCCTGGGCCGTCGCCTACACGCATGCGCTGTCGAAGCGCACCAACCTGTACGCCAGCTACGGCTCGATGCGCAACGACGCACGCGGCACCTTCGGCCTGAACTCGTCGTCGACCGCGCTGGTCCCGACCACGACCGGCAGCACGCCGGTCAGCGTCGCCGGCGCGGACCCGCGCGTGCTGTCGCTGGGCGTGCGTCACGCGTTCTGATCCATCGGGAGGCGCACCGCGGTGTGCGTCTGCTGCAACGAACGGCGCGCGTGGACCTCACCCGCGCCGTTCGGGCGGGACCGTTCCGGAAATTATTTCAAGCGGCAAGTCAGAATCCAGAAGAACTCGATCCGCTCGATCTTGATCTCTTTCGCGACATTTCCCAAGCGTTTGCGCAACGCACTATCGGACTGGTAACTCTTGGCCACTTCGATCCGCTCGCCTTCCGGCGTGGTCAGGATCTGGTACGTGGTCCCGTCCGCATCCGTGCGCGCAATCGTCTCGCTGAAGCCTTCGACGAAGGCGTCGTCCAGGATCACCAGCAGCACGTCCTTGCCCAGGCGCTTCTTCAGCGTCGCGAGCAGCTGCTCCTGCTCTTTCTTGTTCAGGTGCGACCACAGGAAACTGACGAGCACGGCTGAAAACTTGCCTATATCTTCCGGCAAGTCCAGCGCGTCCCCCACGCGGAACGTCACTTTACCTTCGGTCATCGGGCGCTCGCGGGCGAGGTCGACCAGGGAAGCGTTGATGTCCACCGCCAGCACCGATTGCGCCGACTCGGCCGCCACCTCGGTCCAGAAACCGGTGCCGCAGCCCAGTTCCAGCACCGTGTGCCCGGCAAGCACGTTGCCGAGGTGGATACTCATGTCGTCGATGTCTTCGTCCATGTCCGGCTCGAGGTATTTGTCCTCGAGGGCTTCGCCCAGCAGGGCGTAGTATTTCGCAACGTATTGATTGTTCATTGTTTTCTCTTGCAGCCCGGTACTTACAGCTCGTAGTCTTCGCCGCCGCGCATCGCGCCTTCGACCATCTTGCGCGTCAGGCTCGGCGCCAGCAATTCGATAAAGGTATAAATGTAACTGCGCAGGTAGGCGCCCTGCTTCACCGCCACGCGCGACACGTTCATGCCGAACAAGTGGCCCACCGCGATCGTGCGCAGGTTGCGGTCGCGCTCGGGGTCGAAGGCCATGCCGGCGATGATGCCCACGCCCATGCCCAGCTCGACATAGGTCTTGATCACGTCGGCATCGATCGCTTCGAGCAGCACGTCCGGCTTCAGTTCGCGCAAGTTGAAAGCGTGATCGATCTTGCTGCGCCCGGCAAAGGCCGCGTCATAGGTGATCAGGGGATAACTGGCGATCTCTTCCAGCGACACGGCTTTCGAGCGCAACAAGTCGTGTTCCGGCGGCACCACCACCACATGTTCCCACTGGTAACAGGGCAGCGTCACCAGCCCATCCATGGCCGCGATGGCCTCGGTGGCGATGGCCAGATCGGCCTGGCCGCTCTTGACCATGTCGGCGATCTGCTTCGGGTTGCCCTGCAACAGCGACAAGCGCACCTTCGGGAATTTCAGCATGAAGGCCTGCACCACTTTCGGCAGCATGTAGCGCGCCTGGGTGTGCGTGGTGGCAATCGTGAAGCTGCCGCTGTCGTGGGCCGCGTATTCCTTGCCGATGCGTTTCAGGCTTTCGATTTCCTGCATGATCAGCTCGACCGACTCGAGCACCAGCCGGCCGGGCTCGGTCAGGCCGCGGATGCGCTTGCCATGGCGGGTGAAGATATCGACCCCAAGTTCTTCTTCCAGCTCGATGATGGCCTTCGACACCCCCGGCTGGGACGTGAACAAGGCCTTGGCGGCGTCGGTCAGGTTGTAGTTCTGGCGCACGGCTTCGCGCACGAAACGCAGTTGATGGAGATTCATTCCTGTTGTTTGATGGTAGAAATGCCAAACCCGTATTTTATGCGATTGCTTATGCCCTTACCGTATATAAGCAAATAAATTGTCAGTCGTTTGGAATAAAGCTCCTTTCGCTTACTATTCAGGCTAGCTTAAGGGTACTCATACCCGCCCTACTCCAGGAATACTATGTATCGTTACGACCAATACGACCATCTCATCGTCCGCGAACGCATCGCGCAGTACCGCGACCAGGTGGCGCGCCGCCTGAACGACGAGTTGACGGAAGAAGAGTTCCTGCCGCTGCGCCTGCAAAACGGCTTGTACATGCAGCGCCACGCCTACATGCTGCGCATCGCCGTGCCCTACGGCCTGCTGTCGAGCGCGCAGATGCGCATGTTTGCCCACATCGCCCGCAAGTACGACCGCGGCTACGGCCACTTCACGACGCGCCAGAACATCCAGTTCAACTGGATCGAACTGGAACAGACGCCGGACATCCTGGCCGACCTGGCCTCGGTCGAAATGCATGCGATCCAGACCTCGGGCAATTGCATCCGCAACATCACGACCGACGAGTTCGCCGGCGTCGCGGCCGACGAGATCATGGACCCGCGTCCCTTCGCTGAGATCCTGCGCCAGTGGAGCACTTTCCACCCAGAATTTATCGCCCTGCCGCGTAAATTCAAGGTGGCCATCAATGGCGCCGTGGAAGACCGCGCCGCGATCGCGATCCACGACATCGGCCTCACGCTCACGCACAACGAAGCAGGCGAAGCCGGCTTCAAGTTCATGGCCGGCGGCGGCATGGGCCGCACGCCGATCATCGGCAGCGTGATCCGCGACTTCCTGCCCTGGCAGCACCTGCTGACCTATACCGAAGCCGTGATGCGCGTGTATAACTCCTACGGGCGCCGCGACAACAAGTACAAGGCCCGCATCAAGATCCTGCTCAAGGCCCTGGGTGTCGAGGAATTCGCGCGCCTGGTCGAGGAAGAATGGCAAGACCTGAAGGATGGCCCGGAAACGCTGACGCGCGAAGAATACGACCGCGTCGCGGCCTATTTCGCGGCGCCGGCCTACGCCGCGCTCGACAACATCGATCCGCTGGCCGCGCATGCGGACAGCAAGCCCTTTGCGAACTGGCTGCAGCGTAACGTCAAGCCGCACAAGGTGCCGGGTTACGCCGCGGTCGTGCTGTCGCTGAAGAAAACCGGCGTGCCGCCGGGCGACGCCACCGCCGAGCAGATCGACTTCGTGGCCGACCTGGCCGACAAGTTCAGCTTCGGCGAGCTGCGCGTCACGCACGAGCAGAACCTGGTGCTGGCCGATGTGAAGCAAGCCGACCTGTTCGAGGTCTGGACCCTGGCCAAGTCGAAGGGCCTGGCCACGCCGAACATTGGCTTACTCACCGACATCATTTCCTGCCCGGGCGGCGATTTCTGCTCGCTGGCGAACGCGAAATCGATCCCGATCGCAGCCGCCATTGCCGAGCGTTTCGACAACCTCGACTTCCAGCACGACATCGGCGACATCGAGCTCAACATCTCGGGCTGCATCAATGCCTGCGGCCACCACCACGTCGGTTCGATCGGCGTGCTCGGTGTCGACAAGGACGGCAGCGAGTGGTATCAGGTCTCGATCGGCGGCGCCCAGGGCAATGACTCGGCAATCGGCAAGATCATCGGCCCGTCGTTCTCGGGCGGCCAGATGCCGGAAGTGATCGACCGCCTGCTGCAGGTGTATGTGCGCAACCGCGTCGAAGGCGAGCGTTTCGTCGAGACCGCGCAGCGCCTGGGCATCGCGCCATTCAAGGAACACGTGTACGCCACGCCGATTTCCAAAGGCGAACTGGTTGGGGAAGACCATGCTTGAAGCACATAAAGAGATTATCCGTGGACGCGAGGTTGTTCCCGATGAGTGGAGCGTGCTGCGCCTGGACGAAGGCGATCTGCCCGAGTCCGTCGTCGTGCCGGAAGGCAAGGTCATCTTTCCCTTGACGGTCTGGCTGGCGCAGAAGGACAAGCTGGCGCAACGCGCCGAGCTGGGCGTCTGGATCGCCGCCGACGAGCGCTTCGAAGCCTTGAAGGGCGACGCGGACCGCTTTGCCGTCATTGCCGTCGACTTCCCGAAATTCAGCGATGGCCGCGGCTATTCGATCGCCTTCAACGTGCGCAAGCGCCTCGGCTACACCGGCGAACTGCGCGCCATCGGCGACGTACTGCGCGATCAGCTGTTCTCGATGTCGCGCGTCGGCTTCAATGCCTACGCCACGCGCCAGGACCGCTCGATCCACGACGCCCTGAAAGGCTTGACCGTGTTCTCGGAAACCTACCAGGCCTCGGTCGACCAGCCGCTGCCGCTGTTCCGCCGCACGGAGCGCGACGTGCCGCTCGAACATACCGACCTTGGCGCCGGCATTTAAAGGACCAGCATGAGCGATCTCGCTACCCGCGTCGCCGATACCCAGGCCATCCTGGCGCGCATTGCCGACCAGTTTTCGCCGGCCGTGTTCGCCTCCAGCCTGGCCGCCGAGGACATGGTGCTGACCGACCTGATCCTGCGCGCTGGACTGCCGATCGGCATCTTCTCGCTGGAAACGGGCCGCCTGCCCAAGGAAACGCTTGCCGTGCTGGACGCGGTGAAGGCGACCTACGGCTATGACATCGCCCTGTTCCGTCCGGACCCTGCCGCGGTGGAGCGCTACGTGACGCAGAACGGCCTGAACGCCTTCTACGACAGCGTCGAGATGCGCCGCGAATGCTGCCGCATCCGCAAGGTCGAGCCGCTCGGCCATGCCCTTGCCGGCAAGAAGGCCTGGATCACCGGCCAGCGCCGCGCCCAGTCGAGCACGCGCGCCGAACTCGGCGTGCAGGAAGACGATCCGGCGCACGGCATGGTGAAATTCAATCCGCTGGCGGACTGGAGCGAGGCCGAGGTCTGGGACTACATCCGCGCCAACGGCGTGCCCTACAACGCGCTGCACGACCGCGGCTATCCGTCGATCGGCTGCGAGCCTTGCACCCGCGCCATCACGCCGGGCGAGGATGTGCGCGCCGGACGCTGGTGGTGGGAAAACCCGGAATCGAAGGAATGCGGCCTGCACGTGGTCGATGGAAAACTCATTCGTATCAAATCCGTGGCCGCCTGAGCCACAAGAAAGCACAAGGCATTTCATGACGAATCTCCCTGACAACGCCGGCATCCTGGCCACCGTCAACGCGCGCCACCTCGACGCCCTCGAATCGGAAGCGATCCACATCCTGCGCGAAGTGGCGGCCGAATGCAGCAATCCGGCCCTGCTGTTTTCGGGCGGCAAGGACTCGGTCGTGCTGCTGCGCCTGGCCGAAAAGGCCTTCCGCCCCGGCAAATTCCCCTTCCCGCTGGTGCATATCGATACCGGCCACAACTTCGACGAAGTGATCGCCTTTCGCGATGCGCGCGTGGCCGAACTCGGCGAACGCCTGATCGTCGGCTCGGTCGAGGATTCGATCAAGAAGGGCACGGTGCGCCTGCGCAACCCGGCCACCGATTCGCGCAACGCGGCCCAGGCCGTGACGCTGCTCGAAACGATCGCCGAACACGGTTTCGACGCCTGCATCGGCGGCGCGCGCCGCGATGAGGAAAAGGCGCGCGCCAAGGAACGCATCTTTTCCTTCCGCGACGAATTCGGCCAGTGGGACCCGAAAGCCCAGCGTCCGGAACTGTGGGACCTGTATAACACCCGCGTCCACCCGGGCGAAAACATGCGCGTGTTCCCGATCTCGAACTGGACCGAACTGGACGTGTGGCAGTACATCGCCCGCGAAGGACTGGCGCTGCCGACGATCTATTTTGCCCACGAGCGCCAGGTGATCCCGCGCAACGGCCTGCTGGTGCCGCTGACGCCGCTCACCCCCGCGAAAGAAGGCGAAACGGTCGAGACGCAGGTGGTGCGCTTCCGCACCGTCGGCGATATCTCGTGCACCTGCCCGGTGTCTTCGACGGCGAGCACGGTCGAATCGATCATCGCCGAAACCGCCGTGACCCAGGTCACCGAACGCGGCGCCACCCGGATGGACGACCAGACCTCCGAAGCCTCGATGGAAAAACGCAAGAAGCAAGGATATTTCTGATGAACGCCCGCATTGACTCCGGTACCGACAACCTGACCCAGCACAGCCTGCTGCGTTTCATCACCGCCGGCTCGGTGGACGACGGCAAGAGCACCCTGATCGGCCGCCTGCTGTTCGACAGCAAGGGCATCTTCGCGGACCAGCTGGCTGCCGTCTCGCGCTCGAAGCACAAGCGCACCGTGGGCGACACGATCGACCTGTCGCTGCTCACCGACGGCCTGGAAGCCGAGCGCGAACAGGGCATCACGATCGACGTGGCCTACCGCTATTTCGCCACCCCGAAGCGCAAGTTCATCATCGCCGACACCCCGGGCCATGAGCAGTACACCCGCAATATGGTCACCGGCGCATCGACCGCCGACGCGGTCATCATCCTGGTCGACGTGTCCAAGGTGAAGCTGGGCGAAGACGGGGCTGGTGTCGAGCTGCTGATCCAGACCAAGCGTCACTCGACCATCGCCCACCTGCTGCAGATCGAACACGTGATCGTGGCCGTCAACAAGATGGACCTGATCGGCTACGACCAGGCGATCTACGACCGCATCGTCGCCGCCTATGCCGAGTTCGCCGCCTCGCTGGGCCTGAAGGACGTCACCCCCATTCCGCTGTCGGCCCTGGCCGGCGACAACGTGGTCGAGCGCTCCGAAAAAATGGACTGGTACACCGGCCCGACCCTGATCGAGCTGCTCGAGTCGCTCTCGGTCTACGACGAAGCCCATGGCAGCGAAGCCCATCTTGCGCCCTTCCGTTTCCCGGTGCAGCTCGTCGCCCGCCACAACGGCCATGAAGCCAACGACTTCCGCGGCTACATGGGCCGCATCGAATCGGGCAATGTCGCGGTCGGCGACAAGCTCGTCGTGCAGCCTTCTGGCCAGAGCGCGACCGTCAAGGAGATCGTCACCTTCGACGGCGCGCTGCAGAAAGCCGGCGCCGGCCAGTCGGTGACCCTGCTGCTCGAGGAATACCTGGACATTTCGCGCGGCGATACCCTCGCCGGCGCCGATGCCCCGGCCACGCTGCTGAAACAGGTGGTGGCCGATGTCTGCTGGATGTCGGACGAGCCGCTCGACCTGCGCCGCAAGTACTGGATCAAGCACGGCACGCGCCAGACGGCGGCCAAGGTCACGGCAGTCGAAACCCTGCTCGACATCAACACCCAGCAGCGCAAGGCGGTCGACAACCCGGCCGCAGGCCTGAAGCTGAACGACATCGCGCGCATCCACCTGAACGTGCAGCAGGCGCTGGCGGCCGACGCCTACGCCGACATCCGGGCCACCGGTTCCTTCATCCTGATCGATGAAGTCACCCACCAGACCGTTGCCGCGGGTATGATTCGCCTGGGTGAATGACACGGGGGCAGCCATGACCTTGCTTGACGACGCGCTGCCGGCGCGATCCGGCAGTCCGGGCAAGGTCTGGCTGGTCGGCGCCGGTCCCGGCGCCGCCGACCTGATCACCGTGCGCGGCGCGCGCATCCTCGGCGGGGCCGATGTCGTCCTCTACGACGCGCTCGTCACTGCCGAGATGCTCGCTCTGTGCGGCCAGGCCGAACTGATTTCGGTCGGCAAGCGCTCGGGCCAGCGCTCCACCGCCCAGGATGCGATCAATGCGCTGCTGGTCGAATGCGCCTTCAAGTTCGAGCGCGTCGTGCGCCTGAAAGGAGGCGACCCGATGCTGTTCGGGCGCGCCGACGAGGAGTTGCGGGCGCTGGAAGCGGCGGGCATCGACGTCGAGATCGTGCCCGGCATTACCACCGCCGTCGCCGCCGCCGCGGCGACCAGGCAGCCGCTCACCAAGCGCGGCGTGGCGCGCAGCGTCGCCTTCTTCACCTCCAGCACCGGCCCCGACCAGCCGGAACACCCCGCCCTGCCGCATACCGACACGCTGGTCCAGTACATGGGCGGACGCGAGGCCGCCGCGACCGCCGAGCGCCTGCTGGCGCAAGGACGGCGCGCCGATACGCCGGTGGTGGTGGTGGAAAACTGCAGCCGGCCCGACGAGCGCATCGCGCGCCTGACCCTGAACGACCTGGCGCGCGGCCTGGAGGCGGCGCATGGCCCGGTGCTGGTGATGATCGGCGAGGCGCTGCGCCTGCGCCAGCACCAGGCCGGCCCCGGCATTCCCGCGCGCCAGGTGCGCAGCGCCTGAGTCAACCGCGGGCGCTGTCGTATTCCTCGATCTGGCCCAGCAGGCGGTCGGCGGCGGCATGCGTGTCGGCCACGATGCGGTTCAGGCGCGCGATTGCCGCTTCCAGGCGCGCCCCGGCGCGGCCGCGGCATTCGCGGCTGTGCCAGCGCGCCAGGTCGCGCCGCATGCCGCTCAATTCTTCCTTCAATTCGCCCAGCATGCGGCGCAGGCTGCGGTCGGCGTCGACCATGCCCGGAACGCTGCCCGCGCGCAGGCGCCCGGACAGGGTGGCGATCTTGACGCCGGTGGCGGCCACGCGGCGCGCGGTGGCGTCGATGTGGCGCGCGCAGCGGGTCTGCGCGAACAGGCCGCCCGGCAGGCGGATGCCTGCTTGGCAGCCCGTCCCATCGGCGCGCAAGCGCAGGAACAGCGCCAGGAACTGCTTGATGAAAGATGAAAGCATGGAAAGCGCGCAGGTTGGTTGTGGCCGACGCGGCCGGAAATGCCCGAAGCAGTGTCGGCCGCTTCGGAAGGACTGTCAAACCCAAGGGCGGCACACCGCCATGATCGGAAACAAGCCTTCTCCACTTGCGTGCAAAGCTTGCCGGGACAATAACGGAAAACCGGTGCCGGCGGCGGGTCGAGGAGCGCCGGCGCGAATGCCCGGACTCAGGTAAGCTCATGCTTCAGGATCAGCAAGGCGCGCGCCCGATGCGGCCGCGGCGCATTCCCCCACGCATTTCCAGGAGACGTCGATGACTGCAGAATCGAAGTACGAGCCGGCCCGGGTCTGGACCCCGCCGGCCTCCCCCGGCGGCACGTTCGCCAACATCAACCGGCCGATCGCCGGCCCGACCCACGAGGCCGCGCTGCCGGTCGGCAGGCATCCGCTGCAGCTGTATTCGCTGGCCACGCCGAACGGCCAGAAGGTCACGATCATGCTCGAAGAATTGCTGGCGGCCGGCCACCAGGGCGCCGAATACGATGCCTGGCTGGTGCGCATCCACGAAGGCGCGCAGTTCTCGAGCGGCTTTGTCGCGCTCAATCCCAACTCGAAGATCCCGGCGCTGATCGACCGCAGCGGGCCCGAGCCGATCCGGGTCTTCGAGTCCGGTTCGATCCTGCTGTACCTGGCCGAAAAGTTCGGCGCCTTCATTCCGGCCGGCGTGGCCGCGCGCACCGAAACGCTGAACTGGCTGTTCTGGCAGATGGGTGCGGGGCCGCTGCTGGGCGGCGGCTTCGGCCACTTCTATGCCTACGCGCCGGAAAAGCTGGAATACCCGATCGACCGCTTCGCGATGGAAGTCAAGCGCCAGCTCGACGTGCTCGATCGCGAGCTGGCGGGCAAGCGCTATATCGCCGGCGGCGACTACACGATCGCCGACATGGCAATCTGGCCCTGGTATGGGGCGCTGGTGCAGGGCGAACTGTACGAGGCCGGCGAGTTCTTGTCGGTGCACGAGTACCAGCACGTGCGGCGCTGGGCCGACGAGATCGCGGCGCGTCCCGCCGTCATTCGCGGGCGCAAGGTGAACAAGGTGCGCGGCAAGCCGGAGGAGCAGGTGCCGGAACGGCACGAGGCGGCGGACCTGGATTGAGGTAGCACAGCGCGCCCCGGATCGCGCACCGAAGCCGGGGCTGGCAGGGTGGACGCCCGGGTCTACCTCAAAGAATCGAGCGCACGCAATAGTTCGTCATGGCGTCGAGCACGTCCGGATCTTCGCCGACCGCGCCGGCCACGTTCAGGCGCAAGCCCGGATGGGCCGTGCGCAAGCCGTCCGCCAGCAGCGGCAGGTCGCGCAGCAAATGCCCGCCCTGCCCCAGGAACACCGGCACGATCGTCACATCGCCGACACCGTCGGCCACCAGCTGCGACACCGTCTCCGGCAAGCGCGGCTCCATCAACTCCAGGAAGGCCAGCCGCACCGTGCACCCGGGCAGCCGCGCCGCGGTCAGGTCTCGCAGGCGCTCGAACGGGGCGGCCCAGGAGGCGGCGCGGGCGCCGTGGGCGAACAATACCAGTGCGCGTGTCATCAATGCCTTTCTACCCAGCGCAATGCGCCGATTGCCAACAACAGGAACAGCAGACTCGGTGCCACGGCCGTGAAGAAGGCCGGCCAGGTCGACAACAGCCCGAGGTGCGAGAACAGCGAATTGATCAGGATGAAGCCGACCCCGATCATGATGCCGATGAAGATCTTCAGGCTCACGCCGCCGCTGCGCGTGTGCAGGTAGGCGAAAGGCAGGCCCAGCGCCATCAGCACGAAGATCGCGAGCGGGTCGATGATCTTCTTCCAGAAGGCGATCTGGAAGCGCTCGCTCTCCTGGCGGTTCTCGGCCAGGTGGCGCGAATATACGGCCAGTTCGTTGGCCGACATGCGTTCCGGATCGCGCCGCGACACTTGCAGGATCTTCGGGGTGATTTCCGAGACCAGGTCCAGGGTCGCCACCTTGCGCGTGGAGACCGCGCTGGTCTCCTGGCCGTAGGTGCTCTGGATGGTCTGGCCCTGCGGCACCGGCGCGCCCGGCAGGGGCAGCGTGCGGCTGTTGGTAAACAGGGTCTCGCTCACGTCCTTCAGACGCCAGGTGCCGTTGCCGCTGAAGGTGGCGCTGGCGGCCGTGATCAGGGCGCGCATGCGCATGGCGTTGTCGAATTCATAGAGGCGCACGTCGATCAGCTGGCCGTCCGGGCGGATCTGGCGGGCGTTGAAGAAGCGCGAGCCGACGATGGGGCCGCGCGCGCCGTCCGCGCCTTCGGCGTGCACGTTATCCTTGGTCCACATCCCGGAACGAAATTCCGAAGCCAGCGTCGCCCCCTTGGCCGACAGGCGCACCTTTTCCGCCAGCGGCGCCGTGCGCGGCGTGATCAGCTCGCCGAAGATGAAGGTGACCAGGACGAACACGACGCCGATCTTGAACAGCATCCAGCCGGCCATGCGCGTCGACATCGAGGACGCGCGCATGATCGTGAATTCCGAGCTTTGCGCGAACTGCGCCATCGCGTAGATGGTGCCGATCAGCGCGGCGATCGGCATGGTTTCGTACACGTGCCCCGGCAGCATCAGCGCCACGTACAGCAGCGCGAGCTGGAAGGTATAGTTGCCCTTGCCGACCGACGGCAGCTCGGAGGTCAGGTCCATGAAGGAGATCAGGCCGAGCAAGGCGATCAGCACGAAGACGACCGCCTGCGTGATGTTGATCGCGAAATAGCGTTGCAGGACTTTCATCGGGACTCCACCTGGGGGGCGGCGGGCATGCCGGCGAGGATGCGCTTGCGTTTCCAGGCATTGATCAGGACCAGCGGGTGGTAGTGATGATTGACGTTCAGGCGCCACGCGAACAAGGCGACGATGATCAGCACCACGAACAGGTGCAGCGGCCACCAGGCCAGGGCGAAATCGATCTTCTCGCGCTTGACGCTCGCTTCGAGCATCTTGACCAGGTTGTTATAGGTGAAGAAGATCAGCAGGGCCAGGATCAGGTTGGCCGAACTGCCGGCGCGCGGGTTGACGAAGCCCAGCGGAATGGCGAGCAGCACCAGCAGCAGGCAGACGATCGGCGCCGAAATGCGCGCGAGCAGTTCGGAACGCGTGTACTGGTTCTTCACGGCCAGCAGCGCCGGGGTCGAGAGCGCATTGAGCGGCACGTCGGCGCCCAGCACCGGTACCTGGGTCGCCACGCG
The DNA here is from genome assembly GCF_042656795.1 of Massilia jejuensis. NCBI lineage: Bacteria > Pseudomonadati > Pseudomonadota > Betaproteobacteria > Burkholderiales > Oxalobacteraceae > Massilia > Massilia jejuensis. Next base: position 287,977 of record NZ_JBHSMS010000040.1, on the reverse strand, counting down.
CATGCTGTAGCGCTCGAATTCCATCGACTGGAAATCGGCCTGGCCCGGCTTGCCCTCGTAGCGGCGTCCGTTCTTGAGCACCAGGTACTGGCCGCCCTTGGGGTCCTGTTCGATGACGCCCTCGCGCGCGACGACGACCGAGCTGCCGTCCTTCTGGTCGGTGCTGACGAACACGTTCTTGACCACGGTCGACCCGTTGGTGCTGCCTTCGACGAAGAACACGCGGTCGCTCGAGGAGGACTCGCGGAACTGGCCGGGCGCGACGCGCTTGAGGTCTTCGCGCTTTTCGAACCGCTGGATGAATTCGGCGCTCTTCATCTTGGCCCAGGGTGCCACCACCATCGACAGCGCGCCGACCATCAGCACCAGCGGAATGCCGAAGGTGAGCACCGGACGGATCCAGGCAAGCAGGGATTGGCCGGAAGCGAACCAGACCACCATTTCGGAATCGCGGTAACTGCGCGTGATCACCACCAGCACCGAAATAAAACTGGTGAGAGTCAGGACAGTTGGCAGATAATTCACCGATTGAAATGCAATCAATGCGAGGACGTCGCCGGAATCGACACGTCCGCCCGCAGCGCGGCCGAGGATGGCAATCAGGGTCCAGGTGACGGTCACCGAAAACAATACCGTGAAGGTTGCCCCGGCCGCGCTGGCGAGTTCACGTTGCAGGGCGCGTTGAAAAATCATTCGATAGTTATAATTGCAGGTTGAGCAGTGGTCATACCAGATGCGCACAAAACGAAACGGAGAATCAAATGGACTTTAGCATAAAAGCATTCGACACAAAAAACACCCTGGCCGCGGCCAAGACCGGCTGCGTGGCAGTGGCGGTGTTCGAAAACAAAAAACTGTCGCAGGCTGCGAAGACCCTCGATCAAGCAGGTGAAATCACGGCGGCACTGAAGTCGGGCGACATTACCGGCAAGGCCGGTTCGACCCTCTTGCTGCGCGGCGTGGCCGGCGTGGCCGCGCAGCGCGTGCTGCTGGTCGGAATGGGCGCCGACGAGACGGTAGGCGAAAAGAATTTCATGACCGCAGTCGGCGCGACGTTCAAAGCCTTCGCGTCGCTGGGCGCGGCAGACGCCATTATCGCATTTCCGATGACGGAAGTGAAAGAGCGCACGCCTGAATGGGCCACGCGCGCGATCGTCATCGCCGCCACCGAAGGCGAATTCCGTACCGACACGCAAAAGAGCAAGAAAGATCCAGCCCTCGCCGGCGTGCGCAAGATCACCCTGGCCCTGCCGCTGGCCGACAACGCGGCCAAGGCCACGCTGGCGCAGGCGATCGCGATCGCCAACGGCATGAACCTGACCAAGGAACTGGGCAACCTGTCGCCCAACATCTGCACCCCGACCTACCTGGCCACCGTCGCGCGCAAGCTGGCCGACGACCACGGCTTCGACGTCGAAGTCCTGGAGCGCAAGCAGCTGGAGGCATTGAAGATGGGCTCTTTCCTGGCCGTGGCCCGCGGCAGCGATGAAGCGCCGAAGTTCATCGTCCTCAAGCATATGGGCGGCAACAAGAAGGATGCCCCCACGGTCCTGGTCGGCAAGGGCATCACCTTCGACTCCGGCGGCATCTCGATCAAGGCCGGCCCCGGCATGGACGAAATGAAGTTCGACATGTGTGGCGCCGGCTCGGTGCTGGGTACCTTCCGCGCGATCGGCGAGATGGGCCTGAAGCTGAACGTGATCGGCATCATCGCCACCTGCGAAAACATGCCGTCCGGCCGCGCGACCAAGCCTGGCGACATCGTCACCGCGATGAACGGCCTGACCATCGAGATCCTCAATACCGACGCCGAAGGCCGCCTCATCCTGTGCGACGCCCTCACCTACGCCGAGCGCTTCAAGCCGGCCGCCGTGGTCGACATCGCCACGCTGACGGGCGCCTGCGTGGTCTCGCTGGGCCACCACAACAGCGGCCTGTTCACGCGCCACGACGCCGCCCATGACGCCCTGGCCGAGGAACTGCTCGACGCCGGCAAGCAGACCGGCGACGGCGCCTGGCGCCTGCCGATCGGCGACCTCTACAACGAACAGCTGAAATCGAACTTTGCCGACCTGGCCAACATCGGCAGCCCCGGCGGCGCCTCGATCACGGCCGCTTGCTTCCTGGAGAACTTCACCCGCAACTATACCTGGGCCCACCTGGATATCGCGGGCACCGCATGGAAGAGCGGCGCCCAGAAAGGCGCGACCGGCCGTCCGGTGCCGCTGCTGACGGCCTTCCTGATGAACCGCGTGTGATCGTCTAGCGCGCAATGAAACGGGCCGCTCGCAGCGGCCCGTTTTTCTTGGCAAGATGAGCGCGTGACGGCATCGCCCGTCAGGGGATCCGCGTCACCGACCGGTCCCCTAGGACACCGGCGCGAAGCGCGGCACCATCAGCCCCTCGACTTCGATGAGTTCGAAGAACACGGCCTTTGGACGCGCCCAGATCGAGCCGTCATGCGCGCGGTAGATGATCATGGGCGTCAGGTCGGCTTCGAGCGTGGCCTCGCAGACCAGCTCGTACAAGCCGCCCTTGTAATGACGATACTGTATCAATCCCGCTCGCTCAGGCCTGTTCGGCCGTGGCCTTCTGCTTCTTCTTCAAGCCCTGGATCACTTTCACCAGGCCTTCGATGCCGGCGTCTTCATCCAGGTCGCTGAAGGCGTCGAGCACCTCGTTGAGCACGCGATTGCGTACGGCGGCCTCGTCCGGCTGGACGGCCTTGGCGGCCGGTTCCGCACCGGCGAACTTCGACGGCGCGGCCTCGACGCTCTTGGCGCCATGCGCCAACGCGGCCTGCCAGATGACCCAGCGGCGCTGGGTTTCGTAGACGAGGTATTCCTCGGGCTTGTCTTCACGGCGACGAACGATATGGCCGTCGCGCTGGGCCCATGCTTCAAATGCACTGCGCATCTCTGTCCTTTTCATATGGGTACAAATACTCGCTATCGAAACAGCAATATTTCACCATAGTACCATTTCGCCACGCAAAGCCTTGCACGACTGAATCTCAATCGTGCGCACTCGCAGACGAGGCCGGCAGATGCCGTTTAGCCGTGATACTACAGCGCGAGTTATATAAAAACAACCGGACATTCCTCATGAGGAACAACAAGGGGTGATCCGTGGGAAATCACCTGGTCCAGCCCCAATAACACCGAGCCTGACGACAATATATTTTAAACCACAAACTTGTCGCCACGGCACGGCGCTTGTGATTTAAGCAAACGAAATACAACGCTGCCATTCGGTCGCGCGGCTCGGGCACGTTGCAAAAATTGCTTCCAGCGACGATACTGCGCGCAGTCGCGGCGGACGGTCCGCCGTGCATCCACGCCGTGCATCCACGCCGTACATCCTTATTGCCCCGACATGAAAATAGCAACCTGGAACGTCAATTCATTAAAAGTACGCCTGCCCCACCTGCTGCGCTGGCTGGAGACGAACCCGGTTGACGTGCTCTGCATTCAAGAGACAAAGCTGACCGATGAGAAGTTCCCGATTTCAGAACTTCAAACGGCCGGTTACGAGCTTGCCTTTACCGGCCAAAAAACCTATAACGGCGTCGCCATCCTCTCGCGCTTTCCGATCCGCGACGTGGTCAAGGGCAATCCGCATTTCGAGGATTCGCAGCAGCGCATTATCGCCGCTACCATCGAAGGGGTGCGTTTCGTTTGCGCGTATATTCCGAACGGCCAGGCGGTCGATTCCGATAAATACGTGTACAAGCTGGCCTGGCTGAAGGGGCTGCACGACTGGCTGGGCGAACAGATGCGCACCCATCCGCAGCTGGCCCTGCTGGGCGACTACAACATCGCCCCGGAAGACCGCGACGTGCACGACCCGGTCGAATGGGCAGGCCAGATCCATTGCTCGGAGCGTGAGCGCGCGGCGATGGCGGCGCTGGTCGATCTGGGCCTGACGGATTGCTTCCGCATGTTCGAGCAGCCCGACAAGCAGTACAGCTGGTGGGATTACCGGATGCTGGGATTCCGGCGCAACCGCGGGCTGCGCATCGACCACATCCTGCTCTCGCGCGAGCTGGCCAGGCGCTGCACGGCCTGCAGTATCGACCGCGAGCCGAGAAAGTGGGAGCAGCCGTCGGACCATACGCCGGTCATCGCGACCATCGATTAAGAGCGCCTAACAAAACCTCCATAGCTGCGTTGCAGCTCCTTGCCGTACAGTCGTACTGTCTTCGTCGCCGCGCCTTGCTCTGAAGGTTTTGTTAGGCGCTCTAAAGCCCTGGGGCGGGTGCCCCCTACCGCACCAGCAAGGCCTGCGCCGCGTCGGCATCGAGCGCGCGCGCGAACAGCCAGCCCTGCACATACTGGCAGCCGTAATCGCGCAGCAGCGCGAGCTGCTCTTCGGTCTCGACGCCTTCGGCCACCACCTGCAGCTGCAGGCTGTTGGCCAGCGCCATGACGGCGGCGACGATCGCGCGGTCCTCGCTGCTTGCCTCCAGTTCGCGGATGAAGACGCGGTCGATCTTGATCTTCCTGACCGGGAAGCGCTTCAGATAGGCCAGGCTCGAGTAGCCGGTGCCGAAGTCGTCGATCGACAGGCGCATGCCCATGCGGTTGATCTGGTCGAGGATGTCGAGCGTCTGCTCGCCGTGCTGCATCAGCGCCGTCTCGGTGATCTCGAATTCGACCAGCGCCGGGTCGATCCCCGTCTCGTCGACGATACGCTTGATCGACGCCACCAGCGTGCGGTGCATGAACTGGCGCGCCGACAGGTTGATCGCCAGGGGCACCGGGGCCACGCCCGCGCGCTGCCAGGCCATGCTCTGCTCGCAGGCGCGCCGGATCACCCATTCGCCGACCGGCACGATCATGCCGCTTTCTTCGAGCATCGGGATGAAATCGTCCGGCAGCACCAGGCCGCGTTCCGGATGACGCCAGCGCAGCAGCACTTCCAGGGCATGCACGCGGCGCGTACCCATGTCCATGATCGGCTGGTAGAAGGGCTCGAACTCGCCCTTGGCGAGCGCCTGGCGCAGGTTCGACTCGAGCGCGAAGTGGCGTGCCGCCGCGCCGTTCATGCGCTCGGTGAAGAACTGGTAGTTGTTGCGTCCCGCGGCCTTGGCCTGGTACATCGCGGCGTCGGCGTGGCGCATCAGGATGTCGACGTCGCCGCCGTCGTCCGGAAAGACGCAGATGCCGATCGAGGGCGAGATGTGCAGGCTGTGGCCCTCGAAGCGCACCGGCGCGGCCAGTGCCTCGATGATCTTGTCGCCGACCTGGCTGCATTCGTCGCGCGAGCCCGCGCCCGGCACCAGCACCACGAACTCGTCCCCGCCCAGGCGCGCCACCGTATCGCTGGCGCGCACCGCCCGGCACAGGCGGCTCGCCACCTCCTTGAGCAGGAAGTCGCCCGTGGCATGGCCGAGCGAATCGTTGATCGTCTTGAAGCGGTCGAGGTCGAGGAACATCACGGCCAGGCACGCGCCGGCGCGCCGGGCCGCCAGGATGGCGTGCTCGAGGCGGTCGGCCAGCAGCGCGCGGTTCGGCAGCCCGGTCAGGCTGTCATGGTAGGCCATGTGGTGCACACGCGCCTCGGCCTGGCGCCGCTCGACGATCTCGTCCTGCAGCAGCGCGTTCGCGCCGGCCAGTTCGGCGGTGCGCGCATCGACCCGCAGTTCGAGCTCGTCGCGCGCGCGGCGCACCGCGTCGCTCGCTTCGTGCTGCGCCGTGACGTCGTCGACCAGCCACAGGCTGCGCCCGCCAGGATGGTCGAGGTCGAAGGGGCGGCCCGACAGGCGGCCCCAGAAGGTGACGCCGTCGCGCCTTGCCAGCAGCCGTTCGCTCACGCTCACGCGCCCGGCCGCGAAATCGCGCGCCGTGTCCAGGCGCGCCGCCTGCCACAGCTCCGCGTCCGGATACAGCGAGCGCACCGGAACGCCCCGCATCGTGCCCGGCGCGTAGCCGAACAGTTCTTCCATCTTGCGGTTGCCGTGCAGCGTATGGCCATGCTCGACGACGGCGATGCCGAGCACCGCGGTGTCGAAGATCGCCTGGTTTTCCTGCAAGGCGACGCGCAGCGATTGCTCGTCGCGGCGCTGGCGGGTGCGGTCCTCGGCGATCCAGACATAGCCGTGAGACGGATCGTCCGGATTGACCGGGTAGCCGATCATCTTGCCCCATATCAGGGTGCCGTCCTTCTTCGCCAGCTGGGCCTCGGCCTGGTAGGTGCGTCCCTGTTCGAAGAGCGGATAGGCGGCGCCGGCAATACGGTCGAAATCGTCTTGACTCGGATGCAGGCGCTGTACCGGCAAATCCTCGCACTCGCCGGGTTCGTAGCCGAACATCGCAAGGAAGCCGGCATTGCAGCGCCGGATGCGCTTCTCGCGGGTAAACATGATCGCCAGCGAGGAGTTGTTCATCAGCGCCAGCAACTCGCGCCGCGCCTGGCGTCTTTCGCTGACATCCTCGACGATCCAGATGGTGCCGTCCTCGCGGCGCGACGGCACGACGGCGCTGGCACGCACGCGCGCCCAGAACAGCGAGCCGTCGCGGTGGCGGAACTGGACTTCGGCCTTCTCGAAAATGGCGCCTTCGGCCAGCGCGGCGAAGGCCTCGTCGCGAAACGCTTCGAACGCCGCCCTGGAAGTGAACATCTCGGCCGGATCGCGCCGCGCCAGTTCGGCCGCGCTGAAGCCGACCATCTCCGACAGGCGCGGATTGCATTCCTTGAGCAGGCCCGGCTTGGTGAACAGGATGCCGACCGGCGCATGGTCGAGGATGGCCTTCTGCTCGCACAAGGAAGTGCGCAGCGCCTCCTGGCCGCGTTCGTAGGCGCCGACGTCGGTGAACACGAAGCTCGCGCCGAGCGTGCCGGCATCGCGCGGCAAGGGGCGCGAGCGCACCTCGACGGTGACCTGCTCGCCATTCACGGCCAGCAAGCCGCGCCAGCGGCGCTCGCCGCGCATGGCACGACGCAGCTCGACCGCGGCCTGGCGCGCCGCGCGCCCGGTGAACAGGTCGAGCAAGGGCCGTCCCGCCGGCGATTCGCCCGCCAGGTCGGCCATGGCCGCGTTGGCGGCGATGATCCGCCCCGAGACGTCGCAGGCGCAGGCAGGCGCCGCGACCAGGTCCAGCGCCGCGGAGATGATTGCAGGTTTGCTCGTTATTCTATCCATCCCGGACTATCCCTTTCGCGCGCCCTCTCCGGGACGACTTGACGTTGCAGGATAATAAACCAGGGTGGGTGGAATCTCCACCATCGTATCGACAAAAATGTCCGGCCGCGGCACGTCACCTGGCCGGGCCGGCGTGGCGGGACGGGATCAGCAGGCGTCGCCCGGAACCCGCACCCAGCCTTCCATCAGCACGCGCGCGCTGCGGCTCATCACGGCCTTGGTGACGCGCCACTCGCCATTCACCTGCTCCGCCTGGGCACCGACGCGCAAGGTGCCCGACGGGTGGCCGAAGCGCACCGCGTCGGGCTTGCCGCCGCCGGCCGCGAGGTTGACCAGCGTGCCCGGCACGGCAGCCGCGGTGCCGATGGCGACGGCTGCCGTGCCCATCATCGCGTGGTGCAGCTTGCCCATCGAGAGCGCGCGCACCACCAGGTCGATGTCCTTGCCCGCGACCGCCTTGCCGCTGGACGCGGTGTAGTCGAGCGCAGGCGCCACGAAAGCGACCTTCGGCGTGTGCTGGCGGCCCGCCGCCTCGCCCGTGTCCTTGATGAGGCCCATGCGCACCGCGCCGTGGGCGCGGATGGTCTCGAACATGGCCAGCGCGCGCACGTCGCCGTTGATCGCGTCCTGCAGCTCGGCGCCGGTATAGCCCACGTCTTCGGCATTGACGAAGATGGTCGGGATGCCGGCATTGATCATCGTTGCCTGGATCGTGCCCAGGCCCGGAACCTCGAGCGCATCGATCAGGTTCCCGGTCGGGAACATGGACCCGCCGCCGCCCTCTTCGTCCGCTGCCGGGTCCATGAACTCGAGCTGCACTTCGGCCGCCGGAAAGGTCACGCCGTCGAGCTCGAAGTCGCCCGTTTCCTGGACTTCGCCGTTCGTCACCGGGACATGGGCGACGATCGTCTTATTGATGTTGGCTTGCCAGATGCGCACGACCGCCATGCCGTCCTGCGGGATGCGCTCGCGCGCGACCAGGCCTGCCCGGATCGCGAACGAACCCACCGCCGAGGACAGGTTGCCGCAATTGCCGCTCCAGTCCACGAACGGCTTGTCGATCGAAACCTGGCCGAACAGGTAGTCGACGTCGTGGCCGGGACGGGCGGACGCGGAGACGATGACCGTCTTGCTGGTGCTCGAGGTCGCGCCGCCCATGCCGTCGATCTGCTTGCCATAGGGGTCGGGGCTGCCGATCACGCGCAGCAGGAGCCGGTCGCGCGCCGCGCCGGCGACGCGCGCGGCTGCGGGCAGGTCGTCGAGGCGGAAGAAGACGCCCTTGCTGGTGCCGCCGCGCATGTAGGTGGCGGGGATTCTGATTTGGGGAGTGTGTGGCATAGTCCTGGTTCCAGTTGGCGGGATGCAGGGATGGGCGAAGACTTCGCCCATCCCTGCATCCCGGATACGTCCGTTGTGCGCTTAGGCCGCCACCTTCGACGACGCCAGGAAGTCCTGCGCGAAGCGCTGCAGCACGCCCCCGGCCTCGTAGATCGACACTTCTTCCGCCGTATCGAGGCGGCAGACCACCGGCACCTCGAGGCGCTGCCCGTCGCGCCGGTTGATCACCAGCGTAAGCACTGCCCGCGGCGTGCGTTCGCCGATCACGTCGTAGGTTTCGGTACCGTCGAGCCCCAGCGTCAGGCGGTTCACGCCCGGCATGAATTCCAGCGGCAGTACGCCCATGCCGACCAGGTTGGTGCGGTGGATGCGCTCGAAACCTTCGGCGGCGATCGCTTCGACGCCCGCCAGGCGCACGCCCTTGGCTGCCCAGTCGCGCGAAGAGCCCTGGCCATAGTCGGCACCGGCGATCACGATCAGCGGCTGCTTGCGCTCCATGTAGGTCTCGATCGCTTCCCACATGCGCGTCACCCGCCCTTCGGGCTCGATGCGCGCGAGCGAACCGGCGCGTACGGTGCCGTCGGGGTTGCGGACCATCTCGTTCTTGAGCGTCGGATTGGCAAACGTCGCGCGCTGCGCCGTCAGGTGATCGCCGCGGTGGGTTGCGTACGAGTTGAAGTCTTCCTCCGGCAAGCCCATCTTGAACAGGTATTCGCCGGCGGCGCTGTCCATCATGATGGCGTTCGACGGCGACAGGTGATCGGTCGTGATGTTGTCGCCCAGGACCGCCAGCGCGCGCATGCCGGTGAGCGTACGCTCGCCCGCCAGCGCGCCTTCCCAGTACGGCGGACGGCGGATATAGGTGCTCATCTCGCGCCAGTCGTACAGCGGGCTGACCTGCTCGCCGTCGTCGGCCACGCGCGCGAACATCGGCGTGTAGACTTTGCGGAACTGCTCGGGCTTCACGCTTTTCGCGAAGACGGCGTCGATCTCTTCGTCCGTCGGCCAGATGTCGGCCAGGCGGATCGCCTTGCCCGCGCTGTCGGTGCCGAGCACGTCCTTCTCGATATCGAAGCGGATCGTGCCGGCGATCGCATACGCGATGACCAATGGCGGCGAAGCGAGGAATGCCTGCTTCGCGTACGGGTGGATGCGGCCGTCGAAATTGCGGTTGCCCGACAGGACCGCCGTGGCGTACAGGTCGCGCTCGATGATCTCCTGCTGGATGACCGGGTCGAGCGCGCCGCTCATGCCGTTGCAGGTGGTGCAGGCAAAGGCGACCACGCCGAAGCCGAGCTTTTCCAGGTCCTGCATCAGGCCCGCTTCTTCCAGGTACAGCGAGACCGCCTTCGAGCCTGGCGCCAGCGAACTCTTGACCCACGGCTTGCGGGTCAAGCCGAGCCTGTTGGCGTTGCGCGCGATCAGGCCGGCGGCGATCATGTTGCGTGGATTGTTCGTATTGGTGCAGCTGGTGATGGCGGCGATGATGACGGCGCCGTCGGGCATCCGGCCCGGCTCGTTCTCCACCACGCCCGAGATGCCGCGCGCGGCCAGTTCCGAGGTCGGCACGCGCTTGTGCGGGTTCGACGGCCCGGCGATGTTGCGCACGACCGTCGACAAGTCGAAGCGCAGTACGCGCTCGTAGTCGACCTGCGTGAGCGTGTCCGCCCACAGGCCCGTTTCCCTGGCATAGCTCTCGACCAGCGCCACCTGTGCGTCTTCGCGGCCGGTGAGCTTGAGGTAGTCGATGGTGCGCTCGTCGATGTAGAACATCGCGGCGGTGGCCCCGAACTCCGGCGCCATGTTCGAGATCGTCGCGCGGTCGCCCAGGGTCAGGTTCGATGCGCCCTCGCCGTAGAACTCGAGCCAGGTCGAGACGACTTTCGCATTGCGCAGGAACTCGGTCAGCGCCAGCACGACGTCGGTCGCCGTAATGCCCGGCTGCGGCTTGCCGGTCAGTTCGACGCCGACGATGTCCGGCAGGCGCATGTACGAGGCGCGCCCCAGCATGACGCTTTCGGCTTCCAGGCCGCCCACGCCGATGGCGATCACGCCGAGCGCGTCGACCATCGGGGTGTGCGAATCGGTGCCGACCAGGGTGTCTGGGAAGGCGACGCCGTCCTTGACTTGCACCACGGGGCTCATGCGCTCGAGGTTAATCTGGTGCAGGATGCCATTCCCGGGCGGGATCACGTCCACGTTCTGGAAGGCCTTCTTGGTCCAGTCGATGAAGTGGAAGCGGTCTTCGTTGCGGCGGTCCTCGATGGCGCGGTTCTTTTCGAACGCGTCGGGATCGAAGCCGCCGCATTCGACGGCAAGCGAGTGGTCGACCACGAGCTGGGTCGGCACCACCGGGTTCACCAGCGCCGGATTGCCGCCTTCCTGCGCGATGGCGTCGCGCAGGCCGGCCAAATCGACCAGGGCCGTCTGGCCCAGGATGTCGTGGCAGACCACGCGCGCCGGGAACCACGGGAAGTCGAGGTCGCGCTTGCGTTCGATGAGCTGCTTGAGCGATGGCACCAGGGCCATCGGCTCGCAGCGGCGTACGAGATTCTCCGCCAGTACACGCGAGGTGTAGGGCAGCTTGTCCCAGGCACCCTGCTCGATACTGTCGACTGCGTCGCGCGCGTCGAAGTAGTGCAGGTTGGTGCCGTGCAGGGGTTTGCGGTAGGCGTTATTCATGATTCTCGGTGCTTACTTGCGGTCCGCGATGGGCACGAACGCCAGGTCTTCGGGACCGACGTAGTTCGCGCTCGGGCGGATGATCTTGTTGTCGATGCGCTGCTCGATGATGTGCGCGGCCCAGCCGGAGGTGCGCGAGATGACGAACAGCGGCGTGAACATGGCGGTCGGCACGCCCATCATGTGGTACGACACGGCCGAGAACCAGTCCAGGTTCGGGAACATCTTCTTCACTTCCCACATGACGGACTCCAGCCGTTCGGCGATGTCGAACATCTTGGTCGAGCCGGCGTCTTCGGACAGCGAACGCGCCACTTCCTTGATGACGACGTTGCGCGGGTCGCTGATCGTGTAGACCGGATGGCCGAAGCCGATCACGACTTCCTTGTTGGCCACGCGGTTGCGGATGTCCGCTTCGGCTTCGTCGGCATTCTCGTAGCGTTTCTGGATCTCGAGCGCCACTTCGTTCGCGCCGCCGTGCTTCGGTCCGCGCAGCGCGCCGATCGCCCCGGTGATGGCCGAGTGCACGTCGGATCCGGTGCCGGCGATGACGCGCGCGGTGAAGGTCGAGGCGTTGAACTCGTGTTCGGCGTAGAGGATGAGCGAAGTGTGCATCGCACGGACCCACTCTTCTTTCGGCGCGTGGCCGTGCAGCAGGTGCAGGAAGTGGCCGCCGATCGAGTCGTCGTCGGTCTCGGTCTCGATGCGCTTGCCGTTATGGCTGAAGTGGTACCAGTAGAGCAGCATCGAGCCGAACGAGGCCATCAGGCGGTCGGCGATGTCGCGCGCGCCCGGCACGCTGTGGTCGTCCTTTTCCGGCAGCGCGCAGCCCAGGCTCGATACGCCGGTGCGCATCACGTCCATCGGGTGGCTGGCGGCCGGCAGCGCTTCGAGCGCCAGCTTGACCGCGTGCGGCAGGCCGCGCAGGGACTTGAGCTTGGCCTTGTAGCCCTTCAGTTCGCCCGTGTTGGGCAGTTTGCCGTGCACCAGCAGGTAGGCGATCTCTTCGAATTCGCAGGTGGTGGCCACGTCCAGGATGTCGTAGCCGCGGTAATGCAGGTCGTTGCCGGTCTTGCCGACCGAGCACAGGGCCGTGTTACCGGCGGCGACACCCGACAGGGCGACGGATTTTTTCGGCTTGAATGCTGGGGCTTGTTCGGTCATGTCGATCTCCAGTTCGATGTTTTAAATTCGTTATTTTTTCTGCGCGGCGAACAGTGCGTCCAGGTGCCGCTCGAAGTCGTGGTAGTTGATGCGGTCGTACAGCTCGGCGCGCGTCTGCATGGTGTCGACCACGGCTTGCTGGCTGCCGTCGCGGCGAATGGCAGTGTAGACGTTTTCGGCCGCCTTGTTCATGGCGCGGAAGGCCGACAGCGGATACAGCACCAGGCCCACGTCGGCCGTCTTCAGTTCGTCGACGGTAAACAGCGGCGTCGCGCCGAACTCGGTGATGTTGGCCAGGATCGGCACGCCGACCGCTTTCGCAAAGCGCGCGTACATGGCCAGGTCCGTCATCGCTTCGGGGAACACCATGTCGGCGCCGGCTTCGACGCAGGCGACCGCACGCTCGATGGCGGCGTCGATGCCTTCCACGGCCAGCGCGTCGGTGCGCGCCATGATCACGAAGTCCTCGTCGGTGCGGGCGTCGACGGCGGCCTTGATGCGGTCGACCATCTCTGCCTTCGAGACGATTTCCTTGCCCGGACGGTGGCCGCAGCGCTTGGCGCCGACCTGGTCTTCGATGTGGATGGCGGCGGCGCCGAACTTGATCATCGACTTGACGGTGCGCGCGACGTTGAAGGCGGACGAGCCGAAGCCGGTATCGACGTCGACCAGCAGCGGCAGGTCGCACACGTCGGTGATGCGCCGCACGTCGGTGAGCACGTCGTCCAGGTTCGAGATGCCCAGGTCCGGCAAGCCGAGCGAACCGGCGGCCACGCCGCCACCGGAGAGGTAGATGGCCTTGAAGCCGGCACGCTTGGCCAGCAGCGCGTGGTTGGCATTGATGGCGCCGACGACTTGCAGCGGCGATTCTTCCTGGACGGCTTTGCGGAACGCGGCGCCTGCGGATTGGATCATGGGGTCTCCTGGTAAAACGGCTAATGGATGGGGTTTATTTCGCAAGGAACGTGCCAGCACACGCATTCCTCTTGCACCGCGCAAAAACATCGTGGTTTCAAGCTCTTAGCGCCCAATCCACTGAACCACGCAACACCATCTTGTTTCAGATCCCGTTTCAAATGAAACACCTGGAACAGCCGTTGCAGTAGAATTGCAACATGCGCCCCCTCTCCCCCGCACCCCAGGATGTCGACAAGCCGGTCATCTGGACCGTCTCGGTGTCGCGCCTGGCCGCCCTGTTCCGCGACATCACGCTCGAGTACGACCACCTCGCCACCATCGAGCCGATCGACCTCGGCTTCGACGAGGCGGCGCGCCATATCCGCGAACGGATGGCCAACGAACGCTGCGACGTGGTGATCGCGGCCGGCTCGAACGGCGCCTACCTGCGCGGCCGGGTGTCGGCGCCGGTGATCGTCGCCAAAGCCAGCGGCTACGACGTGATGGGGGCGCTGGCGCGGGCGCGCAAGGTGTCCACGCGCATCGGCGTCATCAGCTACCAGCACCCGCTGCCGGAACTGGCCGAGTTCAGCGCCGCGTTCGGCCTGACGATTGCCCAGCGCAGCTATGTCACGCGCGAGGATGCGCGCGCGGCGATGGACGAGATGAAGGCGGCCGGCATCGAAGTCATCGTCGGCGCCGGCTTGATTACCGACCTGGCCGAGGAAGCGGGCCTGGCCGGCATCTTCCTGTATTCGGCCGCCTCGATCCGCCAGGCCTTCGACGATGCGCTCGAACTGGCGCGCCTGACCCACCTGGAAGCGAACCGCATCCGGCGCGGCCCGGCGAACGACACCCGGCGCGCCCGGCGCGGCCTGAACGACCTGCGGGGCGAGTCGGACGCCATGGAAAAGCTGCGCCAGACCGTGGTGCTGTATGCGCGCTCGCCGGCGACGGTGCTGATCCAGGGCGAGACCGGCAGCGGCAAGGAGCTTGTCGCGCAAGCGATCCACCGCGAGGGACCGCGCAGCCTGGGGCCGAACCGGCCCTTCGTGGCGGTCAATTGCGGCGCCATCGCCGAGTCGCTGCTGGAGTCCGAGCTCTTCGGCCATGAAGAAGGCGCGTTCACGGGTGCGCGCCGCGGCGGGCATGCGGGCCTGTTCGAGGCGGCCAACCGCGGCACCTTGTTCCTGGACGAAATCGGCGAAATGCCGCTCGGCCTGCAGACGCGCCTGCTGCGGGTACTGGAAGAGCGCGAAGTGATGCGCGTGGGCGGCACGCGGCCGGTGCCGATCGACGTGCGCGTGGTCAGCGCGACCCATTGCGACCTGGAGGCGCGCGTGCGCGAAGGCCGCTTCCGGTCCGACCTGTTCTACCGGCTGGCGGTGCTGCGCCTGCCCTTGCCGCCGCTGCGCGCGCGCCTGGACGACATCGTGCCGCTGGCCGAGTGGTCCTTGAAACAGTCGCTGGCCGCACTGGGCGCGCGGCCGCATCCGAACCTGCATGCCGAAGTCCGGGCCTGCGCGCCCCTGCTCACCGGCCATGTCTGGCCAGGCAACGTGCGCGAGCTGCGCAACCTGATGGAGCGCCTGGCGCTGTTCCTGGCGGCCGAGCCGCTGCAGGCGCTGACGCCGAGCTTCCTGCTGGGGATTGCGCCGGAACTGGGCGCTGCGCGCGAAGTCGCGGCGCCGCCCGCGCCCGCGGCGGCGCAGGAAAGCGTCGCCGAGGTGATCGCCCGCTTCGGCGGCCAGCGCGACGCCGCCGCGCGCCATCTCGGCATCAGCCGTACGACGCTGTGGCGGCGGCTGAAGGCTGGTTAGCCGATAGCAACACCTTCAGGGCGCTGACGCACCTGCGTTTTCCGCCAGCTTGCACAACATTTCTCCGCGCCAAGGCGGCGCCCCGGCCGCCTGGAAGAAAGCGCGGTCACGATTCGTTTCAGTGCAAACCAGGACGGCGCGATCCGCCTTACCATGTCTTTTCACCACAGGCCGGGCGCCCTCTTGCGCCTGCTTATCCGCGTTCGCGGCGCCCACAAGGCGCCTCTCTGGAGGCAACATGCTACGCAATATGCAAGGCAACATGCAGCAAGCGTCCCAGGCAGCGATCTTCTCGCTCATCGGCAACACGCCGCTGGTGCAAGTCACCCGCATGGATACCGGTCCGTGCCAGCTGTTCCTGAAACTGGAATCGCAGAACCCCGGCGGCTCGATCAAGGACCGCATCGGCCGCGCCATGATCGAGCAGGCCGAACTCGACGGCAGCCTGCAGCCCGGCGGCACCGTGGTCGAGGCCACGGCCGGCAATACCGGCATCGGCCTGGCGCTGGTGGCCCGCATCAAGGGCTACCGCGTGGTGCTGGTCGTGCCCGACAAGATGGCGGCCGAAAAAATCCTGCACCTGAAAGCGCTCGGCGCCGAGATCCACCTGACCCGCTCCGATGTCGGCAAGGGCCACCCCGAGTACTACCGGGACGTCGCCGCCCGGCTGGCGCGCGAGATCCCCGGCGCCTGGTTCGCGGACCAGTTCAACAATCCCGCCAATCCGCGCGCCCACGAAACCACGACCGGCCCGGAAATCTGGGAGCAGGCCAGCCACGAACTCGATGCGATCGTGGTCGGCGTCGGCTCGGCGGGCACCCTTACCGGCCTGTCGCACTATTTCGCGCGCGTCCAGCCCGCGCTCGAATTCGTGCTGGCCGACCCCAAGGGTTCGATCCTGGCCGACTACGTCAACACCGGCTACCTGGCGCAGGAAGCGGGCTCCTGGGCCGTGGAAGGCATCGGCGAGGACTTCATTCCCGGCATCGCCGACCTGTCGCGCGTGAAGCGCGCCTATACCATCACGGACGAGGAAAGCTTCGGCACCGCGCGCGCCCTGCTGCGCCAGGAAGGCATCCTGGCCGGTTCGTCGACCGGCACCCTGCTTGCCGCCGCGCTCCGGTATTGCCGCGCCCAGACCAGCCTGAAGCGCGTCGTCACCTTCGTCTGCGACACCGGCACGCGCTATCTCACCAAGGTCTACAGCGATGGCTGGATGGTCGACCAGGGCTTGCTGCAGCGCCCCCGGCTGGGCGACCTGCGCGACCTCGTCGGGCGCCGCTTCGACGCCGGCGAAGTCGTCACCGTGGCGCCGACCGACACCCTGCTCACCGCCTTCAACCGCATGCGCGCGAGCGACCTGGCCCAGCTGCCGGTGATCGACAAGGGGCGCCTGGTCGGCATCGTCGACGAGTCCGACCTGCTGCTGCACGTGAGCGCCGAGCCGGCCCATTTCCAGAGCCAGGTCGCCGGCACCATGACCGCACAGCTGCAGACCCTGGCGCCCGCGAGTTCCATGGCCGAGCTGCGCGACATCCTCGACCGCGGCCTGACCGCCGTGGTCGCCGACAGCGGGCATTTCTATGGCCTGATCACCCGCTTCGACCTCCTCAACCATTTGCGCAGGACCCTATCGTGACCGACAACGACACCCCACTGCACCTGGCCACCCGCGTCATCCATGGCGGCCAGTCGCCCGAACCGGCCACCGGCGCCGTCATGCCGCCGATCTTCGCCACCTCGACCTTTGCCCAGGAAAGTCCCGGCGTGCACAAGGGACTCGACTACGGGCGCTCGCACAACCCGACGCGCTGGGCGCTGGAGCGCTGCGTGGCCGACATCGAGAGCGGCAGCGGCGCGTTCGCCTTCGCCTCCGGCCTGGCGGCGATCTCGGCGGTGCTGGAACTGCTGCCCGCCGGCTCGCACATCGTGGCCGGCGACGACATGTACGGCGGCACCTACCGCCTGTTCGAGCGCGTGCGCCGCGCCAGCGCCGGCCACCGGTTCACCTACGTGAACCTGGCCGATCCGCAAGCCCTGGCCGCAGCCCTCACGCCCGAAACGCGCCTGGTCTGGGTCGAGACGCCGACCAACCCGATGCTCAAGCTGGCCGACCTGGCGGCCATCGCCGCCCTGTGCCGCGCGCGCGGCATCGTCACGGCCTGCGACAACACCTTCGCCAGCCCGATCAACCAGCGTCCGCTGGAACTGGGCATCGACATCGTCGTGCACTCGACCACCAAGTACCTGAACGGCCATTCGGACGTGATCGGCGGCGTGGCCGTGGTCGGCACCGCGCCGCACCAGGCGCCGCTGCGCGAGCAGCTCGGTTTCATCCAGAACGCGGTGGGCGCGATCCAGGGCCCGTTCGACAGCTTCCTGGTGCTGCGCGGGATCAAGACGCTGGCCCTGCGCGTCGAGCGCAGCAATGCCAATGCGCTGGCGCTGGCGCAGTGGCTGGAACGCATGCCGAAGGTGGGCAAGGTCTTGTATCCGGGCCTGGAAACGCATCCCCAGCACGCGCTGGCGCGCCGCCAGATGGCCGGCTTCGGGGGCATCGTCTCGATCGAGCTGGCATCCGACCTGGCGGGCGCGCGGCGCTTCCTCGAAAACTGCAAGGTATTCACGCTAGCCGAAAGCCTGGGCGGCGTGGAAAGCCTGATCGAGCATCCGGCCCTGATGACCCATGCCACGATTCCCCCGGCGCAGCGCGCGCAGCTGGGGATCAGCGACACCCTGATCCGGCTGTCGGTCGGGATCGAGCACCTGGAAGACCAGCGCGCGGACTTGCAGCGCGCGCTGGCGGCCGTGTAAATCAGGCCAGCGCCGACAGGCGCGGCGTCTCGGGAGGCTGGCGCACCTGGAAGGTACCGACCAGCCGCGACAGCGCCGCCGCCTGTTCGCGCATCGATTCGGCGGCGGCCGCCGCTTCTTCGACCATGGCTGCATTCTGCTGGGTGGACAGGTCGATCTCGGCAATCGCTTTACCTACCTTCGTCACGCCGCTTGCCTGCCGTTCGCTGGCGCCGTGGATCGCCTGCAGCAGCGTCGCCACTTCCTGCACCTTGCCCAGGACGGCGCGCATGGTGTCGCCGGCGCCCTGCGCAATGCCGGTGCCGGTCTCGATCTCGCCGCGCGACTGCGCGATCAGCCCCTTGATTTCTTTGGCAGCCCCGGCCGAATGCTGGGCCAGGTTGCGCACCTCGGCCGCGACCACGGCAAAGCCGCGCCCCTCGGCGCCAGCGCGCGCCGCTTCCACGGCAGCGTTGAGCGCGAGGATATTCGTCTGGAAGGCGATGCTGTCGATCATGCCGGTGATGTGGACGATTTTGTCCGCCGAGCTTTTGATGGTTCCCATGCGTTGCACCAGTTGCGCCACCGCGGCGGCGCCCTCGCCTGCCACGGTTGATGCCGACTGGGCCAGCAAGTTGGCGTCGCGCGCACTACTGTTGTTGCTGGCGATCGCACCGGTCAGCTCGTCAATCGCCAGCACGGTCTGGCGCAGTGCGCCGGCCTGGCTTTCGGTACGCTGCGACAGGTCCTGGTTGCCGGCGGCGATTTCGTTCGAAGCGGCATCGATGCCGTGCGCGCCGCGCAGCACCTGCGTCACCGTCGCCGACACCCCGCCCGTCATGCCGTTCAGGGCATCGAAAAGGCGCCCGATCTCGTCAGAGCGGCGGTGCCGGATGACCGGGCGCAGGTCGCCGCGTGCCACTTCTTCGG
The DNA here is from genome assembly GCF_042656795.1 of Massilia jejuensis. Classification (NCBI taxonomy): domain Bacteria; kingdom Pseudomonadati; phylum Pseudomonadota; class Betaproteobacteria; order Burkholderiales; family Oxalobacteraceae; genus Massilia; species Massilia jejuensis. The sequence continues at coordinate 269,209 of NZ_JBHSMS010000040.1, read as the reverse complement.
CCAGCGTCACGGCCTGCTGCAGGGGACCGACGATGTTGCGGGTCAGGGTCCAGCCGAGCACGCCGCCCGCCGCCAGCGCGGCCGCGCCAAACGCGAGCAGCAGCAGGCGACTCAAGGTTGACGCCTGCGCCGAGGCGTCGGCCAGGCTGTGCGCCTGGCGCGCCTGGTGCTGCAGCAGCGCGTCAAGGCCGGCGCTGTAGCGGCCGAAGGCGGGTTCGAGCGACTTGGCCAGCAGCTCCTCGGCTTCCTGGGTGCGGCCGGTGTCCTTGGCGGCGAAGACCGCCGTCGTGGCGTGCGCGAAGCCGGCCTTGTGCTCGGCGATGGCGCGCAGCATCGCCTGTTCGGCGCCCGTCGCCGGCAGGGCGCGCATCGCCGTTTCGATTTTCGCTGCCTGCTGTAGGCCGGCCTGCAGCTGCCCCTTGTACAGGTCGGCCAGCTCCATGCTGTCGCTGCGCGCAACCGACATGATGCGCAGGCCGTTGAGGCGGGCCACGCCGAGCAGGTCGGAGGCAAGCTGCTGCTTGGCCAGCTTGTCCTGCACCAGGTCGCGCGTGATCGCGTCAAGCGCCTGCATGCGCCAGAGCGCGACGGCCGTGATGAGGACGATGAGGACGGAGACGAGTAGGAAGGAACCGAGGATCTTGGTACCGGTCTGAAGTTTGGCGAAGGACATGCGGGTCACGGTGAGTGGGGATTGCCGTAATGTAACTAGGCAATATGACAGCCTCGTGAAGCGTAGATTCGCCCATGATCGGGCGATGAACGCGTGGGCTCGAGAGCCCACCCTAGCTTACACCACGGCCGCGGATCAATCGATACGCGGCCGGCCCTCCCCTACCGCTGGATCGCCGGAATCGCCGCCGGCGTCCACGGCTTGACCGGCTGCTCCTTCGCCTTCTTCTCGAGCAGTTCGATCGCCACTTCGAGCTGGCGGTCGCGCCCCTTGAAGGTTTCGTGCGGCAGGTTGTCGACGTCCACGTCCGGCGCCACGCCCACGCCTTCGATCAGCCATTCGCCGTCGCTCGAGAACTGGCCGTTCTCGGCGACGCGCGCCATGCCGTTGTCGAGCAGGCCGTTGCCGTCGCTCAGCCACACGCCGGCGCCGGCGGTGCGCTTGCCGACCAGGGGACCGAGCTTCAGGGCCTTGACGCCGGCGGCGAAGGTCTCGCCGTCCGAATAGGTCAGCTCGTCCATCAGCACCACCAGGTGACCGCGGAAGGTGTTCTGCATGTTCGAGTAGGGCTGCTTGCCGTTCGAGGCCCAGAAAGCCCAGGAGCGGCGCAGCAGCTTTTCGATGATCCAGCTGTCGATGTTGCCGCCATTGTTGCGGCGCACGTCGATGATCAGGCCTTCCTTGTTGATGTTGGCGTAGAAGTCGCGCGCAAACGCGTTGATGTCGCGCGCCACCATCGCGCGCAGGTGCAGGTAGCCGAACCGGCCTTTCGAGGCGGTGTCGACCTGCTCGGCCCTGCCGTGCTCCCAGTCGGCGTAGCGCAGGCTGGCATGGCGCGCCATGCTCGCCGGCGTCACGATGACCGCGCGCGGCTTGCCGGCGCCGCTCTTGACGTGCAGCAGCACCTGCTTGCCGGCGGTGTCGAGCAGCAGGTCGGCGATGTCGCGGCTTTGCGCCAGCGACTTGCCATTGACGGCGGTGATGATGTCGCCTTGCCTGACGTTGACGTCGGGCGCGGCCAGCGGACCGGCCTCCGACGGCAGTTCCGGTTCGCTGCGGTAGACGCGCTCGACCCGGTAGCCGTCCGCCACGCGCGCCAGCACCGCCCCCAGGCTGGCCGGCGTGCCTTCGGCGGCCGCGCGGCGCACGTCGCCCGGACGGATCTGCGAATGCAGCGCGCCGACCTCGCCCACCATCATGCCCAGTACGTCGTCCAGTTCGGCGCGGTCGGTCACGCGCTCGACCAGCGGCGCGTAGCGGGTGCGCGCGGCATTCCAGTCGATGCCGCGCATCCGGGCGTCGTACAGGAAATCGCGGTGCATGCGCCAGGCGTCGTTGAACATCTGCTTCCATTCCATGCGCGGGTTGGAGCTCACCGCCCAGTCGTCGATCTTGACCTTGGCTTTCGAGAGGTCGGCGGGCGCCCTGGCGCCGGCGTCGACGATCAGCATCTCGCCCGGCGCGCCCCGGGCGAAGGTGCGGTAGAAGACGCGCTTGCGGTCGTTCGACAAGCCGAATTCGCGTACGTTGGCGACAAAGGTCTCCGGCTGCGGCGCGCTGCGCGCGATCGCCAGCGTCCTGAGCGTGCCCTTGGCGGCCTCGTCGCTGCTTGCTTCGAGCAGGTACAGGCGCTTGTCGTCGACAGCCAGCGCGCGGTAGTTGCCCGGGTCGACCGGCACTTCGTACAGGCGCTCGCGCAGGCCGGCATAGTCGATCGGCGGCGTCGGCGGCCTGGCCTTGGCGGCGCCGGCGCTGCCGGCCGCGGCGGCGGCGGCGGCCGCGGCGACGACGGCGCTCCGTTCGCCATCGCGCTCGTCGGCGCCGGGCGACTTGACGGCCGCCCTGGCCGCGGCTTCCGGCGTTTTTTCTTCCGGCTTGGTCAGCTCGTCCTCTGGCTTGAACGGGAAGCGCCCATCGGCCTGCAGCGCCAGCGCATAGACGCCGACGCGCTTGTCGAACACCGGGCCCATGGTGCGGTCGCCCCAGGGCGAGGCATTGCCCAGGTTGAAGTGGCGCGCCGAGAGGAAATACAGCCACTTCCCGTCCGGCGAAAAGGCCGGCGAGTCCGCTTCGTAGCGGTCGGTCGTGACGAAACTGGTCTGCTTCGAGGCGAGATTGAACATGCCGATCTGGTCGCGCCGCTCGCGGCTGCCGCTTCGGACGAAGGCGAGATTGCGGCTGTCGGGCGACCACACCACCTGGTTCGACGGATCGAGCCCGACCTGGCCGGCGTCGTCGATGACGACATTGGTCCCGGCGGCGAGATCGAGCAGCCAGGTGCGGCCCTTCTTGTCGGTATGGGCCAGCCATTTGCCGTCAGGCGACGGATACAGGTTCAGGCGGTGGCTGGCACCGTCCTTCGTCAGGCGTTCGCCGTGGCCCGAGCCGTCGGCGGCGTAGCGCCAGATTTCGTTTTCGCCGCTGGCGTCGACGATCGCATACACCCACTTGTCGTCGTGACTGAAGACGGCGCCGCGGGCACGGGCGCCGTCCGGCACCGCGATCTCGACGCGGCGCCCGCTGCCGGTGCCGGCGATCGTCACGCGCCCGCGCGCGGTCAGGACGATGCGTTCGAGCCGGCCGGCCAGATCGATGTTCGTCAACGCCTCGAGCGGCGACTTCACGCGGCGCATGCGCTGCTGGTCGAAGTCGGACAACAGGCTCGCTTTCAGCAGCGTGTCGCTGCCGCTGGCGATGTCGAACACGCGCAGGTCGGCGCCGAGCTGGTAGGCGATGCGCCCGTCTCCGAGCGAGGCCGCGCGCACGTCCCACTCCTTGTGTTGGGTAAGCTGGCGGCGCCCGCTGCCGTCGGGGTTCGACGACCAGAGGTTGTCCGCGCCCCCGAGGTCGCTGATGAAGTACAGGCGGCCTTGCCACCACATCGCGCGCCGGTTGTTGGCGCCGTCTCCCTTGAACAGCGGCTCGGCTTCGCGCCCGGCGTCGAGGTCGAAGCGCCACAATTGGGCGTGCGCCCCGCCGCGGTAGGACTTGACGTTATCGTTGGTCATCGACAGGCCCATGCGCGTGAAGTAGACCGTGCGGCCCAGGTCGTCGAGCACGGCGTCGTTGGCGTCGGCCAGCGGCAGCACGCGGCGCGTGAGTGTCGCCGGGTCGAGCGCGGCCACGATGCGGTGCTTGGCCGGTCCGACCGAGTTCTCGGTGCTGACCAGGACCTGCCCCTGCGCGGTCCAGCCAAGCACCGTCACACCGCCGTTTTCGAACGTGATCCGTTTCGGCAGGCCGCCTTCCAGCGGCATCACATAGGCTTCCTGGGCGCCCTCGTAGGAGGCCGCGAAGGCGACGAACCGGCCGTCGTGCGAGATCGCGGCATGGGTTTCGGCGGACGGATGGGTAGTCAGGCGCGTCGCCTTGCCCCCGCCCGTCGTCGTGCGCCAGAGGTCGCCCTCGGCGGTGAAGACGATGGTGTCGCCGCGGACGGCCGGGAAACGGAAATACGGATCGGCGGCGCCGGCCTGGCTGCCGGCCAGGGCAAGCGCGAGCGCGAGGATGGTGCGGGGCAGGTGCATGGTCACAGAGGGCAAAGTTTGCTAGGGAGCATGAGTTTGCCATAGTGCCGACCCGTGTTGGCGTGCATACATGCAAATAAAGCGGCCACGGCAGGCGTAAAAAAGCCGCGCACGCGGCGCGGCTTTTTGGAGGAGAGCTGAATTACTCGATCTCGACCGTCTCGGCGGGGGCCGGCGGCGGCAGTGCGTCGCCTTCCGGGAACTCGAGGACCACTTCGTCCTTTTCGTTCAGTTCGACCGTGACGCGTCCGCCATTGACCAGGCGGCCGAACAGCAGTTCGTCGGCCAGGGCCTTGCGGATCATGTCCTGGATCAGGCGCGACATCGGACGCGCACCCATCTGCGGGTCGAAGCCCTTCGAGGCGAGGAACTTGCGCAGTTTCTCGGTGAAGATGGCTTCCACCTTCTTCTCGTGCAGCTGCTCTTCGAGCTGCATCAGGAACTTGTCCACCACGCGCAGGATGATTTCCTCGTCCAGCGCGCGGAAGCTGATGGTCGCATCGAGCCGGTTGCGGAACTCCGGCGTGAACATGCGCTTGATGTCGGCCATTTCGTCGCCTGCCGCCTTCGAATCGACGAAGCCCACCGAGCGCTTGGTCAGGCTTTCGGCGCCCGCGTTCGTGGTCATGATGATGATCACGTTGCGGAAGTCGGCCTTGCGCCCGTTGTTATCGGTCAGCGTGCCATGGTCCATCACCTGCAGCAGGATGTTGAAAATGTCCGGATGGGCCTTTTCGATCTCGTCCAGCAGCAGCACCGCGTGCGGCTTCTTGGTGATGGCTTCGGTCAGCAAGCCGCCCTGGTCGAAGCCGACATAACCCGGCGGCGCGCCGATCAGGCGCGACACGGCGTGACGCTCCATGTACTCCGACATGTCGAAGCGAATGAGCTCGATGCCGAGGATGAAGGCCAGCTGCTTGGCCACCTCGGTCTTGCCGACACCGGTCGGACCGGAGAACAGGAAGGAGCCGATCGGCTTGTCCTGCTTGCCCAGGCCCGCGCGCGCCATCTTGATGGCGGACGCCAGCGCGTCGATCGCGGGATCCTGGCCGAAGACGACGTTGCGCAGGTCGCGGTCAATCGTCTGCAGCTTGCTGCGGTCGTCCTGGTTGACCGTTTGCGGCGGGATGCGCGCGATCTTGGCGATGATTTCCTCGATCTCGGTCTTGCCGATGGTTTTCTTCTGCTTCGACTTCGGCAGGATGCGCTGGGCGGCGCCGGCTTCGTCGATGACGTCGATCGCCTTGTCCGGCAGGTGGCGGTCGTTGATGAAGCGCGCCGCCAGTTCGGCCGCCGTCGACAGCGCCGAGGACGAGTACTTCACCCCATGGTGCTCTTCGAAGCGCGACTTCAGGCCACGCAGGATCTGCACGGTCTGCTCGACCGACGGCTCGTTGACATCGACCTTCTGGAAGCGGCGCGAGAGGGCGTGGTCCTTCTCGAACACGCCGCGAAATTCCGTGAACGTGGTCGCGCCGATGCACTTGAGCTGGCCGTTCGCCAGGGCCGGCTTCAACAGGTTCGAGGCGTCGAGCGTGCCGCCCGAAGCGGAACCGGCGCCGATGATCGTGTGGATCTCGTCGATGAACAGGATGCCGTTGGGCGTGTCCTTGAGCTGCTTGAGGACGGCCTTCAGGCGCTGTTCGAAGTCGCCGCGGTATTTGGTACCGGCCAGCAGCGCACCCATGTCGAGCGAGAACACGACGGCGTTCTGCAGGATCTCGGGCACTTCTTCCTGGACGATGCGCCATGCCAGGCCTTCCGCGATCGCGGTCTTGCCAACGCCGGCCTCGCCGACGAGCAGCGGATTGTTCTTGCGGCGGCGGCACAGGATCTGGATGACGCGGTCGACTTCTTCTTCGCGTCCGATCAGCGGATCGATCTTGCCGTCGGCGGCCGCCTTGTTCAGGTTCAGCGTGAACTGGTCGAGCGGGCTTTCCTTGGTCGCGCCTTCGACCTGCGCTTCTTCCACGCCTTCCGACGCCTTCTGCGTGTCGATCTGCTGGTCCTTGCGCACGCCGTGCGAAATGAAGTTGACCACGTCCAGGCGCGTCACGCCCTGCTGGTGCAGGTAGTAGACGGCGTGCGAGTCCTTCTCGCCGAAGATCGCGACGAGCACGTTGGCGCCCGTGACTTCCTTCTTGCCGTTCGAAGCCGACTGCACGTGCATGATCGCGCGCTGGATCACGCGCTGGAAACCGAGCGTCGGCTGGGTGTCCACTTCGCCGGTGCCGGGCACGGTCGGCGTGTTATCGCCGATGAAATTGGTCAGGGTCTTGCGCAGGTCGTCGATATTGACCGCGCATGCACGCAGGACTTCCGCAGCCGAGGGATTATCGAGTAGCGCAAGCAGCAAGTGCTCCACGGTAATGAACTCGTGCCGTGCCTGTCGAGCTTCGACAAAGGCCATGTGTAGGGATACTTCAAGTTCCTGCGCAATCATACTTCCTCCATCACGCACTGCAGGGGATGCCCCGCCTTGCGCGCATGCGTTAAGACAAACTCCACTTTGGTACACGCTATATCTTTGGAAAACACCCCGCACACTCCTTTACCATGACGGTGCACGGAAAGCATGATCTGCGTTGCCGTCTCGCGATCCTTGTTGAAGTACTCCTGGATGATGGCCACCACGAACTCCATCGGCGTGTAGTCATCATTCAGCAACGCCACCTGGTACAGGGGCGGTGGTTTTACGACTTGCCGCTCCAGCAGCTGTTCGGTATCTTGCTTGGTTGCCATGGGCGTATTCTAAAGCGTTCAAGGATGCTGCAAAGCGGAAATATCAGACACTGCGATCGGTTCACTTCGATTCGCCTTCATCTTACTTGTTTTCCGTTGAAAGCGCAGATGGCGTTCCGATTGAAGAATTCAAGGGGCCGGTTGAGGGCCTATGCATGTCGTATGAAAAAATTAACGACAGTCGCATCAAAGGGCTTGACTTCAAAGTTTAGTGCATCAACAATGCAAACATTGACAAGGTCTTATGATCTTGTTGATAAGAAGTGAGCAGGCTGAGGAGGGGGCAAGAAGCTTCTTGCTTTTATGGCTCGTGTGATTTGTTTTTATTTGAAAGTTCTTTTATGGCAACTGGTACTGTTAAGTGGTTCAATGATTCCAAAGGCTTTGGCTTCATCACTCCAGATGACGGCGGCGAGGATCTGTTCGCGCATTTCTCCGCAATCAACATGAACGGTTTTAAGACCCTCAAAGAAGGTCAGAAAGTCCAATTCGAAGTCACGCAAGGCCCTAAAGGCAAGCAAGCGTCCAACATCCAGGGCATGTAATTCGCCCTGTGGAAGCGAGAAACCCCGCAAGCTGCGGGGTTTTTTTTCGCCCATGCACCAGGCATGGCCCGACTCCGGCGCGCCCGGGAAAACAGCCCGCCTCTCGCGAGACGGGCCGCCGGCGCCAGCGCGGCTTTATTGCATCTGCTCGATCATGACCTCGCCGAATCCGGAACACGAGACCTGGGTCGCGCCTTCCATCAGGCGCGCGAAATCATAGGTCACGCGCTTGGACGTGATCGCCTTCTCCATCGAGGCGATGATCAAGTCGGCTGCCTCGACCCAGCCCATGTGGCGCAGCATCATTTCCGCCGACAGGATAAGCGAGCCCGGGTTGACGTAATCCTTGCCCGCGTACTTGGGCGCCGTGCCGTGGGTGGCTTCGAACATGGCCACCGAGTCGGACATGTTGGCGCCCGGCGCGATGCCGATGCCGCCGACCTGGGCCGCCAGCGCGTCCGAGATGTAGTCGCCGTTCAGGTTGAGGGTGGCGATCACGCTGTACTCGGCCGGACGCAGCAGGATCTGCTGCAGGAAGGCGTCGGCGATCGAATCCTTGACGATGATGTCGCGCCCGGTCTTCGGGTTCTTGAAACGGCACCATGGGCCGCCGTCGATCAGTTCGGCGCCGAATTCGGTTTGCGCCAGCGCATAGGCCCAGTCGCGGAAACCGCCCTCGGTATATTTCATGATATTGCCCTTATGGACAATCGTCACCGATGGTTTGTCATTATCGACCGCATACTGGATTGCCTTGCGCACCAGGCGCTCGGTGCCTTCGCGCGAGACCGGCTTGATGCCGATGCCCGACGATTCCGGGAAGCGGATTTTCTTGACGCCCATTTCTTTCGTCAAAAACTCGATGACTTTCTTTACGCTGTCGGAACCGGCCGCCCATTCGATACCGGCATAAATATCTTCCGAATTCTCGCGGAAAATGACCATGTCGGTTTTCTCGGGCTGCTTCAGCGGAGACGGCACGCCGGCGAAATAGCGTACCGGACGCAGGCAGACATACAGGTCGAGTTCCTGGCGCAGCGCCACGTTGAGCGAGCGGATGCCCCCGCCGACGGGCGTGGTCAGGGGGCCCTTGATCGAGACCACGTAATCCTTGACCGCTTCGAGGGTCTCGGGCGGCAGCCAGACGTCCGGGCCGTAGATGCTGGTCGACTTCTCGCCGGCAAAGATTTCCATCCAGCTGATCTTGCGCTGGCCACCATAGGCCTTGGCCACGGCCGCGTCGACCACCTTGAGCATGACCGGGGTGATGTCGATGCCGGTGCCGTCGCCCTCGATGTATGGGATGATCGGATTGGCCGGCACGGTGAGCGAAAAGTCGGCGTTGACCGTGATTTTCTGGCCGTCGGCTGGTACGTTGATATGTTGGTACATCGTGTTCTCCCAAATGGTCGCAGGACAGTGTGCAGGATCGCGGCGCGCTCTGCATTACAATGGCAAAATTTTCCAGAACGGCTGACAAAGCCTTCGGGCCGGGCGCATCGCCGGAGACAGTACGCCAGAACGGCGCGGCGATGCAAGATCGCCGCGAGGGCTTGGCCAGACGCTCTTGGTCCTCTATAAGACCTCAGATGGCAACTTGCATTATGCACCAGTATTTTGCCAGATATCATGGCCTGGCGGCCAGCGATTCGACCGCCCTTCCCCGTCTGCCCTGAACATTATCCATGCCGCTTATCCTCTTCAATAAACCTTTCCAGGTCCTGTGCCAGTTTTCGCCGCAGGAAGGCCGCGCCTCGCTTGCCGATTACCTGTCCATCCCTGGCATCTACCCCGCCGGCCGGCTCGACGCCGACAGCGAAGGCTTGATGCTGCTGACCGACGACGGCGGCCTGCAGCACAAGATCGCGCACCCGGACCACAAGGAAGCGAAGACCTACCTGGTGCAGGTCGACGGCGTGCCCGATGCGGCGGCGCTGGCGCGCCTGCGGGCGCCGATCGACCTGGGCGACTTCGTTACCAGGCCCTGCCGCGCGGTGCGCATCGCCGAGCCCGAGTGGCTATGGCCGCGCGACCCGCCGATCAGGGCGCGCCAGGACAAGCCGACGGGGTGGATCGCGATCACGCTGGAAGAGGGAAAGAACCGGCAAGTGCGCAGGATGACGGCGGCGGTCGGCTTGCCGACGCTCAGGCTGGTGCGCAGCAGCATCGGGCCGTTCAGCCTGCAGACGCATCCGTTGATGCCGGGGGAGTTCGTCGAAGTGCCGGTGGCAGCCTTGCGTACACGATCGGGGACGCGCTGAGCGCTACCCGCAGGGGGCGCCGGCCGGGCGCGCATGAAAAAACCCGCCGCCCCTTGCAGGACGGCGGGCCGATCGCTGCCAGCCGGAAGGCTTACTTGCCCAGCGAGTCCAGCGCGGCATTGAAGGTCGCGCTCGGACGCATGACCGCCGTCACCTTCGCTTCGTCGGCCTTGTAGTAGCCGCCGATATCGGCCGGCTTGCCCTGCACCGCCAGCAGCTCGGCCAGGATCGTGGCTTCGTTATCGAGCAGGGTCTTGGCCAGCGGCGCGAAGTAGGCCGCCAGTTCGGCGTCGTCGGTCTGCGCGGCCAGTTCCTGGGCCCAGTACAGCGACAGGTAGAACTGGCTGCCGCGGTTGTCGAGCTCGCCGGTCTTCGGCGACGGCGACTTGCGGTTGTCGAGCAGCTTGCCGGTCGCGGCGTCGAGCGTCTGCGCCAGGACCTTGGCCTTGCTGCTGCCGGTCTTGATGCCCAGGTCTTCGAGCGACACGGCCAGGGCCAGGAACTCGCCCAGCGAATCCCAGCGCAAGTGATTTTCCTCGGTCAGCTGCTGCACGTGCTTCGGTGCCGAGCCGCCCGCGCCGGTTTCGTACATGCCGCCGCCGGCCATCAGCGGGACGATCGACAGCATCTTGGCGCTGGTGCCCAGCTCCATGATCGGGAACAGGTCGGTCAGGTAGTCGCGCAGGATGTTGCCGGTCACCGAGATGGTGTCCAGGCCGCGCTTGACGCGCTCGAGCGTGTAGCGCATCGCACGGACCTGCGACATGATCTGGATGTCGAGGCCGGCCGTATCGTGGTCCTTCAAATACGTGCGCACCTTCTTGATCAGCTCGTTCTCGTGCGGACGGTAGGGGTCGAGCCAGAACACGGCCGGCATGCCCGAGTTGCGCGCGCGCGTCACGGCCAGCTTGACCCAGTCGCGGATCGCCGCGTCCTTGACCTGGCACATGCGCCAGATATCGCCCTGCTCGACGTTCTGCGACAGCAGCACTTCGCCGGTGGCGACGTCGGTGATGTTGGCGACGCCGGCTTCGGGCACTTCGAAGGTCTTGTCGTGCGAGCCGTATTCCTCGGCTTGCTGGGCCATCAGGCCCACGTTCGGGACCGTGCCCATGGTCTTCGGATCGAAGGCGCCATGCCATTTGCAGAAGTTGATGATTTCCTGGTAGATGCGGGCGAAGGTCGATTCGGGAATGACCGCCTTGACTTCCTTCAGGCGGCCGTCGGCGCCGTACATCTTGCCGCCGGCGCGGATCATGGCCGGCATCGAGGCGTCGACGATGACGTCGTTCGGCGAATGGAAGTTGGTGATGCCCTTGGCCGAGTCGACCATGGCCAGCGCCGGACGGTGTTCCTGGCAGGCGTGCAGGTCGCGCTCGATTTCTTCGCGCTGCGAGGCCGGCAGGTTGGCGATCTTCTGGTGCAGATCGGCCATGCCGTTGTTGACGTTCACGCCCAGGCTGTCCAACAGGGCGGCGTGCTTGTCGAACGCTTCCTTGTAGAACATGCGCACGCAGTGGCCGAAGACGATCGGATGCGAGACCTTCATCATGGTCGCCTTCACGTGCAGCGAGAACATGACGCCGGTTTCTTTCGCGTCATCGATCTGCTCCTGGTAGAACGCGAGCAGGGCCTTGCGGCTCAGGAACATCGAATCGATGATCTCGCCGTCCTGCAGCACCACCTTCGGCTTGAGCACGACGGTCCGGCCGCTCGGGGTGACCAGTTCCATCTTGACTTCGCGCGCGCCCTGCACCGTCACCGACTTTTCGCCATGATAAAAGTCGCCGTGGGTCATGTGCGACACGTGGGTACGCGAGGCGGGCGACCATGGCGCCATCGAATGCGGGTTCTTGCGTGCGTACTCTTTCACGGCGCGTGGCGCGCGGCGGTCCGAGTTACCTTCGCGCAGCACCGGGTTCACGGCCGAACCGATGCACTTGTTGTAGCGTGCCTTGATCGCTTTTTCTTCGTCGGTCCTGGCGTCGGCCGGGTAGTCGGGCAGCGCGTAGCCCTTTTCCTGCAATTCCTTGATGGCGGCGGTCAACTGGCCGACCGAGGCGCTGATGTTCGGCAGCTTGATGATGTTCGCGTCCGGTTCGAGCGTCTTCTTGCCCAGTTCGGCCAGCGCGTCCGGCACACGCTGCTCCGGCGTCAGGTATTCCGGGAAAGCGGCCAGGATGCGGGCCGCGACCGAAATGTCGCTCGACACGACGTCGATGCCGGCGGCCTTGGTGAAGGTGCTGACGACAGGCAGGAAGGCGTGGGTCGCCAGCAGCGGCGCCTCGTCGGTCAGGGTGTAGATGATGGTCGGATTACTGCTCATGCGCTTTTTCCTCGGTTCTCGCGAAGGGTTCGCGATCGGTATCAAACTTGGTCATTAACTTAATAAATAACGCTTCTCTTCGCGACGAACGCGACGCCGGTCATGCCGCTCCACCCGAATGCGAGGCGGACGGATCGCGCAGGATGCCGTGCCGGATCGGCCGTATTGATTCGCCGGTACTGCCGGGAGACCTCTGCTGCGAGCCAGGTCTTCTATAAGACATAAGACGAGCGTTTCACATTATGCACCAGTATTTTACTGTGCGCTACAGCTTTAGCAAGCTGCAAGATCGCTGCGCGGCGCGGACGCAGGCCCGAACGCGCTAGCATGGGCAGCACCGAAGCGTCCATATTCTCGAGGAATTGCCATGACCGTCCGCCAGTGCGAAGCCTGCGTCCTCCCCGCCCGACGTCCCCTGGGCTGGGCCGGCTACCTGCTCGGATTCGGCCTCGGCGGCTTTTTCGACGGCATCCTGCTGCATCAGATCCTGCAGTGGCACCACCTGCTTTCGCTGATCACCCGCGCACCCTTCCAGGACATCCGCATCCAGATCCTGGCCGACGGCTTCTTCCACCTGCTGATGTATGTGATTGCCTTCGCCGGCCTGTGGAAACTGTGGAAGGGGCGGCACCAGTTCAGCGCGCCAGGCGGCGACCGCCTTCTGGTGGCCAGCGCGGCGACCGGCTTCGGCGCCTGGCACATGCTCGACGGCGTGCTGTCGCATTGGGTGCTTGGCATCCACCGCATTCGCCTGGACGCCGGCAACGTGCTGTTCTGGGATCTGCTGTGGTTCGTCGTGTTCGGCGTGGCGTTCGTCGTGCTCGGCTGGTGGCTGCGGCGCGGGAACGGTTCGCTCGGCGGCCGCAGCGGCGCCGCGGCGCTGGTGCTGGCGGTGCTGGCAGGGGGGCCGGTCGCGGCATTGCCGCCGGCCGACGTGGATACGGTGATGGTGTTCTTCGCGCCGGGAACCCGGCCGGGGCAGGTATTCGCCGCGATCGAGGCGGTCGACGGGCGCATCCTGTGGTCCTCGCCCTCGGGCGAGGTGTGGGCGCTCGATGTCAAGGACCGCAGCAGAACCGCCTTGCTCTACCGGCACGGCGCGTGGATGGTGAGCAAGTCGGCGCTGGCGATCGGCTGCCTGGCCTGGACCTCGGCCGGCACTTGACGGGCACTGTTCCCGACTCCGAAAACGGAGTAAAAACACTCCGAAAGCGGAAAAACCCGCCAGGACCGGGGTCGGGCGGGTTCTTCTTCCACTGTACTGCCAGCGCGGCCGGGGCCGCGTGCCGACCGGCTATCAGGCCGACAGGGCTTTCAGGGCGGCAGCCAGGCGGCTCTTGTGGCGAGCGGCCTTGTTCTTGTGGATGATCTTCTTGTCGGCGATGCTGTCGATGGTCGAGACCGACGACTGGAAGATGCTGGTCGCAGCAGCTTTGTCGCCTGCCTGGATGGCTTTGCGGACGGCCTTGATGGCGGTGCGCAGGGTCGAACGCTGAGCGCTGTTGTGTGCGTTTTGCTTAACTGCTTGACGAGCGCGTTTGCGCGCTTGTGCGGTATTTGCCATGGAATTTCCTAAATCGGGGTCAAGTTGCGTTTGCAAACATTAGCGAGTCAAACTGGCCCATTCCAGTGCCTGCCAAAACATTGTGTCTGCCAACAGAATTCAGTACAGCCCACGATTATAGCGAAGGAATCCCTCACCGGCAATTCATTCTTGCTATTTGGCCCCGCGGATACCGCGCATGGGGTGTTGCCCAGCTATAATCTCGCCCCATGAATCTGCTCAAGACCCTCGCTGCCATTTCCAGCATGACCATGGTGTCCCGCGTCACGGGACTGCTGCGCGACAGCCTGTTTGCCGCCGCGTTCGGCGCCTCCAACTTCACCGACGCCTTCAACATCGCCTTCCGCCTGCCGAACCTCTTGCGGCGCCTGTTTGCCGAGGGCGCCTTCTCGCAAGCCTTCGTTCCCATCATTACCGAATACAAGACCAGGCACGGCCAGGCCGCGACCAAGACCCTGGTCGACCATGTGGCGACCGTGCTGATCTGGGCCACCCTGCTTGTCAGCATCGCCGGCATCGTGGCCGCGCCTGTCCTGATCTACTGGATCGGCGGCGGGCTGCAGCGCGAACCGGCCGCCTTCGACGCCGCCGTCGTCATGACGCGCATGATGTTCCCCTACATCACCTGCATGGCTTTCGTCGCGCTCGCCAGCGGCGTGCTCAACACCTGGCGCCAATTCAAGATCCCGGCCATCACGCCGGTGCTGCTGAACCTCTCCTTCATCTTCGCCGCCCTGGTGCTGGCCGATTATTTCGAGCAGCCGATCTATGCGATGGCGGTCGGCGTCTGCGTCGGCGGCGTGCTGCAAGTGGCCCTGCAGATTCCTTCGCTGCTGAAAATCGGCATGCTGCCGCGCCTGTCGGTCAATCCGCTGGTCGGCCTGCGCGACGCCGGCGTGCACCGCATGCTCGGCAAGATGGGGCCGGCCGTGTTCTCCGTGGCCGCGGCCCAGATCAGCCTCCTGATCAACACCACCATCGCCGCCGGCCTGGCGGCCGGCGCCGTGACGGCCCTGCAGTACGCCGACCGGCTGATGGAATTGCCGACCGCCCTGCTCGGCGTGGCGCTGGGCACGATCCTGCTGCCGGGCCTGGCCAAGGCGAACACCGAAGGCGACACGCGCGAATATTCCTCGCTGCTGGACTGGGGCCTGCGCCTGACCTTCCTGCTCGCCATTCCGGCGGCGGTCGGCATGGCGGCCCTGGCCACGCCGATGATCGCCACCCTTTTCCACTACGGTAAATTCGACAACGCCGACGTCGCCGCCTCCTCGCTGCCCCTGATGGCCTATAGCGCGGGCCTGCTCGGCTTCATCCTGGTGAAGACCCTGGCGCCGGCCTTCTTCGCGCGCCAGGATGTGAAGACGCCGGTGCGCATCGCCGTCGGGGTGCTGGTCGTCACGCAGTTGTTGAACCTGGTCTTCGTGCCGCTGCTGGGCGTCGCGGGCCTGGCGCTATCGATCGGCGTGGGCGCCTGCATCAACGCCGCCCTGCTGTATGCGGGCCTGCGCAAGCGCAAGATCTACGCGCCGCAGCCGGGCTGGGCCAGCTTCTTCTTCAAGCTGGTCGCGGCCGTGACGGTGATGGGCGCGCTCGCCTGGTTCGGCCAGGCGCAATTCGACTGGGTCGCCATGCGCGCCCAGCCGTTCCTGCGCGCTGGCGTCCTGCTGGCCATCATCGTCGCCAGCGGCATCGCCTATTTCGGCGTGCTCGTGCTGCTGGGCTTTCGCCCGCGCGACTTCAAGCGCCGCGCCAAGTAATCAAAGGCCCGAAGCCGTACCGGCCGTTTCCGGGGACGGGCCTTCTTCGTCCGGCGCGGAGGGCGCTTCCAGCTCCTCAGGCTCCGGCGCCTCAGGCTCCGGCCGCGCGGGCGGCGCCGGCGGCGGGATCGGCGCCGCCGCAGGAGGCAGACCGGGTTGCGCCGGCTGGAGCGCCGGCACCACCGGCACGCCCGGTCCCGCCGCCGCGAACTTCCATTCCGACAGATGCTCCTTGTTCTCGAAGCCCTGGAAGCGCTTGTCGAAATTCGCCACCTTCAGCGGACGCGCCTGCGACAGGCTGTAGACCGCCAGCACGCCCACCTTGTCGCCCTGGTACAGCACGCCCCACTCGGTAGTGCCGGTGATCGGGTCGACGAAGATCTTGCGCAGATGGCGCCGCGTGCCCGGAAAGCGCGGGTCCTTCAATAAATCCTGCAGCGTCGGCGGCAGCGTGGGAAAGCCGCGCGGCGTGGCGGCGGCATAGCTGCTCAGCGCCGCGCTGAAGGCCGCGCCCGTTTCCAGCAGCTCCCGTTCGGCCGCCGCGCGCCGCATCAGGCCGTCCACCTTCAGCGTCGCCGCCCCCACCATGCCCAGGATCGCCACGAACACCACCAGCCCGACATAGGTGAAGCCGGCCTCGGTGCGCAGGCGCCGCGCTACCATTGCGCGTAGGGACGGCCGCTGCGGTCGTTACCCGGCGCGCCGCTCTTGATGTCGGCCACCGCGCCGGGCGCGCCCCCGTCCTCCGGCGCGACGATGATCCAACCGCTGTCCGATTCCAGGATCGGGTCGACCGGCAGGCGCGCCAGGTATTTTTTCTCGACCAGCTGCTCGAGCGAATCGGGATAGCGTCCGGTATCGGCATGGTACTGGTCGATCACCGCGCGCACGCTGCGCAGGTTGTCGAGCAAGATGGTTTCCCTGGCCGTGTCCATGCTCGGGAAAAAGCGCGGCACGGCCAGCGTCAGCAGCAGGGCCACGATGGCCAGCACCACGAGCAGTTCGATCAGCGTGAAGCCGGCCTTGAAGTGCGGTCGCCGCATCGCTACCACCGCCGGTAGGGAATGCCGTTCAGGCCGACGCGGGGCGACGTCGAGACCACGTCGTAGACGTCGTCGCCCTCCTTCGGCTCGTCGGGCTCGCTGGCGTAGCTGCGCTTGCCCCAGGTGGCGGCGTCCGCCAGGTCGGGATCGGGATTGAACGGGTCGCGCGGCAGGCGGCGCAGGAAGTAGATCTTCGCGCCCTTCGGGCTGCGCAGGTCGGGTACGCCCTCGACCAGCAGCTCGAGCCGGGCCGGGTAGCCGGTGGCGCCGGCCGCTGTCGCGATGCGGCCCTCGTCGGCGGCCCGCTTATAGGCATCGATCGCGCCGCGGATCTCGCGCAGCGATTGGCGCAGCACCGCCTCGTTGCGGCGCTGGATGACGGTCTGGCCGACCGGGATCACCAGGGTGGCCAGCAAGGCCAGGATGGCGAGCGTGACCAGCAGTTCGATCAATGTGAAGCCGCGCGCCGCGGGACGTGCGGCGGCGCCGTCTACCTTGCGGATCGGTGCGGCCAGGTTCATCGCGTGGCCGGGCCGGCCGGCGGCGGCATGCTGCCGATCGGCTGCGACAGGGGCATGCCCGTGACCGGTGGCGGCAAGGCGGGCGCCGCCGGCTGGCTGGCCGGCGGCGCGGCCGGCACGGCCGGGCGCGTGTCCGGCTGCGGCGTCGGCAGGCGCGCCGTCGTATCCGGACGGCGCCGGAAGCTCGCCTCGGTACCCGCGCTGAACTCGGACGCCGCGGCCGGCGGACGCTGGATCGTGCGCACCAGGCGCGGCGTGATCGAGAGCACGATCTCGGTCTTGTCGTTGGCGTCGCGCGTGCTGCCGAACAGGCGGCCCAGGATCGGCAGGCTGCCCACACCCGGCACCTTGCTGCCGCTGCTGCGCTCTTCGCTGTTGATCAAGCCGGCCAGCACCTGGTTCTCGCCATCCTTCAACTGCAGCATGGTGGTGGCCGAGCGGGTTCCGATGCGGTAGGCGACCGAGCCGGAATCGGTGGTGACGGTGTCGACCAGGTTGCTCACCTCGAGCGAGATGCGGATGCCGACCTCGTTGTTCAGGTAGATGGTCGGCTCGACGTTGAGGGTCAGGCCGACGTCGACATAATTGATCGACTGCGAGACGAAATTGCTGACCGCGCCGGGCGACACATTGGTCGTGATGTTCGGCACCTTGTCGCCGATGACGACCTTCGCCTTTTCCTTGTTGCGCACGCGGATGCGCGGATTGGCCAGCGTGTTCGAATCGGAATCGGTCTTGTTGGCGTTGAGGGTGGCGCGGATGCCGCTCACGCCCACCACGCTGCTGTTGAGCCCACGCAGTTCGTCGATCGAGATCGGCGCGCCGCTCGTTCCGATCAGCGGCGCGAAGCCCAGGCTTTGCGGCCAGGCCACGCCCAGGTCCATGATGCGCGAGCGCTTGATCTCGAGGACTTCGACGTCGAGCATCACTTCGGGCTCGGCCACGTCCTGCAGCGCCACCAGCTGGGTGGCCAGCTTGACCGCTTCCGGGCTGTCGCGCAGGATCACGAGGTTGAGCTTTTCGTCGACCACGACGTCGCGCGACTTCAGGATCGTCTTGAAGGTGTTCGCGATGCTCTTGGCGTCGGCATTGGCCAGGTAGAAGGTCTTGACCGTCAGTTCCTGGTATTCCTTGAGCTTGGCCGCGCTGTTCGGATAGATCAGGATGGTGTTGCCGTCCATGACCTGGCGCTCGAGCTGGTTCGTCACCAGCAGGAAGTGCACGGCCGCGTCGACGCTGCTGTTCTTCAGGAAGATCGAGGTGCGTCCGTCCGAGCGCACGTCCTTGTCGAAGATGAAGTTCAGCCCCGAATGGCGCGCGATGATCTCGAAGATCTGGCGCAGCGGCGCTTCGCGAAACTCCAGGCTGATCGGCTTGCGGAAGGCCGCGGCGAGCACGGTCTCGGCCACCGGCACGGCGGCCTTTTCGTCGAGTTCGGCCAGCAGCAGGCGCGCGTCTTCGTGGCCGGGACGCTCGGTCAGGATGGCCACCAGTTTCTGGCGCGCCGCCTCGACATCCTTCTTGTCGAGATCGACCCGCGCCGCCGCCAGCATGGCGGCGTGGCGGCGGTCGGCCTCGATCTGGCGCATGCCGGCCAGGCCGCGCTCGTTGGCCGGGTCGACCGCCAGCACCTGCTGGTATGCACTGCGCGCGGTGTCGGCGCGGCCGGCCGCCAGCGCGCGCTCGGCCTGTTCGACCAGGCGCGTGGCAAAGGCGTCGCGCGCGCGCAGCAAGGCCGCGCGGTAAAGCGGATTACCGGGGTCGGCGGCCACCGCCTCGCGGTATTTCTCGAGGCCGGCGCTGACCTGCTGCTGCGCGACGAGCGCATTGCCTTCCTGGTAGGCGCGCTGCGCCGTGCAACCCAGCAGCAGCGCGGCGCCCAGCAAACCGCTGGCGAGGGCACGAATCCGGGAAAGAACCATTACTCGAATACTCCAATGTTGAGCTGCTGGATCTGGTTCAGCGGCAGGTAAATCAGGGTCATCAGGGGCGGCGCGATGCGCTCGACGCGCCAGGCGCCGTCGAGCACGACGCCTTCGGTCGCGATATGGCTGTGTCCTCCGCTGGCGAGATAGACCGCCCATTTTCCCTCGTCGAGCGATTTGCCGATCACCGTGAACGGCAGCGGCGGCGCGCTCGGCGGCGGTGGCGGCGGCGGTGTCGGCGGGGGCGGTGGCGGCGGGGTCCAGTCCTGGCGGCCGAACGGCGCGCCGTTGGCGGCGCCGGCATTGAAGCTGTCCTTGCCGTCGCCGATCAGCAGCTCGCGCGGGACCAGCCGCGCGATCACCGGATCCGGTTTGGCGGCGGCGGTGCGCGCCGGCGCGGCGCGTGGCGCTTGCGCGCGCGGACGTTCGACCGCCTCGGCCACCTCCCCTTGCGGGCTGCGGTCGCCAAAGACCACCAGGCCCGCGGCCAGCACCAGGGCCACGCCCATCGCGACGTGACGCGGCTTCATCGCTGCGCTCCCGGTGCGTCGGACAGGTACAGCGTCAGGCGCAGGCGCGCCTCGATGCCGGCCTGGCCGATGATGTCGCGTTTGAAGCTGAGATCGTCGAGCGAGGCATACGGCAGCGCGCGCAGCGCCAGCAGCGCGAAGGTCCACACCTGGTCGTAGCTGCCCTTGACCGGCAAGTTGACCTGGTAAGTGTGGAGCCGCGCGTTGCGTTCGAAGCCGCGCTTGTATTCGCCCTGGCGCAGCACCAGGCCGGTCTTGGCCGCGAGCCCGAACAGGGTCGTCAAGGCCGGCTCGACATCGCGCTGGCGGCCCAGCGCGGTCCTGAACAGCGCCAGGCTGGCGGCAGCGCCGCCCTCGACGACGACCGGCGCCACGGCCGGCGGCGGCAGCGCCGCGGCGCGCCGCGCCAGCACCCGTTCCTGCTCCAGCGCCTCGCGCGCCGGCAGCACCCAGGCCAGCACGGCGATGCCGGCCGCGCACAGGAGCAGCGCGCCGCAGGTCGCCGGACTGGTACGGCGCAGCAGCAGGCGCAGCGACAGCCATGAGGTGGCAAGCGAGGTGGCAAGCGTGGTGGCAAGCATCATCGCGTCTCCCATCCGGCGTCGAGCTGGAAGCGCAGCGGCCGGTTCGGGTCCTGCTCGACCACTTCGTGGCGCACCAGCGTCACGGCGCCGAACCGGTCCGCGCGCCCGAGCGCGGCCACGTAGGCAAGCATGTCCTCGCTGGTCCTGGCCTCGGCGGTAATGCGCAGCACGCGCTTTCCCGCGTCGGGTTCCAGCGCCAGCAAGGCGATATTCGACGGCGTCCCCGCGCGCACGGCATCGTGCAGCGCGCGCCAGGGCAAATTGAGCTGCGAGATCGCGGCGTTGACGGCCTGCGCCTCCTGTTCGCCCACCTGCGCGCGCGGCGGCGCCACGGGCACGGGCGCGCCGGCGCGCGCGCGCAAGGCCGCCAGCTGGGCGTCGACCTCTTCGCGCGCCTCGCGGTAGTCAAGCACCTGCACCAGCGCCAGGGCCGACAGCGCCAGCGACGCGATGGCGAGCACGCGCGCGAGGAGCGGCGCCCTGAACAGGGTGCGCCGCAGGCTCGGCGGCGCGAAGTCCAGCCGCACGCGCTTCACGCGGCGCTCCCGGTGCAGGCCAGGCGCACCGCGCCGGCGCCGCCCGCGGCGCCGGCGTCGTCGAGCAGCGTGCAGGCGAAACCCTTGCCGGCTCCGTCCATCGCCCAGGCGCGCGGCGCGCCACCGGCCACCTGCAACTGCTGCGGCGGCGCGAGGCCGACGCGCAAGGCTTCGCGCGCGATATGGCTGTCCAGCCAGGCGCGGTCCGCCCCGGGCGGCACCACGGCCGTGCGCAGGGCGGCCAGCTGCGCGCCCTCGTAGGCGGCAATCGTCAACACCTCGCCATGCACCAGACCGAACCAGGCGCCCGGCCGGCGCAGCCTGCGCCAGCCGTTGAGGGCCGCGACGAATTGCGGCGCCACCTCGACCAGGATGCAGCCTGCCGCGCGTGCCGATTGCGCCAGGGCGTCCGTCAATGCGGCCGGCAGCGCGGCTGCCAGGAAAGGCTGCGCGGCCTGCCAGTCGGCGGCGATCGTCCAGCCTGCGGGCGGCGCGCCGAACAGGCCGGCGAAGCGCATCGCACAGGCCGCTTCCAGGTCGGCCGGACTGGCCGCTTGCGGCGGCGGCGCCACCTGCCAGATGCGCGCCAGCTCGTCGGCCAACACCACGCTCAGGGGCCAGCCGCGCGCGCCGGCGCCGGCGCCGGCCAGCAGCGTACCGAGCGCGCGCGCCAGGATCTCCGGCTCGGGCGCGTCGATGCGCGCCTCGGCCAGCACCGTGCGGCGCGCGCCGAACACGCGGCTGGTGCGCACCAGGGCCAGGCTGTCGTGACCCACGCCCAGACGCAGGGCTTGTCCGGGTAATCTAGGCATGCTGGGTCACCCGCTGGATTTCGTCGAGGGTGGTGGCGCCGCGCCGCACCAGGTCGAGCGCGGCCAGGCGCAGGCTGCGCGTGCCGTTCGCATGCGCCGCGGCCTTGATGCGGCGGATCGGCTGCTTGTCGACGATCAGCTCGCGGATCTCGTCGTTGAGCATCAGGATCTCGGCGATCGAGCGGCGGCCCTTGTAGCCGGTGCCGCGGCAGTCGCCGCAGCCCTTGCCGCGCATGAACACGTAGTCGTCGATGGCATGGCGGTCGAGCCGCGCCGAGAGCAGCTCCGCGTCGCCCGGCTGGTAGCGCACCGCGCAATGCGGGCAATTCATGCGGATCAGGCGCTGGGCCCAGATGCCGTTCAGGGCCGAGACGAAGGCATACGGATCGATCCCCATGTGGGTGAAGCGTCCGAAGACGTCGAACACGTTGTTGGCGTGCACGGTGGTCAGCACCAGGTGGCCGGTCAGCGCCGACTGCACCGCGATTTCGGCCGTCTCGCGGTCGCGGATCTCGCCGACCATGATCTTGTCGGGGTCGTGGCGCAGGATCGAGCGCAGGCCCTTCGCAAACGTCAGGCCCTTCTTCTCGTTGACGGGAATTTGCAGGATGCCCGGCAGCTGGTATTCCACCGGATCTTCGATCGTGATGATCTTCTCGCGCCCGTTGTGGATTTCGGTGAGCGCCGCGTACAGGGTCGTGGTCTTGCCGGAACCGGTCGGCCCCGTCACCAGGAGCATGCCGTAGGCTTCCTGGGCCAGCTGGCGCAGGGTCGCCAGCGAGGGCGCGTCGAAGCCCAGCGCTTCCAGGGTCAGCGCGCCGTAGGCCTCGACCATCGCGCGCTTGTCGAGGATGCGGATCACGGCGTCTTCGCCATGAATGCTCGGCATGATGGAGACGCGCAGGTCGATCTCGCGCCCGCCCGATTCGACGCGGAAGCTGCCGTCCTGCGGGATGCGGCGCTCGGCGATGTCGAGTTCGGCCAGCACCTTCAGGCGCGAGACGATGTGTTCGGCCAGCTCGATGCCACCGACGCTGGTGACGTGATCGAGCACGCCGTCGACGCGGTATTTGACGGCCAGGCCGGTGGCCGTGCTTTCGAGGTGGATGTCCGAGGCGCCGGCTTTCAGGGCATCGTACAGGGTGGAATTAACCAGCTTGACGGCCGGACTGCCCGCTTCCGACACCGAGGCGAAGGACAGCACGGCCGCCGTCTTGCCGTCGCGCCGCGCGTCGCTGCCGCTGGGCGCGAGCGTATCGACCGCGCGCGCGGACGCTTCCTGGCACGACAGATAGGCCTGGATGTCGGAGGCCAGCGCCAGGCGCAGGTGCAGCGGCGCGCGCGCCGTGGCGCCGGCCTGCGCCGCCAGCCAGGTCTGCAAGTCGAGGTCGAAGGGATCGGCGATCACGCCGCTGACCAGGCCGCCGGCGCCGCGCAGCAGCACGCAGTGGCGCGACAAGGCCTGGGCCAGCGGCAGCAGGTCGAAGGCCGGCGCCTGGCTCAACATCTCGCTCGTTTCCATCACCGACAGGCCGAGGGGCCCGGCCAGCGCCGCCACCAGCTGGCGCGGCTCGAAACCGGTGATGGCCTCGAGTTCGGCCACCAGCGGTCGCCGCGACTGGCGCGCCTGCGCGCGGGCGCGCGCCAGCAGTGCGGAATCGATGGCCACGGTCACGCCATCGCCGGTCGAGACATCGCGGCTCGAGACATCGCTTCTCAAGACATCGCTTCTCAAGACATATCCCCTGCCAGGTCGAAAATCGGCATGTACAGCAGCACCACGATGGCCCCGACCACGAGGCCGATGGCCGCCATCAGGAGCGGCTCGAAGGTGCGCGTGAAGCGGTCGATCCAGCGGCTGATCTCGCCGTCGTAGAAGGCGGCCGACTGGGTCAGCATCGGCCCCATGTCGCCGGTGCGCTCGCCCACGCGCAGCATGCGCAGCGAAATCGGCGTGCTCAAACCGTGGGCCTCGAAGGCGTCCGACAGCGGGCGCCCCGCTTCGATGGCGCCGCGCGCGTTGACCAGGGCCGCGCGCAGCGTGGTCGATACCATCGGTTGCACCGTTTCGATGGCGCTCACGATCGTGATGCCGCCTTCGGTCAGCATGCCGAGCGTGAGGTAGAGACGCGACAGTTCGTAGATGCGGGCGCGTTCGCCGATGCCCGGCAGGCGCGCCAGCAGGCGGGTAATGCCGCCGCTGCGCAGCAGGCGCCGTGCGCCGAGCACGATGAGGGCGGCCAGCGCCGCCGCGGCGGCCAGGATCGCGCTGCCGTGCCGCGACGCGAACTGGCCCCATTCGAGCAGCAGCTGGCTCATCCACGGCAGTTGGCGTCCCGCGCCCTGGTAGACCTCGGCGAAGCGCGGCACCACATAGCCGATCAGGAAGCCGCTCACGCCGCCGCCCACGCACAACAGGATCACCGGATAGATCGAGGCGCTGACGATTTTCGCGCGCACGGTGTCGACGCGCTGCTGGTAGTCGACATAGCGCGTGAGCGCGCGCGGCAGGTCGCTCGTGCCTTCGGCGGCGCGCACGATGCCGACGTACAGCGGCGGGAACAGGGCCGGCTGGCTGGCGAGCGCGCTGGAAAAGCGCTGGCCTTCGCGCAGGCCGGCCAGCAGGCGTTCGAGCACGCCGCGCGCGCCAGGATTGGCTTCCTTTTCCAGCAGGGCTTCCAGGCTTTCGACGATGCCCAGGCCGGCGCTGAGCAGGGCCAGCAATTCCTGGCTGAACAGGACCAGGTTCAGTGTCGGGCCGCGCGAGCGTGCCAGGCGCGCCCCGCCCTGCGGCGCGATGGCGCTGACGAACAGGCCCTTGGCTTCCAGCTGGCGCCGGGCATCGGCTTCGTCGAGCGCGTCGACCAGCACGTTCGTGATCGACAGGTCGGGCGCGAGGGTGCGAACTGCGAACTGCATGAAGACGTGCCCGGGTGTGTGAGGGTTACGCGAACGTCAAAGCGAGGAGAGGTCGGCATTGTCGCCGGCGCCGCCAGGCTGGCCGTCCTTGCCGAAGGAGACGATCTCGTACTCTCCCTGTGCGCCGGGCGAACGGTATTGATAGGGATGGCCCCACGGATCGGGCGGCACGCCCTTCTTCAGATAGGGGCCGTTCCATTTGAGACCGGCGCTGGCGGGCGCCGCCATCAGCGCGCCCAGGCCTTCCTCGCCGGTCGGATAGCGGCCCACGTCGAGGCGGTAGGTGTCGAGCGACTTTTCGAAGGCATCGATCTGCGCCTTGGCGATCGTCACTTCCGACTTGCCGAGCTGGGAAAAATACTTGGGGCCGACATAGGCGGCCAGCAAACCGATGATGACGATCACGACCAAGAGTTCGAGCAGCGTGAAGCCGCAGGTGCGCGTGCGCCGCGACGTGGCCTTGCAGGTTACGACATCCATCCAGACACTCCTGAGTCGACCGTTCGATGAAACCCGTGAAGCGTATCACGGCCATATACTCGCGGCAACCAAGATGGCGTATGGGAGCGTTCCTCGACGCCGCCAAGGAGTCGGGGTCGATGGCGGCGGCGTCGACCTAGCGGGTCAGCCCGCCCGCGGTCAGCTGGCAGGTATTCGCCCGGCATGCCGCCGCCGGCGGCGTCAGGACGCGGCAATCAGAGATCCTGCCGGAAGCAAGGTTGCTGGACTGCTGTTCTGCGTGGTGGCGCTCGGCCAGCGCCTGCAATGGCCCGGCATCGGTCTTCGCGTTCGACCAGGCGAGATAGCCTGCCGGGCCGCCGCAGGCCTTGGCGCCGATCGGCAGCACCTGGCATTGGCTGTCGCTCGTGCATTCGGCCGTGCCGATCATGGCCTGGATTTGCCCGAGTGTGCCGGGGGACGCAGACCCCCCAGGGCTGTCGAGGGCGGGAGGCGCAGGTTGGTTGACGGCCGGACCGTTGGCCCGGGTGGTGCAGGCCGCGCAGGCCAGTACCAGGAGAATGGCAAATTTTTGCATGAGTTCATCATACCCTGCCCGCACGCAGGGTCAAGCGTGAGCGGGTTTGACAGGCGTGACCGGCCGACGACTTGTCCACGGATCGACTGTGGCGGAGACGCGACGTCCATCGGCGCGACCCTCATGTGTCATTTAAATTTCCTCTCGGATATTTCCAACAATCATCTTTAACTTCCATCATCTTGCATGGAAATGGTGTTCAATATCTAGCAACGTCGTTAATCTAAACGAAAATCAATTGTTATACAGAAAGATTCATCGCTACAATAGGTCGCATTAATGACGAGCCTGCCTCAATACCATGAAGACCTTGCGCCTGCCACTCTTCCCATGCATCGCCCTGATTGCCGCAGCCTTGAGTGCCTGCGGCGGTGCCGTTCCCGAACCGGATGCCCCTGTCGCTCGGACCGCGGCCGTCGTGCATGTCGTCGACTTGTCGGTCGATTCGTCGGCAACCGGCCGGACCCCTGCCCCCGACTGCGCCGCCGAGGGCTGTAGCGGCCTGCGCATCGTCGACGGCAACGCCGAAGCCTATCGCATCGATGCCATGCGCCGCCCCGGCCAGGGTGACTGATGCAACGCAACGGGCACACCCGGCCGGCGTCGGATGTGTCTATTGCGCTTTACCCCAGGTTTTTGCAAGTCGATATGGATCGCACTTTTAAAAAGTGCCGCCCAACAGCGCCGGGGTGTAGGCGATGCCGGTTTTCGACGGTTTGGTGAAGGTGGCCGTGATGCTGGCCGAGGCGCCGGGGGCGAGCGCGGCGTTCGGCAGCGTCAGGTAAGGCGAACCGTCCTTGTCGCCGCTCTTGCCGTCGAGCGTGACGCCGGCCGTCAAGCCTTGCAGCACCAGGTGCAGCGGGCCGGCCAGCGCCGCGCCGCCCGTGTTGGTAATCTTGACGGTCGAGGTGAACTTGCCGCTCAGGCGGTGGAACCTCGGCGCCGACCGGACGATCGCCGCCGACGCGGTGACGTCGGCAAAGGTCGGCGCCAGGTTCAGGCTGATGACAACCGGGTCGTGGTCGGAAGCGCGGTAAGGACCGGCCTGGTACGGATCCTGGCCGCCCGACTCGAGGTTGTAGTCAAGCGCTTCCGGCTCGTCCGCGTTGTGGTGCCATTCGATCACGCCGGCCACTTGCGGCGACAGGCTGCCGCTGGCCAATGCATGGTCGAGGTAGCCGCTCTCGCCGCCGTACACGTAGGAGTACGGGATGCCGCGCGGACGCACGAAGCGCTCGATTTCGTTGACATAACCGGCCGCGTTGAGCAGGCGGATCGGGTCTTCCATGCCATAGGCGTTCATGTCGCCCACGACCAGCACGTCGGCATCGTTGGCGGCGGCGGCGACCTGCGGCAGGAACACGTCGCGCAGGCGCGCTGCCTGGTCGACGCGGGTGGCGTTCCAGCAGCCCTGGCCGTCGCCGCTGTCGGCGTTGCCGCCGGAGGCACCGCCGCAGCCCCCCTTCGACTTCAGGTGGTTCACCACCAGCGAGAACTTGCCGCCGTTGGCCGCCTTGAAAGTCTGGGCGATCGGGGCGCGGTTGTGGACGCCATTGCCGTCCGACAGCGCGGCGCCCACCAGGCTCACCGACTTCGGTTTGTAGATCATGGCCACGCGGATCGCATCGGTGCCGGTCGCGGCCGGCTTCGGCACGACGGCATAGGTGCCGGCGCCGAGCGCGGCGTTGAGCTGGTCGACCAGATAGGTCACGGCGATGTCGCCGTTGTTCTGGATTTCCATCAGGCCCACCACATCGGCATCGACCGCGGAGAGCGCGCTGACGATCTTGTCGCGCTGGCGCACGAATTCACCGATGTCGTCGGCGCCGCGGCAGTTCGACGCGCGCGTCGTGCTGCCGACGGTGCAACCCTGGCCGGTGCGGCCCCAGGCATCGCCGCCGTTGGTGAACGTGGTGAAGAAGTTCAGCACGTTGGCGCTGGCGACGCGGACGTTGCCGGCGGCAAGGACCGGCCGCGCCATGCGCGCGTTGGCGCGCGAGAAGCTCGGCCTGACGGTCGGCTGCAGCTTGAAGGCCGTGCCGCCGCCGCCGGTGGCGCCGAAATCGAGCACGCCGGTCAGGTCGCTGACGGTGTCGCCGGCACGCACCGTGCCATCGGCGAACAGGTAGGGGATGGTGGCCGGCGCGGTGAAGATGCCGTCGTCGAGGACGACGATATTGGCCGCGTTGTCCGCTGCCAGCGCGCGCGCCTCGGCCGAACCCGGCACATGGCGGTTGGTCGGGCGCTCGCGGCGGCCGGCGGCCAGCGTCAGTTCGCCACGCGCGCCGAGGTGGGTATTGCCGTTGACCGTCAGCGGCGTGGCGAAGCGCACCAGCATGCCTTCGAAGCGCGCCAGGTCGGCATTGGGCAGCGTGACATTGGTCGGGGCGACGCTGCCGGTGCCGAGCCTGGTGGTCGCGGTCACGCTCGTCAATTCGGTGTACGAGCGGGCCGCGCCGGTCGGCGTGTATTCGGTGACGGTGCCGGTCACGCGCACCAGGTCGCCCACCGCCAGCGCCGCGCTCGGGCCGAACACGAAGAGGCCGTCCGAGGTCGCCGGGTTGGCGTCGCCATTGGGGTCCTGCAGGAAGTAGCCGCTGCCCACGATCGCAGTGACCACGCCCTGGGTCGTCTGCACGCTGTCGGCGTAGGCGCTCTTCGCATCGGCGCCCTGGATCTGGGGGATCGTCAGCACGCCGGCAATACGCACGGCGACGCTGCTGCCGCCGCCGAAGATCTGGCTGATGACGAGGTCGGGCGAGGCGGCGAACGCGCTCGACGACAATCCAGCCAGCAAGGCGGCCAGGATGGTCAGGCGGCTGGCCGACGGGTTCGATGCAACGTGCTTGTTCATGGGCTTCCTAAGAAGATCGATGCGCGATACAGCGGATTTCGATGCAGATAGTCATTTTATTTCTGGAAATAATGTTACGTCGACAATTTGACAGGAGAGTGACAGACCGCAAGCCTGCGGGAATCGCGCGCCGGCGCCGGTAATAGTCGCCGACGGCGATGCTGTCCGGATCGTCGTCGTTGATGACGATGGCCAAGATGGCGCGCGTCCAGCACATCCCGCGCCGGCGTGGCGGGCGCAGCCAGGACCGGGCCGGTCAGCAGTGCGGACAGCGGTGCGAACAGCAGGCAGGCGGAGCGGGCGACAGCGGCCATGGCCTCCCGTCAGGCGGGCAAGGCGTGGCCGGTCGCGCGCGCGCCCGGCTGCGGGCCGCGCTTGCCCTTCCCTGTCCGCCGGCGCACGGCCAGCACCAGTGCCAGGCCGGCGGCCAGCATCGCCGCGGCCGCCGGCTCGGGGATCGGCGACACCGCATACACCTCCAGCGCATCGATCGCGAAGAATCGGCCGCCGACGGAGCGGTCGATGATGCTGCGCCCTTCCGCGGCCGGGTCGCCATAGCTCAATTGCCAGGACAGTGAGGTGTCGAGGCGGTCGTTGACGAACAGGTCGGGGCCGGCTCCGAAGGTCGGTCCCTGGTCGCGCGCGTTGAAAGTCTGGAAGCTTCCCTGGCTGGGCAGCGCGAACGTGCTCGGCACCTGGCGGTAGACGGCCGGCGCCGTGTAGTTGAACAGAAAGGCAGTGCGCTGGAAGTCGCGCGGCGTGACATGCCAGCCGTCGTCGCTGTCCCAGCTTTGCGGATTGTAGCCGCCGACCAGCCAGGCGCGGCCCGCCTCGTCGCTCACGCGCAGCAGCGTGAAGGTCGGCCCGCGCCCGTCGGCGGCGGCATGGAAGTCGAGCGAGGTATCGTCCGCCGCGCCAGGGCCGCCTGCGTCGCCCTGGCGGGTATAGATGTTCTTGAAAATCTGGTCGCCCGCGCCCAGCCAGCGTTCGAGCTGGCCCTCCAGCGTGGGGTCCAGCGGCGGTGCGCCGCTCTGGGCCGCGGCCTGCGGGACAGCCAGGGCCAGCGCAAGGGCGCCAACTGCAAGGAGCGTCTTCATGATCACCTCCCGACGGGGTTCACTGGCTTGTATTGTATGCCCCACCCGGGTCGGGCTTCACACTGTTGACTTGGAAACCTTGTCCAAATTCGAGTCCATGCTGCCGGCGCGACGGGCGAAAAAAAACGGGCATCGCTGCCCGCCTTTCCTGGTCCGCAAGGCGCTTACGAGCGCTTGTAGATGTCCTCGAAGCGGACGATGTCGTCCTCGCCGAGGTAGCTGCCCGACTGCACTTCGATGATGTGCAGCGGCAGTTTGCCCGGATTCTCGAGACGGTGGTTCATGCCGATCGGGATATAGGTCGATTCGTTTTCCGACAGCAGGCTGACCTTCTCGCCGCAGGTCACGCGCGCCGTGCCCGAGACCACGACCCAGTGTTCGGCGCGGTGGTGGTGCATCTGCAGCGACAGCTTCTCGCCCGGCTTGACCGTGATGCGCTTGACCTGGAACCGGTCGCCCGCATCGATGCCCTCGTAGTGGCCCCAGGGACGGTAGACCTTGGTGTGGTGCAGGTGTTCGGTGCGTTCCTTCGACTTCAGGTGGTCGACCACCTGCTTGACGCGCTGGACCTGCGACTTGTGCGCCACCAGCACGGCGTCGTTGGTCTCGACGACGACCACGTCTTCCAGGCCAACCACGGCCACGATGCGGCTCTCGGCGCGCACCAGCGAATTCTTCACGCCGTCGAGGTAGACGTCGCCACGCATCGCGTTGCCGTTCTCGTCGTGCGGCTGCACTTCCCACAGGGCCGACCACGAGCCGACATCGCTCCAGCCGATATCGGCCGGCACGACGACCGCATTGGCGGTATGTTCCATCACCGCATAGTCGATCGAGTCGGACGGGCAGCTGGAAAACGCGGCATCGTCGAGGCGGCAGAAATCGAGGTCGCTATAGCCGGTGGTGACGGCGCGTTCGGCCGCCTCGGCGATCGCCGGAGCGAACTTGGCCAATTCGGCCAGGTAGCGCTCGGCGGCGAACATGAACATGCCGCTGTTCCAGTAGTAGCCGCCATCGGCGACGAAGGTCTCGGCGGTGGCCAGGTCCGGCTTCTCGACGAAACGCTCGACCTGGTAGCAGCCCTGGCAAACCGCCAGCGGCGCGCCGCGGCGGATGTAGCCATAGCCGGTTTCGGGCGACTGCGGCACGATGCCGAAGGTGGCCAGGCCGCCGTCCTTGACCAGGGTCGCGGCGCGGCTGACGGCTTCCTTGAAGGCTTTCTGGTTGTCGATCACGTGGTCGGCCGGCAGCACCAGCATGACCGCTTCAGGATCGATGGTTTTCAGGTAATGGGCGGCCGCGGCCACGGCCGGCGCGGTATTGCGGCCGACCGGTTCGAGCAGGATCCCCAGGGGCGTGATGCCGGCCGCGCGTAGTTGCTCCGCCACCATGAAACGGTGGTCGTTACCGCAAACGACGAGCGGCGCCATCAGGCCCGGCAGTCCAGCCACGCGCAGCGCGGTGTCCTGCAGCATGGTCTTGTCGGCTACCACCGGCAGCAACTGCTTCGGCAGCACGGCGCGCGACAACGGCCACAACCGGGTGCCGGCGCCGCCGGAGAGGATCACTGGATAAATTTTCATGCGTTCGCTTTCTATCGGTTGTTACTTTTCTGGCCTGCGTCTTCTTTACGGCTGCTGCGGCGGCGATCGCGTGCGTTCAACCATTCCTCGGAACTGTACTCGGATGCGTGCTTCATTTCTCCGGCGCGGTCGACACTGTACTCCTTGAACACGATCATTTCGTTGAGCGTTACATCGTGCAACACACGAGTATATTCAAATAAGACGCTGCGGACAACTTCCGCGCCTTCGCAGATGTGGCTGCCGTGGCCGATCCAGGTCGGGCCGACGATGCGCACCCCGGCTTCGATGCGCACGCCCGAGCCGATGTAGACCGGTCCCTCGATGGTCGTGCCGTTCCAGTCGATGCTGGTATTCAGGCCGACCCACAGGCCCGGTTCGATCTGGGTGCCCGGCACGTCCATGTGGCTGACTTCGCCGGTGAGCACCGTCTGCAGCACTTCCCAGTAGTCGGACATGGTGCCGATGTCGAGCCAGTTGAACGGGCGGCCCTGCGCATAGAAGGGCAAGCCGCGCTCGGCCAGCAGCGGGAACAGTTCCGAACCGATGTCGAAGGACACGCCCGATGGAATCAGGTCGATCACTTCCGGTTCGAAAATATAGATGCCGGTGCTGATGAAGTTCGACTTCGCTTCTTCCTGGCTCGGCTTTTCCTGGAACTCGGTAATGCGCCCCGCGTTGTCGGTGACGACGACGCCGTAGGAAGATACTTTGTCCCACGGCACTTCCTTGGTGATGACCGAGGCCATCGCGCCCTGGCGGCGGTGCTCGAGCAGGGCCGCCTTCAGGTCGAGGTCGATCAGCGCGTCGCCGCACATCACGATCGTGGTGTCGTCGAAGAACTGGCCAAATTCCTGGATCTTCTTCATCCCGCCGGCCGAGCCGATCGGCTCGGGCACGATGGTGCCGTCGTCGGTGGTATAGCCTTCGAACGAATAACCGATCTGGACGCCGAACTGCTCGCCCTCGCCGAAATACTCTTCGATCTTTTCATGCAGCCAGCTGACGTTGACCATGATCTCGGTCACGCCATGCTTTTTCAGATGTTCGACCAGGTAAGCCATCACCGGCTTACCCAGCAGCGGAATCATCGGCTTCGGGAGGTCGTACGTGAGCGGGCGGACGCGCGTGCCCTTGCCTGCCGCGAGAATCATTGCTTTCATTAAATCACCCTCATTCTATGTGCTGTTGAGCTACTGCGCTGTAATACTTTGTCGGGTTTGCTTCCATTCCTTGTCGTCCTGAAACAGGCCTCAGGCCTTGGACGCCGTCTGGAAGCGCCAGGTATCGACGCACATCTGGGCGACATCGCGCGTGGCGACCCAGCCCAGTTCCTCGCGCGCGCGCGTCGGATCGGCATAGCATTTGGCGATGTCGCCCGGACGGCGGTCGACGATCTGGTAGGGGACCGGGCGGCCGCTCGCCTGTTCGAAGGCGCGCACCATTTCCAGCACGCTATTGCCGTGGCCAGTGCCGAGGTTGTAGGTCAACAGGCCGGGACCCTGGGCCAGCTTCTCCAGGGTCTTGACGTGGCCGATCGACAGGTCGACGACATGGATGTAGTCGCGCATGCCGGTGCCGTCCGGGGTCGGGTAGTCGCCGCCGAAGACGGACAGCTTCTCGCGCTGGCCGGTGGCGACCTGGGCGATATAGGGCACCAGGTTGTTCGGGATGCCGGACGGCGACTCGCCGATCAGGCCGCTTTCGTGGGCGCCGACCGGGTTGAAGTAGCGCAGCAGGGCGATATGCCAGTCCGGCTCGGCCTTGATCAGGTCGCGCAGGATGTCTTCGATCATCAGCTTGCTGCGGCCATAGGGATTGGTGGCCGACAGCGGGAAGTCTTCGAGGATCGGCACCGAGGCCGGGTCGCCGTAGACCGTGGCCGAGGAGCTGAACACGAGCGTCTTGACGCCGAACTTGGCCATCGTCTCGAACAGCACGACGCTGCCGGAGACATTGTTGTCGTAATAGCGCAGCGGCTGGGCCACCGATTCGCCGACCGCTTTCAGGCCGGCGAAATGGATCACGGCGTCGACCTTGTGGGCGGCGAAAGCCGCTTCCATGGCGGCGCGGTCGCGGATGTCGGCTTCGACGAAGTCGAAGGATTTGCCCGTAATCTTCTGCACCTGGTCCTGGACCGAGCGCTGGGCGTTGGAGAGATTGTCGACCACGACCACGTCGTACCCTGCTTGTTGCAACTCGACGACGGTGTGGGAACCAATGTAGCCCATGCCGCCCGTAACCAGAATCTTCATTGTCGTCACTCTCTTAAACTGTTGGTGCGCGCCTGGCGCGGCGCTTCAGGACAGCCATCCTTGGCTGCCCCCTCTTGCCCTTCGGTAGCGGCTCTGCGGCCGCGTTTTCCCTAATTCGTCGAACAACAAAGATGAACCGCACGCGCCACGCGCGCCGCCCATGGCCGCGTTGCCCGGGGCGCTTTATCGAACGCTTGCATACTGTTACTGCTTGCGCTTGCGCGCGGCTTCCTTGATCAGGAGCCAGACAAAGGCCATGTCCTCGATAAAATAGCGTCGGAACATGCGCCGCGGCTCCTGCAGGAAACGGTACAACCATTCCAGGCCTGCGCGCTGCATCCAGCGCGGGGCGCGCTTGACGCGGCCGATGGCCACGTCGAAGGTGCCGCCCACGCCCATTGCAAATGGTACGCGCATCGTCGTTTGCCAGCGCCCGAGAAACTGTTCCTTCTTTGGCGAACTGATCGCCACGAACAGCAGGTCGGCGCCGCTGGCGCGTACCTGCTCGACCACTTGCGCTTCTTCCGCCTCGCCCTGCCAGTAGCCGTCGCGCCAGCCGGCGACGACGAGTTCGGGAAAACGGCGCCGGTAAGCCTCGGCCACGGCGGCGACCACCTCGGCGCGCGCGCCCAGCAGGAACACGCGCCAGCCGCGCTCGCTCGAGCGGCGCATCAGCGCCTCGAACAGGTCGACCCCGGCGACGCGCTCCTTGAGCGCTTTCCCCAGCAGGCGCGAAGCCCAGACCACCGGCATGCCGTCGGCGTTGACCAGCGCGCAGGCGTTGATGATGCGCCGCAGCCCTTCGTCGCGGCTGGCCTTGACCAGCTTGTCCACATTGACCACCACGTGCTGATGGGGCCTGCCGGAACGGATGAATTCCTCGATACGGCCAAGGGTTTCCTCCATCGACAGATTGTCGATCCTGCACCCCATCATCGTGATGGAAGGGGTCATAGCGTCTCTCGTCAGCGACGCGCCAATTCACGCGCCAGCACGTCGACGATGCGTTCTGCGGCCTTGCCGTCCCACAGGTGCGGGCGGCGCCCCTGCTTGCCTTCGCCGCGCAAGACCTTGCGCGCTTCGAGCAGGATCCTGGCCGGGTCGGTGCCGGCCAGCACGTTCGAACCCTCTTCCACCGTCACCGGACGCTCCGTGTTTTCACGGATCGTCACGCACGGCACGCCCAGTGCGGTCGTTTCTTCCTGGAGGCCGCCGGAGTCGGTCAGCACCACGGCCGCGTCTTTCCAGAGGTTGAGGAAGGCCATGTAGGCTTGCGGGCCGGCCAGGGTCACGTTCGGACCGAGGTCGATGCCGAACTTCTCGATGTTGGCGCGGGTGCGCGGGTGCACCGGAAAAATCAGCGGCAGTTCGCCCGAGATTTCCTTCAAGGCGGCGGCGATGCGGGCGAACATGACGGGATCGTCGACATTGCTCGGACGGTGCATGGTGACGACGCCGTAGCGTCCGCCGTTCTGGCGGGAGGCGGCCTTGAAGCAGGCGGTATCGAAGCCGGAGGTGTCGGCGCGGGTCAACTTGTCGGCCTGGAACAGGACGTTGTCGACCATCACATGGCCGACGTAGTGCACGGCGGAGTCGGCCTTGCCTTCGCGGCGCAGGTGCTCGACCGCCGCCGGCTCGGTGGCGAAGAACCAGTCCGAGATGCTGTCGGTGACCAGACGGTTGATTTCCTCGGGCATCGACATGTCGCCGCTGCGCAGGCCGGCTTCGACGTGGGCGACCGGGATATTGAGTTTCTTGGCGACGATCGAACAGGCCAGCGTCGAATTGACGTCGCCGACGACCAGCACCGCGGCCGGCCGCTCGGCCACGCACAGTTCCTCGAAACCGACCATGATCTTGGCGGTCTGCTGGGCATGGCTGCCGCCGCCGGCGGCCATGAACACGTCAGGTTGCGGAATGCCGAGTTCCTCGAAGAACACGTCGTTCATTTCGCGGTCGTAGTGCTGACCGGTGTGGATGATCTTGAACGATAACGTCGATTGCGCCTGCAGCGCGCGCACGATCGGAGCGATCTTCATGAAATTGGGCCTTGCGCCCGCGACCAGATAAATAAGCATGTTCAGACTTCCCTATACCACTGTAATAATTATGGAAACTAAGTCCTCGCCCAGAAATACATGTGTTTTTGGCTGCCGGAACCGGCGCGTTGCAGCGTTGGCTCCACTCCGCTTGCGGGGCTTGCAGTGCGCGCACTGCGGTGCACTCGCCGCCTTGCAGCGCATCCGGTTCTGTTTTGCCAAAATTCACATTAATGCCAGGTCAAACACTTATTAAAAAAACGTTATTGTAAACCTGCACTCCACCGGGACGGCGGACGATACCGTCGAGATACGCAACACGTCGCTCGGTTCCTTCGATTCGTAGCAGCGCGAATACCAGCCCAGCGGCGGGTTTTCGGCGCCGCGCACGAGTTCGAGCTTCAGGTCCGCCCCGCTGGCCTGCATCTGCAGCGCGAAGCGCTTGCCGCGTACGTGCAGGCCGGTACTGGTCAGGCGCACGTTCAGCTCAGGCGCGAAATGCCAGAACAGTTCGATCGGATGGGCTTTCCTGGCCGCGACCTCGTCGCGCACGGTCAGGGTGCCGGCGCCGGCGTCGAACCGCACGCTGCGCAGGTGGCGCACCGGGTCGGACAGGCGCGCATAGCCGTCGTGCGAGCCGCGGAAATCGAATTCATGGGGCGAGGCCGGCATGCGCTCGATGCTGGCGCGCGCCTTGCGCAGCCACATGAAGCGTCCGCCCGAGACCGACTGGTCGCGCCCGTCGACGCGTACCGTGTTGTGGGCCGACGTGCCGCGGAAATAATCGCGCCACTTTTGCTCTTGCCAGTAAGAATAGGTGCCCGGATCGACCAGCACCTGCTCGCCCGCCACCGACAAGGTCATCGACAGCGCGTCGGCGTGGCCGTGGGCGGCGATGCCCAGGTAGCCGAGCGGACCGCAGTCGAGCATGCCCTTGATCTCGTTTTCCTCGCCGAAATGCGAACCGAAAAGCAGGTAGCCGCCGTCGGGGAAGGCCCAGCCGGTGTCGGACTCATGGGCGTCGGCGTCGGGACGCTTGCCGGGCAGCGCGTGCAGCAGCCAGCGCACGCCCGCGTGCTCGGCCGCCTGGCCGCCGAACACGGTATCGCCCAGGGCCAGCAACTGGGCCGCGCGGTCGCCGCCGGCGGCGTCGAGCCGGAACACGCTGCCGTCGTCGCTGTCGCCGACCATCGGCACATGGCCGCCGACATCGCGCACCGAACGCAGGAAACGCAGCGCGCGCTGCAGCACGCTCCAGTAGGTGCGCGAAAACGCGACATCGCAGGCCTGGCCGACGAGACCGGCGACGAACAGGAACTCGGCCGAGAACACGTGGTAGCCGAAAGCTTGCTCGCGGTTGACACCATCGAGCGAATACTGCAGGCGCGCCTGCTGCTCGAGTTCGCGCCGCGCCTGCTCCATCCAGGCGCCGGACGCCTTCCAGCATGGCCAGACCGCGCTGGCCACGAACAGTCCGGTGAGTTCGCCGATCAGGTGGTTGTTGGCCGAGGAGTGGCGCGACAGGTTGCGCGAAATGGTGCGGCAATGGGCATGGATGCTGTCGAGCCAGTCGACGCGCAAGCGCTGGCCCGATTCGCCGGCAAACAGGGGGCTCGCTTCGCCGCCCACCAGCTGCCACAGCAGCGCCCAGTTGACCAGGCGGATGCCCAGTTCCATCGGGCTGACCCAATTCGGGCCGACGAGCGGCGGGCACTGGTCGAGCCAGCTGCGCAACTGCTGCTCGAGCGCGTGCAGCCAGCGCACGTCGCCGGAGACGCTCCAGGCCTGCGCCAGGCGCACGAGGTGCAGGTGGCGGTTCAATTCCCAGACGTGCTTGATGTCGCCGACCAGTTCCGGATTATCGATGGCGATATCGCCCGAGAACACCGCGGGACCGGTCACCCCGCTGTCGGGATCGCGGTTCCAGACGGTCGGCACGCCGACGTCGAAGCTGCGGTCGGCGAACAGCACGACGTGGCCGGCGCAGATGCGGTCGGCCTCGGCCAGCAAGGTGTCGACCTGGACCGGACTCAGGGCAGGCGCGCCGTGCACGCTGAAGCTGCGCGCCCGCGGCAGCGGCGCCGACGCCGGTGGTGACCCGGCGCGCAAGACAGCCCCGCGGGCCATTTTCGCGCGTGCCGCCCGGCGCACGCGGTAGCCGATTTCGGCCACCGACATGCAGCGCAGACGATTCACCCACCACACCATGCGTACTGTTGCGTTCATCTAGCCCCCACCAAATCGTTGTAGATCGCAGCCAACCGGCCACATACCGCTTCCGTTGAATACCGTTGCACGACTGTTGCACGCGCACGCTCGCCGAGGCGCCGGCGCAGGGCCGCATCGTCCAGGAGCCGCGCCAGCGCCGCCGCCAGCGCCGCCGCGTCGTGCGGCCGCACCAGCAAGCCATTTTCGCCATCGCGTACGGCTTCGGGAATGCCCCCGACGCAGCTCGCGACCACCGCCTTGCCGGCCGCCATGGCCTCCAGCAGCGCCATCGGCAAGCCTTCCGCATGCGATGGCAGGCAGAATACGGCGGCGCGCGCCAGTTGCCCGTCGCGCGCGGCGGCGTCGAGCCAGCCGGGCAGTTCGACCAGGCCGCCGATGCCGCGCGCACACGCGGCCTGGCGCCATCCGTCGAGCTCGCCTTCTCCAGCCAGGACCAGGCGCAGCGCCGGCCGGCGCGGGGCCAGCAGCGCGACCGCATCCAGCAGTTCGGCCACGCCCTTGGCGGCCTCGACGCGCCCGAGGAAGAGGATGCGTTCCGGCTCGGCAAGGTCGCCGCGCGCACGCGGCAGCGCGACCGCATTCGGCACTACCTCCACCCGCGCGCGCGGCGCGAAGCCGCGCACGAAGCCGGCCCAGCCTTCGGACAAGGCAATGACGAGCGAACTGCGTTCGAGCGTATGGCGGATCCAGCGCCGCATCAAGGCGCCCGAGCGCACGGTGGCGAACTGGCGAAAGCCGCCGCCGTGCAGATGGAAAACGGTCTTGCAGCCAAGCGCGCGCGCCAGCCACAGCAGCAGCGACTTGCGCGCGAAGCTGGCATGCGAGGACGCATGCGCATGCACGATGGCAGGACGGCCGCGCAGGCAGGCGCACACGGCGCCGCACAGGCCGCGCGCCGCCGCGTCGAGCTTGGCCAGGAAACCGCCTTCGCGGTGGGTACTGACATAGCGCACCTGCGCCTGCTCGAACAGGCCGCCGGCGCGCAAGACAGCCACCAGCGCCGCGACCCCGCCCCGTCCCTCTGGAGCGGTGCCAAGCATCAGGACGCGCGGCGCGCGCGCTTTCACGCGCGAACTCCGGCAGCCGATGGATGGGTCAATCTGGTAATGGGCGACGGTTTCACGATTCTTGATAAAGGCACAATATTTCGATCATACATCAACTGTTGCCGCTTCCGCGCACGGTTCAGCCTTCGACCGCGATAAATTCGAACTTGCCGTTCGGCCCGCGCGGGATAGCGGGCACGCGCTCGACCGCTACCTCCACGCCCGGCACACGCAGCAGGAAGGCGGCCCGCAACGCCGCCTCTTCCGCCCCCGTGAAACCGGCGGCGGCGACGACCCGCAAGCGGAATCGTCCGTCGCGGGCATACAACACCTGGCCCTCGATCAGGTGCCGGTCGTGGCCCTGGAACACGCGGTCCAGGCGCGCCACGATGCGTCCGTCGGGCAAGGTCAGGATGCGCTCCTGGCGCCCGATCACGGCCTCGACCGTCGGAAAGGCCCGGCCACAGGGGCAAGGCTTGCCGTCGCCGGGCGCCACCCGGTCGCCGGTGCGGTAGCGCAGCAAGGGCATGGCCGGGTTGTTGAGCGTGGTGCCGACCAGTTCGCACAAACCGTCCTCGCCCTCGAGCAATTCGACACCGCCGTAATCGGTGAGCACATGGTAGCTGCCCTGCTCGCAAGTGCCGATGGCGGCCACGCGCTCGGCCTGGCCGTACCAGTCGAACACGCGCACGCCGAAGGCCCGTTCGACCAGGGTGCGCACGCCCGGTTCCAGCGTCTCGGACGAGGTGAGCACGCCGCGCAGCGCCGGGCCGCGATAGCGCCGGCCGTGCGCCGCGAGCCAGGCAGCGAGTGCCGCGACCGAGGAAGGATAGGCGTGCAGCACCACCGGATCGTAGGCTTCGAGGCTGTCGATATAGGCGCCGATGGTCGTCTCGGACAGATGGTAAGAGGACAGCAGCAGCATCCGGCCGCACCAGTCGTGGCACCAGTAGCGCCCGTCGCGCGGACGAGCGGGGCACACGATGTCGCCGCGGATCCAGGCCCGGCGCTGCCCCGGGCGCCAGCCGATCCAGTGCAACTGGCGCGCGAGGAAGCCCTCCTCGCGGACCACGGCGCCCAGCGTCTGCACGAGCGTCAGGGGCGTGCCCGAGGTGCCGCTGGTGCGGATCGTGGCGCGCAGGAAGGAGCCGGGCATGCGCGGACGGATGAAGCGTTCCGGATGCAGGCGCAGCATGCTCTTGGTGACGAAGCGCGCCGCCGGATCGACGCGCTGCAGCCGGGTGCCGTCGAGCGCCAGCGCCACGCCCAGGCGCCGCGCGCGGCGCGCGATGGCCGCGTCGAGCAGCGCGGGCGAGCGCTCGCAGGCCAGCAGGCCGGGCAAGACCAGCAGGCGGCCCCACAGGCCGCGCAGCAGCAAACGCGCGCCGGAACGCAGCGTCGCCTTCAGCGAATAGGTCCACATGGCGCCAGGATGCGGTGGTAAGTGCGGGCCACTTCGCGCGCCAGGATATCGTAGGTGCGGTTCGCCGCCACCCAGGGCGGGCCGCGTTCGGCGCAGCGGGCGGCGAGCTCGTGATCGAACAGAAGGCGCAGCGTGGCGGCGGCGAAGGCGTCGGCCTGCATCGGCACGCACAGCCCTGCCCCGCTCTCGGCGAGCACGCGTGCCTGGTCGGGAATGTCGTTGGCCACGCCCGGAATGCCGAGCGCCAGGTATTCGACCAGCTTGGTCGGCGAGGAAACGTCGAACAGCGCCCCGCGCGGGATCGGCGACAGCCCCACCTCGGCACGCACCGCATAGCCCAGCGCCAACGCCTGCGGCAGCCAGCCGGTGAGCAGCACATGGCGGCCCAGGCCGCGCGCGGCGATCAGGCTGCGCATCCAGACCATCTCGTCGGAGGACGGTGCCTCGCCGGCGATCACCAGCAACACCCCGGGCAATTGCCGGCGCAGGCGTTCGGCCACCTCGAGCAGGAAGTCCGACTGGCGCGACTGGGCCACGCGCCCCAGGTAGAGCACGATGCGGCGCCCGGCCAGGCGCGGGTCCTGGCTGGGGACGATGGCGCCGCGGTCGAACAGGACGGCATCGACGCCCATCGGGACCGGCGTCATGCGCGCGCGGGCGATGCCGAGCGTGGCGAGCCAGTCGCGCATGGCCTCGCTCTGGACGAACACGTGGTCGGCCGCCGGCAGCACCAGCCGGTAGACGAGGCGGCGCGAGAGGAAGGCGCGCAGCGCATGCGCCGGCCAGCCCAGCCAGCGGCGCCGCCCTGCCAGGGCGTCGCGCCGCGCCTCGAAGCCCTCGACGATGGGGAAGGACATCCAGTAGACAAAGGGAATGCGCAGCAGACGCGCCGCCAGCAGGGCCGGTAGCGCGCTGGCGACCTTGTCGCGCACCTGGATGCAGTCGGGGCGGCCGCGGCGCCAGGCGCGCAGCAGGCCGAGCGCGTCCCACAGCGGCGCGAGCAGGCCGGCGGAGCGGTGGCGCAGGTGGCCGACGACATGCATGCCGCCCGCGTGCCAGGGTGCGCCGCCGGCGCTGCCGCCCTGCCCCACCAGTTCGGTGCGCACGCCATGGCGCGGCATTTCGGCGCCGAACAGGGTCGCCACGTCCGCGCGCAGCGGCGGCAACGGATCGCGCACGATGAATGCAATCGAGAATGGCCGGGTATCCATGGGAGCCTTGTCGAGATGTCGTCGTCGATATTAGCGCAGCCTCCGCGCGGGCAGGCTTGCCCAGGCCCTGGCGCGCGGGGCGCGCGTTTGAGGGCGATCAAGGACGCGTGGGCGGCGGCTGGCCGCGTCCTGGGCGGTCAAGCGCCCGCGCCGGCGTCGAGCCGCGCGCGCAGGCCGGCGCTCCTCGCGCTATCGAGCTTGCGGCAAAAATGCGCGCCCGAGGCGCGGATGCGTTCCAGATCGGCCTCGACCAGGACCTGGGGATTGCGCGCCGTGCCGGCCGGCCATTGCACGTACCGGTAATTGCGCGCCAGGACGCGGCCGGCGAAGGGCGAGGCCATCAACAGCGTCTGAAAAAACATTTCATCGGGACAGAGCACGGTGCGGAAAAAACGCGCCAGTCCGGGCTCCAGTTCGACCCGCGCCAGCAGCGCGGCCAGGCAGGGCCGCGACAAGGCCCACCAGGTCGAGCCGCCATACGGGTACAGGCCGGCGGGAAAACTGCGCGTGCGACGCGCCAGGCGCAAGGCGCGGTTGGCCAGCGCGCAGGCAAGCCGGCGCGGCAGCGCGCTGCCCTCGCTGTAAAAATACTGGTAACGGTAATCGGCGGGCCAGCCCGCGGGGCCGATCGGCACGGCATCGATCAGTTCGACGTCCGCGTGGGCCGCCAGTTCCCGCTTCAAGGCCGCATTCGACAGGACCGGATAATCCTGCGCCGACAGGAAGGACAGCTTGTCGAATGCCGGTTCCCTGGCGAGCACCTGGCGCAGCGACGCAAGCGTCGCCCGCACCTGGCCGTAACTGCCCCAGCGCACATCCAGGCGCGGGTCAATCCGGTGCGCGCGCGGATCGACATCGCCCGGGTCGACCTTCCATTTGCGGTCGAGGTGG
The DNA here is from genome assembly GCF_042656795.1 of Massilia jejuensis. Lineage (NCBI taxonomy): Bacteria > Pseudomonadati > Pseudomonadota > Betaproteobacteria > Burkholderiales > Oxalobacteraceae > Massilia > Massilia jejuensis. The sequence goes on along the minus strand of NZ_JBHSMS010000040.1, from coordinate 227,277 downwards.
ACATACAGGACGAAGTCCGGATCGCGCAGGCGCGCCAGGAGCGCGTTGAGCTGGGCGAGATCCTTGTGCGCATGGATCAGGAAGACCTGTTTCATGGCTGCCTCCATCGTGCCGCAACGGCTACATGGAAAAACGTCCCCGGAGCATGCGGGCCGCGGGGACGTACGCGGTGCATGGGCACCGACTATAGCGCGGGCTTGGCGCCCGCTTGCGTTCAGTTCAGCGTGACACTTTGCCCCGCGACAGTGACGGTGCGCACGGTACCGGAAGTCGCCACCTGTACCGCCGGCCGCTTGCAGCCGACGTCGAGCAGTACCAGGAATTCGGCGACCGACTTGCCGTCGTTCGGCAAGTAGAAGGCACCATGGTCCTCGACCACATTGGCCTTGGGGCTCGGGCCGATCCACTTGGCAAAACTGGCGTTGGCGTTGAGCGAGCGCACGCAGACCGACTGGCCATTGATCGCGATCTTCACCGCACTTGGACTTTCTACCGTCATCGCTACCGGCGCATGCAGGTTGAACTCGTAGGTGTGCGGCACGGTGGCGCTGAGGCGGTCGCGCACCAGGATCGCATTGCCGGCGTTGCGCAGGTGCCAGACCTGGCGCTTGGCCATCGTCAGCTGGCCGCCGTAGGCGGCCGTCGCGTCGCCTTCGGCATGGTCGTAGCTCGGCTGGGCGGCGAAGGCGGTGATCTTGCCGTTGCGCTGCAACTGCTCGCGGTAGCCGGTCACCAGCTGGCCCTTGCCGCCGTCGAAGGTGATCGCGTTCTGCGAGCGGGTCTGGTGGTACCAGTCGGTCCAGTAAGGCGAACCGTACCAGTCGTACCAGCCGGCCTTGACGAGCAGCGGCTGCCCCGCCACCGACAGCAGCAGGCCGTTCTGGTCGCCGTGGCTGTGGTTGAACGAACCGTACGGGCTCGATTTGAAGTACAGCGAGCTGCGCGCGGTGGAGCCGATGTCGCTGTGCATCGAGACCCAGCCGATGCTCGGGTAATAGGCGCTCGAGGACGGCGGCGACAGGATCTTGGTGTCGGCCACCGGCATCGGGTACGGCGCCTGCAGCAGCGAGAGCGTGTCTTCGGTGCCGCCCAGCTTGGAGACATACCAGGCCGCGCGCGGCGAGACCATGCGCGAACCGAAAGCATGAAAGACGCGCGTGTCGGGCCTGGTTTCGGAGCCGTCGCCGAAGGCATGGATCTTCGAGCCCGGCGGCGTGAACTGGGTGGCGAAATCGAGGAAGCCCAGTGCCCACGGCTTGGCGTAGAAATTCACGCCCGTCGCTTGCGTGAGCGGGTCCCACAATTGCACCAGGTAGCCGGCCGCGTATTCGGCGTAAGCGGTGCCGTTGGCAAAGCCGCCTTCCGGACCGGCCCAGGGAGAAGGCGCGTTGGCATACGCCCGGAAAGAGAAATCGAACCACTTCTGCGCTTCGGGTATGTCGCCCAGAGACAGCGAGGAAATGAGCACCAGGAATACCAGGCTGGTGTTGCCGTGCGAATCGAACGGGTACTGGTCGAGGCGGCCGTTGTCGCCGGCCAGGTTGCGGTAGATTTCCTCGGTCCGCACGCGCACCGTTTCGAGCCACCTGGCCTTGCGCGCGCTGTCGAGGTCGCCTGCAAGCGAATCGACCGCCTTGATCAGCGACACCGAAATCTGGCGCGTGGCCTGGTCCTGGTTGACATAACTGGTCGGGCCTTTCGGGTCGAGGCTGGCGAGCTGGTCGCCTTTCCTCAGCGCTTCGGTGAGGAAGGTCGGATCGCGCTTCAAGCGCCACATGACGCTTGCCGCTTCGAGCTGGCGGCCCGCTTCGTTGATGCGCTGGCGGATGTCGGTTTGCTGCGAGGCCATGGCCGCCGTCAGGGGCGTGGCGATCGTGATCGGCCAGCGCGTATCGCTCAGCACCGGCAGCGCACTGGCTTGCAGCTTGATCTCGTTCGTCATGCGGCTGACATAAGGATCGAGCGCGGTCTTCCTGGCCGCGCTCCAGGTCGAATACAGGGTGAACGAGGCAGGCAGCGCGCGCGGACGGGGCTTGGCCGCGATGCGCGCACGCAGCGTGGCGTTGTCGGGCACCTCGAACACGGTCGAGCGCGTCGTCAGCGAGAAGCTGCGCGGGATCGTCCAGTCGCTGCTGCCGGTCGGACGCACACGCCAGGTGTAGTTACCCAATGGCAGCGCCTTGGTAGGCAGATACCAGTTGCGTTTGACGACGGCCACGATGGGGGCGCCGCCGGCAGGCGTGATGTCGATATCGTAGGCGGCCGGCCCGGTCGGGTGGCGTGCCCAGGTGAAGCCAGGCGGATTCTGCGCCTGGATGGCGCTGTTGGCCGGACTTGGCTGGACAATCAGCGGATCGGTTGCCTGCGCCCAGTCCGCATGCGCATGCAAGGACAGCGCGCACAGCGATGCCAGGGCAAGGGCCTGGACCAGGGCGCGAAGATGGGATTTCATGAGTGATGCTCCGAGAACGATGGATGACTTCCGGCGGACCGGTGGTCCGCGTGCTGCTGGAAGCGGCGTCCACTGCAGCGTGTCGCCGTTCGAGCAAAATGATGTTACCGTAGTAAGAAATTGAACAAAGGCAACTTTTTCCAGAAATCATCATTTTTGAAGGTTACTTCTCAGAAATCGAACTGCAGAGCAACACACTTGTTCAAGCCATATTTTCGCAGTATCAACAGCCGTGACTGTTCACAAAGACAAACCGTCAACACCGGGTGTCAAGGCGACATATCCGATGCCGCCCGCAACGCCTGCATGCGCTTCCAGTAACGCAGGCAATACAGGGCAAAAGCCAGCGGTGCGCGGCGCGCGTGGCGGCGGCGCACGCGGAATTCTTCCTGTCTTGCGCAGATTTTATTGCTCGATGAAACGCTGCCAGCGTGTTCGCGAAAGACCGCGAGCGGCAGGTCGAGCTGGGCCGGGCTGGCCGTGAACGCCAGGCGCAGCCAGAGATCGATGTCCATCGCGTAGCGCAGGCTCGGGTCGAAGCCGCCGACCCGCGCGAACCATGCGCGCCGCACGAACACGGCCGGATGGGGAATGCTCGTCCTGCCCGATGCGTACGCGCGGTAGCTGAAGGGCTGCATCGGATAAGGCGGCGCCAGCTCGCCATCGCGCAATACCTGGATGTTGCCGACGACCCAGGCTGCGCCGGTGGCATCGAAATGCCGCGCCACCTGGGCCAGCACCTCGGGGCCGGCATAATAATCGTCCGCATGCAGGTGGGCGACGATGTCCCCGCGCGCCGCTGCAATGCCGTGGTTCATGGCGCGGCTGATGCCGCCGCCCACGCCCGGCAGGATGCGCTTGTTGCCGCGATAGGCGGCGAGCATGTCGAGGGTGCCGTCGAGCGAGCCGCCGTCGACGAACACGTGTTCGAAATCGCGCCAGGATTGGCTTGCCAGCGAAGCGAGCGTGTCGCCCAGGGTGGCGGCGCTGTTCCAGGTACAGGTGACGATGCTGAAACGGGGATCACTCGGCATACAGGTCCACCAGGCGGGAAACGATGACGGCGGCGTCCGCGCCGAACTGCGGCGCGGGCGCCCGACGCCGCGGCGCCGTCGCCAGGATCAGGCGCAGGCGCTCGACCAGTTCCGGCATGTTCGCGGCCAGCTGCAGCTGCCCCGGGTATTGCTGGTAGCTGGCCAGTTCCGGGGTGCCGCCGCGTGCCAGCGCCAGGCAGGGGCGGCCCAGCGCCAGGGCTTCCAGCACCGTCGTGCTGCAAGCCTCCTCGCACACCGAAGGCACGACGCAGACGTGGCTGCGCGCCGCCAGGGCCAGCGCGGACGGGTAATCCTGCCAGCCGAGAAAGCATACGGCGGGCGCGGCGTAGCGCGCCTCGAGGCGGCCGCGTTCGGGACCGTCGCCGGCGATCGTGACGCGCGCATGCGCGGGCAGGCGGCCGTGGGCAGCGGCCAGGAATTCGGCGAAACCCTTGCCGGCATCGACCCGGCCGACCAGGCCCACCGCCCCTGCCCCGGCTGCCGGCGCCGCCTCGGCCGCCTGGCGCAGCGCCGCGTAGTCGACGAAATTCGGGATCACGCGGCAGCGCGCGAGGTCGGCGCCGGGGACCGCGCGCAAGAATTGGCGGCGCAGGAAATCGGACACGAAGACGGTCTTGCGCATCGCAAAAACGCGCGCGCTGGCCTGGCGATAGCCATCGACGGCCAGCGCCGTGACCGACCTGCGCAGCGCACCCGCGCCAGCCGCGATGCACGCCGAACAGTCGCGCGCGGCGCGCGCCGTGCACACGTCGTCGTCGCGAAAACGCAGGTGGACCAGGCATTCGCTACCCTGGTCATGGCGGGTCTGCACGAAATTGAGCCCGCGATCGACATACAGGCCGACGGCCGGCAAGTGGCCGTGGTAATGCACGGCATCGAAGCGGCCGGCATGGCGGTTGATGGCGGCGCCGATCTTGCGCGCAAAATACGGGCGCTTCAAGGGATTGAATATGCCCAGCTGTCGTTCCTTCCAGCCCGGATGGGCATAATCGAAACCGGGATCGACGGGGCCGCGAAAGCCGATCTGCGCCGGTCCGGCGTCCGGGCCGCAATCGTTTCGTCCGAGGATGCGCACCATGTGCCCGCGCGCGATCAGCGCATTGCCGAGCGTGACCACGTGCTTGCCAAGGCCGCCGACCTGGGCGCCCGGCAAGTCTTCGGAGACGAGCAGGATGCGCATCTAGCCTCCCGCCAGCGCCTTGACGCGCGCCCAGGCCCAGCGCCGGTCGACCGGCTCGACCACGAACACCGCGCCCAGTACGACCAGCAGGCTGGCCGTCATGACGACGACCAGCACGAAATCGGACACGCTCCGGTCGAACCAGCGCTCGGCCAGCCCGGCGGCCAGCGCCACGGCGCCCGCCGCCCCCATGCCCGGCAGGTAGGCCTGCGCGCACAACCGCGCCAGCCGGGTCGGCACCGTGCGGCCATGGACGACGACAAGGAAGACCAGCGTGAACACGCTCGACGCGACCAGATGGCCCCAGGCGGCGCCGACGATGCCCCAGCCAGCCACGCCGGCATACACGATGGCCAGTCCGGCAAGCGCGCGCGCTACCGCGAACAGGCCCGACAGGCGCGGATGCCCCATGCCGTCATTCACCAGCGAAGGCAGGCTGGTGAGCGAATCGATAAATTGCGACAAGGCCATCAGCGCCAGCACGGCGGCGCCGTTGCGGGCAAAGTCGGCGCCCATCCACAGCAGCAGCGCCGGATACGCGAACACGGCGAGCAGCACCAGCATCGCCGCGTTCAGGTAGACGACATAGCGCGTGGCCTTCAAGTAAACGCGGTCGAGGCGGGCCAGCTCGCCGTTCGCCGCCAGCGCACTGGCGGCTGGAAAAAACACACTGGAAATGCGAAAGGTCAGGCTGAGCACGCGGTTGGCGAGGGTGGCGGCGACCGTGAAATACGCCAGGCCGGTGACGCCGACCAGCGCGCCGATGATCAGCTTGTCCGCGTGGGCGTACGAGAGCGCGGAAAAGCGCGACAGGAAGGACCAGCAGGAAAAGCCGAGGATATGCGCGCGCAGGATGCGCTCCGGCCAGCGCCAATGCAGCATCGGCAACAGGCGCCGGATGCCACGCCATAGCACCAGGCAATGCACGCCGCTGGCGGCCACGCGCAAGGCGATTATCTCGAACAGGCCCTGGCCCATGAACAACACCACTACCGTCAACAGCGGCACCAGGGTGCCGAACACCATCTCGATCAGGCCCGAGACGTCGAAGCGCAGCAGGCCCTGGGGCACGCTGTGCAGGTAGCCCTGCAGCTGGCCGAACAGGAAGCCGAGCGCGGCCAGCCGCAGGCAGGCGACCGCCTCTTCCGTGAACGCGGGCGGGACGACGAATACCCGCGTCACCAGCGCCGGCGCGCCCAGGACCAGGCCGAGCGCACCGGCGGCGCCGATCAGCGCGTAGACGGCCAGGCCGAAGCACAGGGTCGCGCCGACCTGCTCATGGTCGCCGCGCGCATGCTGGCCGGCGATGAACTTGACCGAGCCGGCAGTGACGTTGATGTCGATCACGGCGAAATAGCCGACGATCGCGGTGACCAGTGCGTACAGGCCGTAGCCGGCCTCCCCCAGCCCGGCGACGATCATCGGCACGGTGGCCAGCGCGGCCAGTGCCGGAATGGCGGCGCCGAGCAGGTTCGAGCCGGCGTTGCGAAGCAGGCGCAGGTTCATGGCGCGCGGCCGGCGGCCGGACTCATGCGGGCGCCACGTCGGGCCGCAGGCGCACGTGGCGGGGCCGCTTGCGCAGAAGCGGCGCCTGGCTCGCCGCCAGCGCCACATACGGCAGCGCCAGCGCGACGGCGATCATCTGTGTCGTGCGCACCTGGGGGAACGGCGTGCCGATCAGGACATCGGGGATCATGAAGGCGACGGCGGCAACGCCGGCCGTGCCCAGGCCCAGCAATTCCGGCGGCAAGGTGCGCAGCGCGCGCCGGGCCACCACCACGAAGGCCCAGACCGTCCCAGTCAGCAGCGCAATGCCCGGCAACCCGCTTTTCAGGGCCACGTGCAGGATGCCGCTGTGCACGAACAGGCCGCCGTCCGGATTGGCTTGCCAGGAAATCTGCTGGTAGCCCGTATAGCGGCCCCAGGAGCCGATGCCGGTGAACGGCCGCGCCAGGATGTCGGCCAGCACCAGTTTCAGCTCCAGCACGCGCTCGCTTTCCGGGCCAAAACGGCGCGACTGCATGTCGTAGAACAGGCTGCCCAGGCCGCCGCCGCCCTGCGCCTGCCCCAGCCGGCGCAGCGCGGCATGGCCGAGCGCCCCGCCCACCAGCGGCAGCGCCGCCAGCACCAGCTGCACGCGGCGGCGCAGCGGAAAGCGCAGCAGCACGACCGCGCAGCCGAACATGAAGCCGATCCAGGCGCTGCGCCGGTAGGAGAGCACGATGCAGGCAGCCGTCGCAAGCAGCGTCAGCCATTCGAGAGTGCGCCAGGCCGGTTGCGGCGCAGGCCGCGCCGGGCCCGGCCCGAACAGGGCCACGGCGGCGATCGCGCACGCCATCATGCTCAGCAGGCTGTCGTTGATGTCGAAGAAAGTGAGGCGGATCCGGATCGCGTTCATGTTCGCGTATACATTGTTCGGGTCGCCTCCGAAAGCGGTCCAGCGGCCCAGCCCGTACAAGGCGCGGATGAGGCCGGCGAGCATGATGCACCGCGCCAACTCGAGCGCTTCCTCGCGGGTGCGGAAGGCCAGCAGCAGCAAGGCAACAAGCGGTCCCATCCACACGATATTGGAGAAGCCCGAGGGCGCCAGCGCCTCTCTCGCCGGCACCCCCGCCAGCACACCCGCGCCAAGGTGGGCAGCGAGCAAGGCGGTCCAGCCCCAGAACCAGGGCCGCAGACTGCATGCTGGCGCCGCGCTGCGCCCGAATCCCGCCGCCACGCGCGCGCAGCACCATAAGCCGAGCATGGTCCATACGACGAGCGGAAAGACCAGCAAGCCGGAACCGCGGCTGTAGACGCCGGGCGTGACGAACACGGCAAGGCTGCCGTAGCTCGTCGACGTGGTCCAGAAGAACACGCACAGGTAGGGATAGACGAGCAGGCGCGGCCACACGAGGCCGAGACCGACGGCGAGCACGGCGCCCAGCGCCAGCAAGGCCACGACGACGAATGGCAGCGACGTGAACACATACTGGAGCAAGGTGTCGCGCATGGCGGTGGCCCTGGCGGTGATTCAGCCGGCACCGTTGCCGATGAGCCGCGCACGCTCGGCCGCGCCGAGGGCGGCCAGCAGTTCGGCGATGAAGCGGTCATGCTGGCGCCAGGCGGCCGGCTCGTCGTTCGTGATGCTCGAGACCCGCACCAGTATGCCGTCGGGGATCTCGCCCGACAGTCCGTAGGCCAGCCGTCGCAGTTTGCGCTCGATGCCGGAGCGGGTGGCGTGTTCGCCGATCGTGATCCAGTAAGTGATCGGTTCGTTGCGCTCCTGCTGGCGCGCGACCAGGCGCTGCACCGGCAGTACCCCGTACGGGGTGGAGAGACGATCGCTGCCGTCGCTGACCAGCTGGAATCCCTGGGCCACGTAGCAGACTTCCGGCAGGTGCAGCTGCAGGGCCTTGCTCTGGTCGCCACCATAGGCGATCGACAGCATCACGCGCCGCCCCGCGTCGTCGACATAGGTGCGCGACAGGGTCTGGTCGTAGATCTTTTCGAGCACGCCCTGCTGCTCGGGGTTGGGCGTGAGTGGCACGATGTGCGGATCGATGCGCCAGGCGCCGAAACGCGCGGGGATCATCGCTTCCAGGCTGAACGACGCCTCGGCCTGGACCGCTTTCGGCGAAGGGGTCAGTGCCACCGTCAGGGCCGAGGTGGCGGCCATCGCCACCCCCAGGACGAGGCTGGAAAGGAGGCGCCGGTTCATGCGCCCTGCCCCCGGCCGGCCAGGCGCCGGCGCGCGGCCCATTGCAGGCCTGAATCGACCGCCAGGATGAGCGCCAGCGCCGTGAGGAACAGCACCATGCCGGCGAAGCCGTGCAGGAATCCCTGGCCGGCGGCGTCGCCCAGATGGTAGGTCACCAGCGTCAGCACGATGACGCGGATGACGTTGGCCGCGAACGAGATCGGAACGATCAGGATCGCCAGCCCGACATTGCGAAATGCGGACGGGTGGCGCATCAGGTTCAGGTAGAACAGCCCGAGCGCTTCGAGCGTGAGCAGGGTCTGCAGGCCGGCGCAGGCGTCGGCCACGAGCAGCTGGTACTGGCCGACCTGCAGGATCACGCCGGAGCGGGCCACCGCATAGCCGGCCGCGAACAGGATCTGCTCGGTGGCCCAGGACACGGCCATCTTCATCGGCATCGTCACGGCGGCCACGAATTCGCTGGGCAGCGGCACCATGAACAGCATGAAAATGAAGGGAAACCAGAGTAGCCGCAGCGCCCGCGCGCCGCGCTTGACCAGCACCAGCGCCGCCAGCACAAGGATGACGGCCCCGATTTCGAACATCAGGATGTGCTGGGTGCGACCCAGCAGATGGAGCATGAGGCCCAGCAGCAGCACCGGCCAGCCCGCCGCCGACGAGGCCGCACCCAGGGCATGCACCGCGGGCCATTTGCGGTAGAGAAGCCACAAGGCCAGGGCGAAGATCATGGGGCCGTGCGCCTGTTCCTCGCCGATCCAGGCGCCGGTGAACAGGTCGGCAAAGGTGGGCAGGAACAGCACCGCCAGGCCGAGCCAGACCGGCCACCATTCGGGCACGGCCTCGCGCAAGCGCGCGCGCGGCGATTCGCGCACGGCTTGCGGCGGCGCGCCGGTGGGCGCAGGCGTGGCGGGCGTTACCGGCGCGTCCGGCGCCGGCTGGCCGGCAATACCGGGCGACACCGGAAGCACGACGCCGGAGCGTCCCTCGCCGGCCATTCAGAACTCCATCACGACGGCGCCGACCACCTCGGCGCCCGCCTCGACCAGTTGTTCGGCCATGCGCGCCACCTGAGCCAGCTGCGTATGGTCCTTGCGCGCCGCCAGCAGGACGCCGCCGGCCAGCCTGGCGACGCCGAGCGCATCGGCGCCGGCGCCAAACGGCGCCAGGTCGTAGAGCAGGATGTCGTAGCGGCTTGCGACCAGCGCGTGCAGGCTGCTGAAGCTTTCGCGGCTGAGGAGTTCCTGGGGATTCGGCGGCAGGGTGCCAGCCGGCAGCACCGACAGGTCGACGAAACCGGGCACGCGCACGATGACGTCAAGGTCGGTGCGGCCGGCCAGCAAGTCGGACAAGCCCTGGCGCGGCTTAAGTCCGAAAATTTCCTGCTGGCGCGGCGCGCGCAGGTTCGCATCCACCAGCAAGGTCTGCTCGCCCAGCTGCGACAGGACCACGGCAAGGTTGGCGGCACACAGGGAAGCGCCGTCGTCGGAATCGGCGCCGACGACGGCCAGCGTGCGCCGCCCACGTCCGAACCAGCGCAGCATCAGCTGGCTGCGAATGGCGCGCAAGGCCTCGACCTGGGGCGAAAACGGTTCGTAGGCCGCCACCAGCCGCGCCGAAAAGGCGGCCTGACCAGCCAGCACGTAGGGATAGGCGAACTGGCGCGCCAGTGCCAGGCCGATATCGTCCTCGCTGACCAGACCCAGGCGCATGGCCGCTTCGCCGTAGCGGATGCCGAGGTCGCGGTGCATGCGCAGCACGCGGTCGGCGTCGTCGGCAGTCAGCTTGCCTGCCTCGATCAGCAGCATGCCCAGGCGCGAGTCGGCCGCGTCGACCGCCAGCGGAGAGAGGATCGGTGAATTCATCGCAAGCTCCTGTCAGTGCAGGCGCAAGGGCCGGCTTGGCTTGAACAGCGCGCGCAGGCCGCTGCGCCGCGGCGGCGCATGCCACTCGATGGTGCCGAGCACGGGAATGCCCAGCAGCTCCTGCATGTCGCCGGCCGAGCGCACCGGACGCCGCAGCAGTTCGAGCAACAACGCCAGTGCGAGTCCCAGCACGGTGCCGAGCAGGATGGCAACGAGCGTATTGAGGAGCACGCGCGGACTGGACGGTTCGCTGGGCGCCACCGCCGGATTCAGGACCGCGATGTCGGATTGCTCGGCCTGCGCTTCGATCCGGGTCTGCGAAAAACGGCCGCTGGCGGTGTCGAACGCGCGCTGGGCGCTGTCGAGGTCTTTCAGCAGGACGCCGAGTTCGTCGCGCGCGCGGTTCAGTTCGAGCACCCGCGTCTTTTGCGCGGCCAGCGCCGCGCGCAATTGTTCCTCGCGCTGGCGCAGCACCCGGGCGTTGCCGCCGACACTCTTCGATACCATCCCGAACGCGGCATTGAGGTCGGCGCGCATCTTGTCGACCTCGGCGCGCGCCGCACGGTAGTGCGGATGGTTGCCGCCGTAGCGCGCCGCGCCTTCGGCCAGCTTGGCCTCGGCCGCGGCCAAGCCCACGCGCAAATTCTGGATCAGGGGATTGTTGGCCACATCCGGCGAATGCGCGGCGCCGCTGCCGGCCATGCGCTCGCGCGAGGTCGCCTCAAGGGCGGCCGCCTGTGCCACCACCAGCTGGGTCGACAGGTCGTTCAGGCGCGCCAGTTCGATGTCGATGCGGTTATTGTCGAGGCTGACGATTCCTTTTTCCTGCTGGTACTTCGACAGGCGCGCCTGGGCGGCCTCGACGTTGTCGCGTAATTGCCTGGTCTGCTCGTTGAAATAGGACGCGGCCTTTTTCATCGGCTCGGTCTTCAACTGCACGCTGGCGTTCTGGTATTCCTCGGCGAACGCGTTCGCCACCGCCGACGCGAAGGCCGGGTCGGCGCCCTTGAAGCTGATTTCGACCACGCTCGACTCGCGCGCCGGCTCGATGTCGAGCCGCCTGAGCAGCAAGTCCGCCAACCAGTCGCGCACCGTGCCCTTGCCCTCGGTCGCTTCCTCGAACTGGGCGGTCACGGTAGGACTGCTCGCCAGGCGCAGGCGATCGACCACGCGCAGCGCGACGTTCCTGCTGCTGATGATGTCGATCTGGGTCGCCATGTAGCCCGGCAGGAGCTGCCCCGGCATGGTCAGGCCGGTGAGCGGATCGACGCCCTTGTAGTTCAGCAATACCGATGCCGTGGCGGTGTAGGTCTTGCTCTGCACCAGGCTCCAGCCGAGCGCAAGCACGATGGTGGCGAACAGGGTCGACAGGATCAGGCGGCGGCGCGCGCGCAGCAGCATCAGGAATTGGCGCAGGTTCATGGTCGCATCCGGCGCCGGTCAGAACCAGCTCTCGCGTACGGTGATCACGTCGTCGACCTGCACCGGATCACTGGAGCGTACCTCGCGCGTCACGGCGCGCCCGTCGGCGTCACGGCGCGTGACGCGCATGCCGTTGTCGCTGCCGCGCGGCGTGAGGCCGCCGCCGGCCGAGATCGCTTGCTGGACCGTCATGCCGCGCTCGATGCGAAACGCGCCGGGCCGTTGCACTTCACCGGTGACGTAGGCACGCGGCGCGCGCTCGACGAAAATGATGTCGCCGCCCGCCACTTCGACGTCCTTGTCCAGCTCGCCCTTGCGGACCATGTCGACGACGTCGATGGATTCGCGTCTTGTCTTGCCGTCGCGGGTACGCACCAAGCTGATGAGGTCGCCTCCCTCGGCGCTGACGCCGCCCGCCATCGCCAGCAGGTCGAGCACCTTGCGCCGTCCCTCGACCGGATAGCGGCCCGGCCGGTTGACCTGGCCCAGCACCGAGACCTGCTGGCTCGCCAGCGTCGTGACGAGCATGTTCACTTCGGCTTTCTTGAGATAGCCGCCTTTTTCGAGCAGGCTGCCGATTTTCCTCTCGGCCGCCGCGACCGACAGGCCGCCGATGGCCACCTGGCCCAGCAGCGGGAAGGTGATCGCGCCGCTTTCGCTCACGCGCGTCTCGACCGACAGGTCGGGACTGCCATGGACCGACAGGCGCAGCACATCGCCCGGTCCCAGCAGCACCTCCGCCGCCCCCGCCAGCCCCGCGCACAGCGCCAGCAGGCCGGCGGCCATCCAGTGTCCCGATGTCTTCATGATCGCTCCTCTCGATGAGTCATGGTCAAGGGTTACTTCAGGCCGGCGACACCGCGGTCGAGGGCGCCATTGTCGGGCGCGGACTGGGCGTCGAGCGCCAGGTCCTTGTTCAGGTATTCGATCTTCGCCCCCTGGCGCAAGCGCGCGACCTCGGCCGCGGCAAGTTCCTTGTTCTTGCGTGTGGCGAGGAACTGCGCGATCTGCGGCGCCGCCACCTTCAGCGGCACCGGCGCCTCGCGGATGTCGGCCAGCGACAGCAGCATGGCGCGCTCGCCTTCGCGGACGCTGAACAGCTGGCCCTTGGGCATGCCCAGCAGTTTTTTCGTCAGCGCCGGATTGAGGTCGGCGGTGCTGCGCGTGACCTGGGCGCGTCCGTACTTGATGTCGTGGACATCGAGCCAGACCGCCACTTCTTCGAGGGAACCGGCCTTGTCCGCCGCCGCGCCCAACTCGGGCGTCAGGTCGCTCGCGGCGATCACGAGCTGGTCCATGCTGAACTGCTTGCGCTGGTCGAAGTAGTCGGGATGCTCGCGGTAATAAGCCTCGACCTCGGCCGGTGTCGGCGCCGGCAGCTTGGCCAGTCGCTTCTGCATGTAGGCCTGGGCCACGATCAGCGAGCGCGCCCGTTCGATGGCGCCCATGACCTTCGGATCGCGGTCGAGCTTTTCGCCCATGGCCGCATGTTCGAGCAGCTCGCGGTCGATCAGGGCCTGCAGCAGTTGCCTGCTCGCTTCCTGCTGCCTGGCCGCCGGCACGCCGGCGCGCTGCAATTCCTCGTTCAATTGCAGCACCGTGATCTCTTCGCCGTTCACGTTCGCGAGCGCCTGACCCGGCTTGGCGCGCGGGGCTTCGTTGCCGCATCCCGCCAGCGAAGCGAGCACGAGCACCAAGCCGGCGGCGGCCCGTACGCATGGCCCGGGTCGCAATCCTCTCCTGCAAGCAATAGTCAACATAGATCCTCGGCGAAAAAAAAGAAAGGCGGCCGGCACGACGGCGGCAAGGACGCTGGCGGCCGCCGCAACAGTCGTGCGCACGACAGGGCTGGCGCATCAGGCCGCGACATTGGCGACCTGCGCGGCAAGAAAGGCGGCATAGGCGCGGCGCAGGCCCTCGCGCAGCGGCGTACTGGCGCTCCAGCCGAGCGCGCGCAGCTTCGAGACGTCGAGCAGCTTGCGCGGCGTACCGTCGGGCTTGCTCGCGTCGAACGCGATCCGCCCTTCGAAGCCGACGATGTCGCGCACCAGGTGCGCCAGGTCGTGGATGCTGACATCGAGGCCGGTGCCGACATTGATGTGCGAATGCATGGGCTCGGTGCTAGCCGCATACGCGTCCGGTGCCAGGTTCATCACGTGGACGCTGGCCGCGGCCATGTCGTCGACATACATGAACTCGCGCATCGGCTTCCCGCTGCCCCAGATGACGACCTCGCCCGCGCCGCCGGCTTTCGCGTCGTGGAAGCGCCGCACCAGGGCCGGTATCACATGGCTGTTCTGCGGATGATAGTTGTCGCCCGGGCCATACAGGTTGGTAGGCATGACGCTACGAAAATCGGTGCCGTACTGGCGGTTGTAGCTCTCGCACAGCTTGATGCCGGCGATCTTGGCCACGGCATAGGGTTCGTTCGTGGGTTCGAGCGCGCCGTCCATCAAGTAGTCTTCGCGGATCGGCTGCTGCGCCAGGCGCGGATAGATGCACGAGGAACCGAGGAACAGCAGCCGCTTCACGCCGGCGCGCCAGGCTTCGTGCACGACGTTCGACTGCACCATCAGGTTGTCGTAGATGAATTCGGCCGGATAGGTGCTGTTGGCGTGGATGCCGCCCACCCTGGCCGCGGCAAGGTAGACCTGGTCGATGCGCTCGGTACGGAAGAAGGCGCGTACCGCCGCCTGGTCGGTCAGCTCGAGCTCGGCGTGCGTGCGCGTGACGATCGTCGCCTGCCCACGGGCACGCAGGGTGCGCACGATGGCCGAACCGACGAGGCCACGGTGACCGGCGACATAGATACGGAGTTCTGGATGATTCAAGGCTTCCTCCATCCGATTGCGGCCAGTCCGCGCTGACCACCGCGCGGGCCGGCCGATGCGCCGCCACCTCACTGCGATGACGGCAACCACGACATCGACAGTGACAGTGACAACGACAGTGACAGTGACAGCGACACTCGCCATCGAGCGCAACGCCCTTGCAAGCGTACCTGTCGTGTACCGCGCACTGCTTGACGAGTATCGAATCGCACAGGCGGTTTTTTGGGGAACCAAAGCCGATTGCAAGGACAAGTTAGCGAATGTGCTGTAAGGCTAAATGCAGCAGGCAAGCATGCGCGTGCGGTCGACGCAGACGCATCGCCACGCGCCCCGGACCTCGCCCATGCACAGGCGCATTCACGCCATCATAGGCAGCCATCGGCCGCACACGACAGCGGTCATCGGCTTGGCATGCGGTGCTTAAGCGGCTCCTAAGCGCTTCGTTTCAAAACGCGTTCTCACGCGTCAAAATCACGCGAACCGTCTTTAAAATGATCCAGAGGTCTAGCCACACCGACCAGTTGCGCAGGTAGTCGAGATCGAACTGGATGCGCGCTTCCATCTTGTCGAGCGTGGCGGTCTCGCCGCGCAAGCCGTTCACCTGGGCCCAGCCGGTGATTCCCGGCTTGACCTTGTGGCGCAGCATGTAGCCCTTGATCAGCTTTCGGTACTGCTCGTTGTGGGCGACAGCGTGCGGACGCGGGCCGACGATGCTCATGCTGCCTTGCAGGACGTTGACGAACTGGGGCAGTTCGTCGAGCGAGGTGCGGCGCAGGAAGCGCCCGATCGGCGTTACCCGCTGGTCGTCCTTGCTTGCCTGCACGATGTGGGCACCGTCGTCGAGCGTCCGCATCGACCGGAATTTGTAGACCATGATTTCTTCGCCGTACAGGCCGTAGCGGCGCTGCCGGAAGATGACCGGTCCCGGCGAGGTGCATTTCACGGCCACGGCAATGGACAGCATCAGCGGCGCGAGCAGGAGCAGGATGGTGCTGCCGAACAGGATGTCACTGGCGCGCTTGACCGTGCTGTTCAGGCCCATGAAGGGGGTTTCGCGGATGGCGATGACGGGCATGCCGCCGACCGTGTCGAACCGTGCCTGCATCAAGTCGAACACATACACGTCCGGCAGGAAATAGACGGACGCCGTGGTGTCCTGCAGTTCGTCGATCAGGCGCCGGATGCGCGGCTGGGCCGATACCGGCTGGCTGATGAAGATGAGTTTGATGTTGTTGCTGCGCACGTAGGCGCCCAGTTCGTCCATCTTGCCGAGCACCGGATGTCCCAGGCCCGGAGGACGGCGCACACCGGCGCGGTCGTCGAAGAAACCGTGCATCCGCATGAACAGGTTCGGCTGCTGCGTGCAGATGCCGGCGAATTTCACGCCGACCTCGTTGGCGCCGACGACGACGACCGAGCGCAGCTCGCGCCCGCGATCGGGCCGCCCCGCCGCGCGCCGCACCACGATGTGGCTGGCCAGCAAGGTGACCGGCGTGGCGAGTGCCCAGGTCAGCAGGACGCGCTCGTCGTAATAATATTTGAGCCCGCTTGCCGACCCGAGGAGGTACAGCACGCCGATCGTCAGGCACCAGCCGAACACGGTGTCGCGCGCATAGGCCAGCATGCGCCCGCTGCGCCAGGTGCGGTAGGGATCGATGTGCTGGTAGATCGCCGAGGAAATGAAGAAGGCGAGGACCATCAGCACCAGCGAATAGCCGGAAAACGGCTCGCGAAAGACGAGCGAGGACCCGTACAGCGAGCCCATGATGATCAGGGGATCGAGTACGCGCTGGAAGAAGGAGATGACCGGAATGTCGTTGACCGCCATCGCATGATGCTCAGAACTGGGCGCTGGCGTCGATGGCGACCGTCGTGGCCTTGAAGTTGCCGATCCCGAGCACGGTCGAGCCGCTGCGGGACTGGCGGAGCAAGGCCGCCGACAGCGTCAGCTTGCGTCTGACCGCCCAGCTTGCCTTGATGCTGGCGGAACGCAGCGCGTCGTCCAGGCCGCCGGAGACGTTCAAGCCGGCGCGCCGGTTGTAGTTGCGCCGCTCGTAGGCGGCATCGGCGTCGACCCGGATCTTGGCGCTCGCGTTCCAGCTTGCCCCGGCGCTGACACCCTTGTTCAGCGTGTAACCGACCACCGCGCTTTCGAGCGGCGCGAAATCGCGCCATAGCGCTGCGCGCCAGGCGAGCTTGCCGTTGGGCTCGTGCAGCACGGTGACGCGCCCGTTGGCGCCGCTGGTGCGCCCTGCCCCGAACGATGGCCGGCTGCGCCACGCATAGCCGGCCAGGCCCTGCACCGTGGTCGAAGCGCTGGCCTTCCAGTCGACCCTTGCCTTGATCTCTTCCTGCCTGAAATCGTCGGTCGGCATGCCCTGGGCGAAGGGACGCCGGTTCGGATACTTGCCGTCGATGCGCCGCAGTACCAGCCCGACGGCGCTGCCGCCGCGCGCCAGGTAGCGGCCCTCGAGTTCGGCCACCTCCTCGGTGCGGTCGTTGAAGGATTGCACGGCCAGCGCGTAGTCGAAACGGTCGCGCGAGAACGCCGTACGCGCTTCCCAGCGCGGGTGCAGTGTCCAGGCGCCCTCGAAAAAGGCGCGGCGCTGCTCGCGCAGGTTGCGTTCGTCGCTGGGGAAATCCGTGTACGGCGCCAGCGTGCGCGCGTAGGTAGCGCCAAGCCGCCCGGAAAAGCGGTTGCCGAGCTGCCAGTGCCAGGCTGCCTGCAGGTCGCGCCCATCGTAATCGAGCTGGCGGAAGTGGTCGAACTTCACTTGCGAGAGCTTGGCGACGGCCAGCACGCGCTGGCGCCGGATGATCTTGTCGTAGACGGCGCCGAATTCGAGCGTGGTCCAGGCATCGGAGCGCTGGTTGTCGAAGGCCGGCGCGTCGTCCGGAATGCGCAGCAGGTTGTCGTCGCGCGCCCAGCCGATCCGCCCGTACAGGTCGAGCGCGGTGCCGGGAATGGCCCAAGCGGGCTCCACGGCGATGGCGCCGGCCAGGAAGGCCAGCGCATGCAAGCGAATTCTCGACATGGCATGTGTCTTTCGGAAAGCAATGCGGGACCGGACTGAAGCTGCACGGCGCACAGGCCGCGCCGCTAGCTCACGACGATACTGAAGAAAACCTTTCGCTTCGACCTGTGCTGGATCAAGCCGCTCCGGATCGTGCGGGCACGCCACACTTTGCCGGCATGCGCCGCGTGCGGCGCGTCTCTCGTCGCTATGCCGGCTGAAATGTGACAGTCGTCCAAGCGCATGAGTTCCGCTGGCGCGCTTGATGCAGCCGCAGGGACAGGCGAGGACCGATGCTAAGGTGTGTCGGGTGCAGTGCGGCGGTGGGCGGAGAACGGCAGGCCCGGACGGGCAACGGGGGCGCATCCGGCAGGCGCGACGCAAGGCGCGTCCGCTGCGGGAAACAGCCCCGGGCCGGGGCTCGGGGCTCGGGGCTCGGGGCTCGAGGCTTTACAACAGAATGCCGCTCAGGCGTCGCCGCGCGAACGCGCTTCGATTTTTTCCCAGCGGTCGAGGGCGTCGAGCAGCAGGTCGTCGATCTCGGCGTAGCGGGCGTTGATGCGGCGCGCGTCGGCAGGGTTCGTCTTGTAGAAATCCGGCGCGTTGAGCTGGGCGGTGATGGCCGATTGCTCGTCCTCGAGCGAGGCAATGAGTTTCGGCAGTTCGTCCAGTTCACGCTGCTCCTTGTAGCTGAGCTTGACCTTCTTCGCAGCTTCGGGCGCGGGTGCCTCGACCGGCCGGACCGCTGCCGGCTTGGCAGGCGCGGCGGTCTGCTGCGGCGCGGCCGCCTTGACGCGTTCCCAGTCGGTATAGCCACCGACATATTCGCGCCACAGGCCCTCGCCTTCGGCGACGATGACCTGGGTCACGACGTTGTCGAGGAAGGTGCGGTCGTGGCTGACGAGGAAGACGGTGCCGGTATAGTCTTCGAGCAACTCTTCGAGCAGTTCGAGGGTATCGATGTCGAGGTCGTTGGTCGGCTCGTCGAGCACCAGGCAGTTGGCTGGCTTGGCGAACAGGCGCGCCAGCAGCAGGCGGTTGCGCTCGCCACCCGAGAGCGACTTGACCGGCGAACGGGCACGCTCGGGCGCGAACAGGAAGTCGTTCAGGTAAGTCATGACGTGCTTGCGCTGGCCATTGACTTCGACCCAGTCGCTGCCCGGTGCGATGGTGTCGGCCAGGCTCGCCTCTTCGTTGAGCTGGGTACGCATCTGGTCGAAGTAAGCGACGTTGAGCTTCGTGCCCAGGCGCGTCTTGCCGCTGTCGGCCGTTTCCTCGCCCAGGATGATCTTGAGCAGCGTGGTCTTGCCGGCGCCGTTGGCGCCGATCAGGCCGACTTTATCGCCGCGCAGGATGGTGCCGGTGAAGTTCGACACGATGACCTTCTCGCCATAGGATTTCGAGACGTTCTCGAGTTCGGCGACGATCTTGCCGGACCGCTCGCCCATGCCGACGTCGAGCTTGATCTGGCCCTGGGTGTCGCGGCGGGCAACACGTTGCTCGCGCAGCGCTTCGAGGCGGCGCACGCGGCCTTCGTCGCGGGTGCGGCGCGCCTGCACGCCCTTGCGGATCCATACTTCTTCCTGGGCCAGGAATTTATCGAACTTGGCGTTCTCGACCTCCTCGTTGGCCAGCAATTCGCTCTTGCGTTCCTGGTAAGTGGTGAAGTTGCCCGGGAACGAAAGCAGACGGCCGCGGTCGAGTTCGACGATGCGGGTGGCCACGTTGTCGAGGAAGCTGCGGTCGTGCGTGATGAACAGGACCGAGCCGCGGAATTCGCGCAGCAGGCCCTCGAGCCACATGATCGACTTGAAGTCGAGATGGTTGGTCGGCTCGTCGAGCAGCAGCACGTCCGGCGCCGAAACCAGCGCCACGGCCAGGGCGACGCGTTTCTGCATCCCCCCGGACAGCGTGCCCATCTTCGCATCGCGGTTCAGGCCAAGGCGGTCGAGCGTGGTGTCGACCTTGTTGTTCAGGTTCCAGCCGTCGGTGGCGTCGAGCTTGACTTGCAAATCGTGCATGCGTTCCATCAGAGCATCGTCGTCGCCCTGGCCGAACTGGCCGGTCAGGGCTTCGTATTCGGCCAGCATGCCTTGCAGTTCGCCCATGCCGGCGGCGACGGCGTCGAAGACGGTCGACTCGGGATCGAAGGTCGGCTCCTGCTCGACATAGGCGATCTTGATATTTTGCTGCATGACGAGCAAGCCATCGTCGAGCTTGAAGCGCCCGGCAATCGTTTTCAGCAGCGAAGACTTGCCGGTGCCGTTGCGTCCGATCAGACCGACGCGTTCGCCGGTTTCAAGGGAAAAGTCCGCGTGATCGAGCAGCGCGACGTGACCGAACGCGAGTTGCGCGGACGAGAGGGAAATGACAGCCATAATCTGAGAACTGGCCACCCGCGGTCATCTCTGCGAGTGCGCGAAGAGGGGCGGTGCGGCGGGAAAAGGTGAAAGAAGCCTCCATTGTACCGATTGCAGCGACGACACTTCCAAATAAGGTGCTTTCGTCGGCTATAATTGCACTCGGTTCACGATACCGGCCTGCCATGCAGGGTCCGCTCGCCGAACCGCAGGCCTGGCCTGCTGTCGTGCCGCCGTGGCCCTGCCGCCATCTGGCGACGCGCGCGTCCTCCCCGTAGCACAATGGATAGTGCACATGCCTCCTAAGCGTGGGATACTGGTTCGATTCCAGTCGGGGGGACCAAATTCTCATAGGTAAAGCAGTCATTCTCAGATAACGGTCCGCCACTAGACGGTGTTTGCCAACGTAGTTGTCGCGTCACTCAAGCTGCTTGCTTAATGCTTCTGGCGGAATCCGTTCTGGATGCAACCGGACTTGGTGCTCCAGCCAGTTTCCTGATGCCTTGCGACCAGCGCTTTGGGTAGCGGTTTCTGGCCTCGTGATAGAGCTGCTCACGGCGCTCCAGAATCGCCGCGTCCTGGCGGCAGTGGCGCTGTGCCGGTGTCACGAACTTCAGGCCGCTGTGCTTGTGGTCCTGGTTGTACCAGCGCACGAATTTCTGCGTCCATGCCGATCATCCGGCGCCGGCACGATCTGGCTGGGCGGCAGACTTGCGAATTTCTCGCTGTTGGCAACGGCCAGGATCTCGGCACGCTCGTCCTCGCTCAGCTTGTTGACGGATTCTGGCTGCATGCTCGTTGGGCGGCTGTCGGCAGCCACGGCATCGTCGCCAGCGCGCACCGCAGCGCTGGAACGCGCGCGGGGCGATACCCAGCTCGATGCAGGCTGGCGCCAGCCGGCTACCAGCCGCCTGCGCCTCACGGATCAACTCGACACATAACAGGCGATCTTGGACGCTGATCAGTCTTCCTCTTTGCCCCCCAGATCGCCTGGGTTTTTTTTCGCAAAATCAGCAGCGCCGCTGCCTCCGCCAGTGCCTTTTCCTTGCGCTGCAAGTCCTTCTCCAATTGCCGGATGTGCTTCTTATCGTCCTTCTACTGCGCCGGCTGGCCGCGCGTCTACTTGGCATTGGCCGCCATGCACGCGGCGCGCCACGTCGCAATCGTCTCTGCGAACAAACCTTTGCGTCGGCAGTATTCCGCCAGTTCGCTTGCGTTCAAAGTAGCCGTTTCCAGCACGACGGCGAACTTGTCTTCCGAGGCCCAACCAGGGGAGCATATGCGCCTGAGATATCAAAGGGCCGAGTTATTGCCCGTTGAAGTTTCCGATAGACGCAATCAGGCTTGCTCCACAAGTCGTCTTATGCCCATCGTAGGCAACGGCAACGCCGTTGATGACGTGACTTGGATCGCCTTCGGCAATCGTGCATTTCTCATGTCCCTTGATGGGACAACTGCAAACGTCACCGACACAGGCGACCGGGATTCCGTCGACCGTGAAATACGTGGCGCTCACACTTTCGACCTTGCCACCATGAGACGTTGCGTCACCCAAGCGAATCACGTTGGGCATCGCTCAGCCTTTCTTATTGGACGGGATATCGTCGCCACGGCCACCTTCCAACCTGGGATCGCTAGCGCCTTTTGGAAGGTCATCAGGGGAAGAGATTTGCGCGGTTGCCGTTGGCTGCACCGTCATGTCTGCAAGAGGTGGCGCATCATCGTAGCTGACCAGTTTCCAGACCGTCCCCGTTCGGTAGGAAGGCCGTTCCCCCTTGAGTTTTTGCCAGATCGACGGCTCACCAATCGCGACCGCATGCGGCATACGGTCGCCGGCCCGGATGTGTTGACCCCGGCTGCCTCCCGCTGGCCGCGGCGCATCGTGTTCCCACCAGCCGGTCTGCGGACAGATGCGCCCGGTTGCGGCGAGTTCGCCCAGCGGCAGATGCGGGCCGGTGTCGGCGGATTTCACCGGCTTGGAACTGGTCGGGCGCACGCGGATGGTGCTGGTGATCTTGTCCCAGACTGCGACGGCTTCATCGTCGGTCAGGCTGGCCTTGGTGGCACCGGCGGCGTTGTCGCCGACGCCGGTTTGGAATTGGATGTCGGCGTACGGTCTGAACGGGTCATGGGGAACGCCCGTGAACTTAGCCTGGAAGTCGTGATAAGAATGGACATGTTCTTCATCGGAATTACGCACGAGGACCTCGTAGCCGGTCTTCCAATCTTGTATCTGGCGCGGGCTTTCGCGGAAAAATCTGATTTTAGCGAGCGCTGCTTTCTCCTCAAACGTGGATGGGTCTTCCTTGATACGTTTCCACTGGGTTTGGAGTGAGTCGCCCTCAGGGTCGTGAGGATTCGATGGTGCGACATAAATTGAGAAATGCGCGTCGGGGAACTCTTTCAAACGAAAGCCAATACGGATGTGCTCCATAAGGTCATCCTGTGTGGGATTTTGTTTATCTGGCAAAAAAGCGTGACCGATGCAGTTGCCTGGTTCGGCAGGGGCTTCGTCGTCGGCACGTTGGCGCAGGCGCCGAGCCATGCTTTTGATGTCTGCGATAGTCTCGTCTTTCTGCTCTTCCAAGGGACGGGCGTCAATAACGACGCCGTCGTTATTCAACTTGAAGTAGCCACTGATTTTCAGCATGCCGATCGCTTCAAAACCGTCGTACCCTGTGACTATTTGTCCTTCAGGCTGGCGCATGTCGTCCACTGAAATCAGCAAGGGGATGTTATTAAGGTAAATGGCCTTTTCACTTTTCAGCTCGTCGACGAACGTCTGGGCCAATCCCTTAACTTCTTCCACGCCGTCGTGGTAGATGGTGACGTCCAGCGGGACAATGGTTCTTCCCCAAGCGACGGTTGCCGATGCCGGCACCTCGACCATGAACCGGCCGAAGCAGACAGTTTTCGTTTTCTCGAACAAGGGTTGCAGGCGGGGAGTAAGGGCGGTCATGTTCGGCGTCTTCCATTCTTTCGGGTGGGGGTCGCATGCCGCGAGCAGCAGGCTCACGGCAGCAAGCGGAACAAGGATGAGGCGTCTTATGGTGGTCGGGTACATGGTATTCCTTTCAGCATTTCCAGCTTGCGTTCT
Source organism: Massilia jejuensis (assembly GCF_042656795.1). Lineage (NCBI taxonomy): Bacteria > Pseudomonadati > Pseudomonadota > Betaproteobacteria > Burkholderiales > Oxalobacteraceae > Massilia > Massilia jejuensis. The sequence goes on along the minus strand of NZ_JBHSMS010000040.1, from coordinate 204,304 downwards.
GGGCGATGCGCACGATGCTGTACAAGGTCGAGGCGATAGCCCGTGGATCCTTGTAACTGGACTGGTGTTCGTAACCGGTCTGGCGGAACACGCCCTTGAACATGCCGCTGTTTAGCTGGTGGTCGGCGGACCTGGCGGGCACCGTCTGATCGCCAGGTGCGCTTGCTGGAAGAATTGTCGCGTGAATGGATTTATTACCACTTGGGTTTGAAATCGGCGCCGTAGAAGCCTTGCTGAGATTAGGACTGGGGATGGAGGGGCTCTCTGCAAATGTCTTGCCACGGTAGTTGACATCCCAACGGACCAGTTCGAGCTTCCCTTGTTTGGTATCGCTGATAATAGGCCAGTCCTGCCACCCACTGGGGTCGGCACAGTTCCTGATTTCCCATACCACTTCGCCAAAGCTTTGTCGCCCGCGGTCGGCACCATAATGGGCGTAACTGTTGGGGTGGTAAGTGCCCGCGATCGTCTGATGAAATTGCCGGGCCTGATCCAGATACCTGCACGTTCGTGCGAACGTTCCGCCCCCTTGCTTTGGCGTGTGGTTGGATGGATTGATCCAGTCCTCCCGGAACAGCGCATACCATTTGCTGCGGAGCTTGTAGATTTCACGGTAGGGATCGCCCTGTTTCGGCCAGGTCTCCAGGTCACGCCCATCGTGACGCACCCGCAGCCAGCCGTTGCCGTAGGATTCGGTAGGCAATAACTGCAGTGCGCCCGGAGCGTTCGCCAGCACCGCCGTCACTTCGTCGCCATAATTGCCGGCCACCTTGGCGGCAAGGCTTTCCTGCGGCGAGCTTATCATGCCCGGATCCTCGAATCCCGCCCGCATGCGTTTGTAGGCGGCCGGCGCGCCGATAGCCGGCATTACGCCGTGCACGATGCCCAGCACCTTGTCCTGCAGATTGCCATAGGCCGGATGCACCAGCGCCCGGCCGACCAGCCCGCCCATCGAATGGGTGACGACAATCACCTGGTTGCACTCATAGCCGACACCGTTCAGGTCATTGATGACCTTGTTGATGCGCTTCGCGATGATTTTCGCGCTATCGCCGTTCGACTGCAGCCAGTTGTACCCGAATGCATACACGGCGAACCAGCAGCCGGCGGCAACCTTCTTGAGCTCGTCCTCGCTTAGGGCCTGCTGAGGCAACTTGGAATCAGGGCTCCATGCTTGTGGATTGACGCCGACGACGTCGCGCCACTCCTGCCGGACCTTACCCCCGGAGAAAGTATTGTTCAGACGCGACTCGAGATGCTGTAGCAGCTCACCATAGCTCTTGAAGAGGACTTCGCCCCAGCCGCGCGCCCGCGCCTTTTGGACCGCAGTACGCCCGTTCGGCATGGTCGGCGGGTCGCTCGTCAGCAGAGGAGAATTAAAGTTTTCCCCCAAGGTCACATTGCCATGCCGTCCATCGCCCGTGACGTCAGACGGCCCGGAAGGATCGTAGATATCGACCGTGGTTTGCAGCGGATCTAGTCGCAGTTGGCGTTCACGCGGCGGGCTCTTCGCATTCTTGCCGATGTTCGACGCCCCAAGCGCATCTGGACGCCACGCAATATTGTCGCTCTGCTTCAACTGTTTCTGCCGCTCGGCGCTCATCCGCAAATTCGACCCCATGATGCCCGGCAGAAAAATTACCGGCAGCACCCGCTTCGGCAGCATCCGCGCACACTGCGGCTTCTTGTCCTGCTTCGGTGTCGCAAACCCTTCGGCTTTGCGGGCCGCGCCGGCATGATGTTGCGCAGGCAAAGGATGTTCGGCAGTCGTCATCACATGCTCCCTATGGTGTATCAGTCGTCCAGCGCCTCGATGCTGTAGCGTCCAAAAGAAATGGCGCTGCTAAAACGCTCGGTCAGCCCATTCGCATCGGTCCGTCCCTCAAAGCTGCGGCCGTCTTCGGTGGTGATGCGATAACGCTGGTTTTTCATCGGCTCATCGGTGCCGATCCAGCGCAGCACGGTCTGCTGGTCGTGCTGCGCTTCGCTCTTCGGCGGCGTCACCGCGGCCGGGCTGCTGTCTCCCGGTCCGGCATGCGCGAATTTCGACGATTTGATGGTGTGTGCGCCGCTGCTCTGCTGAGTGATGACACCGGCACCGACGTCCACCTGCGCACCCTGCGCCACGATGCGCACCTTGGGCGCCTGTAGCACGATCTCGTCGGTGGCAGTCAGGACGATGCGTTTGGAGGAAGTGACCTCGATATCGTCGCCGTGCGTCTGCAATTCGAGCTTGCCGCTGGCGGCAATCAGCTTGATACCGAGTCGGTGTGCAAACAGGCTGATACTTTCCGAAACGCGCGCCAGCAGTTTCCTGCCGACCGACAGCTGGGTATTGCCGATGCTGAGCACATCGATATGCGTCTGCGCGCCGATCGCAATGTTGTCCTGGCTGGTCATGGCGACGCCGGCCGGCGCGGACAGCGCCACCACGGGTTGGCCGCCGGCGCCGTCCTTTTCGGTATTGCTGCCGGCTTCCCACTGCTTCAGGTAGCCGACCAGTTGTTCGAGCTCCCCGTCGTCGGTACTGTCCGCGTGATGCGTCGACGCCAGTTCAGCCAGTTGCTTCTGCAGTCCCTGCAAGGTCTCGGCCAGGCCGAGAAGCTCGCTTCGATCCAGTTGTTTTCCGCTCGCACTCTGGCGCGCGGCGGCGCTGATCAAGACGCCTTGCGCGCCCCGGAGCGCGACGGCATGGTCGCTGCGCAGCTCCGCGCCTTCGCCGCGCGCCTCGCCCTTGCCGTCCTTGCGCGGGTGGGTCAGCCACCCCAGGTTCAACTCGCTGTGACCGTGCTGGGACGACAGCTGTGCATTGATCTGGCCCGCCGTGTCATCGAACCGCAACTGGTTGTAGCGGTTGCCGCCGACCTCCTTGCTCTTGATACCGGCCACGTATCGGTTTCCAGGCAGCGCTCCGGCATGACTGAACGCAGGCGGCGGCGCCATGCGCCCGTAGACTTGGCCGACGATGATCGGCTTATCCGGATCGCCACCGAGAAAGCCCACCAGGACCTCGTCGCCGACGCGCGGCAGCGTGATCGTTCCCCAATGATTGCTGGCCCAGGTGCTGGCGACCCGTATCCAGGCGGAGTCCCGGTCGCTGCCGCTGGCACCGGCGCCTTGCGCATGCTCGTGGTCTTCGACCCTGGTGCCGGGAAAGCGTACCTTGACCCGCCCGTATTCATCGCAATGCACTTCTTCGCCGGGCGGGCCGACGACGATTGCACTTTGCAGCTGCGGACGCGGCAGATCGGTACGCGGATCGAACGCCGGCACGATCGGAATGCTGCGGCGAACGCAGGCAAAGCGGTTCGTGTAGCGCATGCCGCGTTCGGCGCTGGCCTGGCGCAGACCGCTGTCGACATGGGCGTCATGCCACCGGTTGAGCGCAAACAGGCGCTGTATCCGATCGTCGAGCGTCTTCGGCAGGTTGTTCTCCGCATCGACCTCCAGGCGCGTGATGACAAATTCCCGTTCCTGTGGCGAGTGGGTGTCGATATCCGGATGGCCGCTCAAGGCAATCCATTCCCCGATACGAAGCGCGCGCACACTTCCTTCGCCATAAAAGCACTTGGATTCGTACTCATGGCGCTTCATGCGCAGTTCGCCAAGCTCGCGATAATCGTCGCCGTCCTCCCCGGCATGCGGCACGTCAATCAGGTAGTCATCGAGACCGAGCGCGAAACGGTTACCGGTCGCGCCCTGGTCGATACATGACGGCGTATTGGCGGTCATCGGCCGGCCCTGCAGGTAGTCCAAGCTGAAACGGTTGAGATTGCCCGGGACGAGCTTGCGTACCGGGCTCCACGCGAAGATGGCGTCGCTTTGCTCGGTACCATCGTCCCGGTGGTAGCGCACCGAGCCGGCGGCATTTTGCGGCAGCGTGAAGCCGTCGTTGACCAGCACCAAGGTGTGCGCCGGCATATCCTCGCGCTGTGATTCGCTGGCAAGCCCTGGGCGCATGAACCAAGCGATGCCGCGCCGTTTCCACAGGCGGCGCAAGAAGTCGGCATCGGACTCGTTGTGCTGCATGGTGAATTCGCGGGCCGGGAAAGTGCCTTTCACATGCGACCAGTCCACCTCGAATGCCCTGGCCAGCACCGGAATGTTACGGCGCCACTCGCCCACAATGACCTGAGTGATGTCCAGTTCGTTCATGTTGCGGAAGACCCGGGTACTGGCGCGCTGCTCCATCAGCGCCAGTGCATCGCGCAGCACCAGCTCATAGGTCGCCAGGCCACCATCGCTCTGGCCGGCAGCCGCTTGCGCGACGATGCCGCACACCGCGCGCATGTTGCCGCGGTCGGTCACGAACTGCAGCTCAGCCGGCAGTGCGATGAACTCCTTCAGAGGGAGATCGGCACGTGTCGACACGCACAGGAGCCGGTATTCCAGACCGCCGCACAGGGTTTCGCTGCCTGTAACTTGCTTGACCAGCAGGGCGTTGTCGCGCACATCCTTCTCTTGGAATAGTTGTACACGGATGGGGCGATTCGCCTCGGTCAAGCCGGACGCCCCCTGGAGCAGATCCTTGAGATTCATTAGAACTTCCTAAGCAAAGCATTCACCTGTGATATCCGTTTTTGGTACATTCCAAAAATCAATGGTACGTACCTGAAACGACGATATCTTTGATGCTGAACAATCTCATGCTTGGGCTTCACTTACGGGCTGGCGACGCTCGGTACCCCCCCCTACCGAAAGAGCGCGCCTCGAAGCAGAATCTTCTATTAGTTCAATTCCTTAGTCATCAACACGAACAGGCCATCGCAAGTCCTGCGGACCTGGATGGTTCCCGTCCTGTCGACGTTGTCGAGTTGCAGGCTGCCGACATCGTTTCGGTACAACGTTGCAAAAAACGGACTCGACGGGCCGTAGTACTAGCGCGTTGGGCTATCCGCCTTCTTGCCAACAATGAGCGCTGGCCGGTCCCGACTGTATGATCACCCGCATCTTCATGAACGTCTTGTAGAGTGGTCGTAAATACATGAATTCAAAGCGCTTTTATCGTCGGCAGTTAATCCGGAAAAAAGATTGGTTAGGGGTATGTTCGTAATCTCGAGAAAAAATATGTTTCCGAGAAACATTGGAATAATAAACTTCTCGACATCGGCCGCTCTTTGCTTAGCGCAATTGTAAAAATATATATATATCTTCTTGACCGTCGGTAAAAATGGGGCAAAGATTCTGAACATGCCGGCGTATTCAGCATGGGTAGCCACATTAATCAAAAAATTTCTTTATATAAATTTGCTTGAAGATCACCTAACCCGGCGATACATAGCGAAAACCAGGGATGCTTGCCTTTCCGGAGGGTAAATAGAGATAACAACGGTTCATATCAAGCCAATGCGTGGTGCGGATAAGCGCGTCGAAGCTCGTGCTTTGTTTATTTTTTTAAACCATCATAAAAATCTTCGTTATTAATTTCCTGTTGTGTAGGAGGCTTCGTTATGTCTCGAACTAGCTTGGCATACGAGTCCGCCGACTGAAGAAATCTGCTCAAGGTGCCGGCATTGGCCAATGCGGTGGCCCCTGTTCGTGTTGCTACTAGAGATGCGTGCAGGGATGTGTTCATTTAAAGTCGGAGTACATAATGATTACGAATGAAGAAAATCGGCGTTTCCATTGCTTGCAACACGCTGTGAACCACGGAGTAGAAGCGGGGCGTGCAGGAAACCAGTTTGGACAAAAGGGTGTTCGTGCGGTTGTATTGCCTACGGTCGCTGCGGCCTTGATGCTTGTTGCAGCAGGAGCGGCGTCAGCGCAAACCATTTATAATCCGCCACAATTGCCGATGGATATCACTGTCTTCCCATCGCGCGATTTCGCTTCGATTGCGGGTTTTTCGAATAATGCCGATGTGCTCGTGCAAGTAAGGCGAGGCGGAGTGGTCAGCGACGCAGTTGGGCGGACGAACGCAATGGGAGCGATTGAGGTGAATCATCCAGGGGGCGTGTGCTGGAGGACTGTTACGCCAGACATTACCGCGGGCGACACGGTCCGGGTTACCTACCGGGATACCGCGAACAATCGGACGCTCGTGCCTCCTCCTGTAGCGGGCTCTGGCGCAGCGACCAGCACGCGCAATATTGTGGCGACGCAAGCCTTCGATCCCGGCGACGATACCGTGGTGATTAAGGGCAAGGCCATCCTGCCCAGTGGCAGCCGCATTCCATTGACCCGACTCGAGGTTCGGATTGTCAACTCTGAATTTATCGACACGCTCAGCAGCCGTATTTCGAAGCGGGAAATTCGCGCCGACAGGCTCGGCGGCCGCATCGATGGCCCCGGGGGCACTCCCATTCCGGGCACGAGCGGAACGCTTGTCTACGATTCGACGACTGGAACTTCTTTTACTGCCACCTTCAGGGGCTTGAACGCGGATGAACGGCAGTTGGCCGTCTCCGGACAGACGCGTGTCATGGGGTGGCAGCAGACTACCACGGCCGGCGACCGGCTCGGCATGACCATCTACGAAGTCGGTGAGATCGGCGGGCCTGGCATCAGCGGTTGTCCACCGGGCCCGCAGGGTGTCATCGCCTCGACGCCCCCATCTCCGCCCGTTTCCTACAGTCCGACCTCACTGCTAGAGGCGTCGTTCCAGGGGAATCAGCCGTCCCTGAAAGATGTCACCGTGTTCCCGGAGCGTGACTTCATCTCGATCGATGGAATCGACCCAGGCACCGAGCTACAGGTCGTCGTTCGCAGGGGAACGACTGACAAACCGGTCATCGGTACGGCCCGCGGCATCGTCGCCGCGGGAGGTGTCTTCGAAGTCAACCATCCTGGCGGGGTATGCTGGACCGGACAAACGCCGAATATTCTCCCCGGCGACCTGATCGATGTGTTAAAGGTCGCAAACGGAACCTTCGTTTCAGGCCAGACACAGCGGGTGATCGATGCGAAGGTCACCAATCCCGCCTACATCAATGCCGACGGTAATATACGAGTCAACGGCACCGCGACGGATAATGGGGTGGCTCTGCCATTGAGCTTCATGGAACAGCGCATCATCAATCCAGATTTCACTACCACCCGCATCGGCCGCCGCGACATTCGTGCCGATATCAATGGTGGGCGTGTCGACAATGTTCCTGACGGGGCCGGCAACCTGCTGCGCACGGGCGTAAGTCCAAGCAACCAGTGGCGTGCCGTCTACACGGGACTGAACGCCACCGAAAAGCAGCTTGCGCTCGCCGGGCAGAATCGCATCATGGCCTGGCTTTCCACCAACGACAATGGCGACCGCTTTGGATTGACGATCTCCGAGTTTGGCGAGGTGGGTGGACCGGGCATGGGAGCTTGCCCTGCTCCAGGTAACGCCTCGATTGCCATTCCCTGATCGATCTGGGCGCCGCTACCGTCGTGTCGTCGCATTGGCAAGCGGCGTGGGATGTCGGGCTGGCCATCGCCAGCTCGACAGCTCTCCAACTTTGATGCTTCCACTGCGTACAATGATGGGCAAATGCCACTCAACCGTGCGCTTCGTACGGCGGACATTGCCCAGACCGGTATATCATCGGTCCACTGTGCCTGTGCGGAGCGAGCGATGTTCGAATTCATTACCGAGTTCCTGGGGAAAAGCGGCTACCTGGGCGTGTTCGCGCTGATGGCGCTCGAAAATATCTTCCCGCCGATCCCGTCGGAGATGATCATGCCCTTTGCCGGCTTCGTCGTCGCGCGCGGCGACCTGAATCTGGTCAGCGTGCTGCTGGCAGGCACCGCCGGGTCCGTGGCCGGCGCCCTGCCCTGGTACTACGCGGCCCGCTTCTACGGTTGCGAACGCCTCAAGCACCTTGCCGATCATCACGCGCGCTGGCTGACAGTGAGTGCCGACGACATCGACACCGCGCTCGCGGCGTTTCGCAAGCACGGGCGCAAGGCGGTCCTGTTCGGACGCCTGATCCCCGCCGTGCGCACGCTGATTTCGGTGCCCGCAGGGCTCGGCAACATGTCGCTTGGACGGTTCCTGCTGTATTCGGGCATCGGCTCGCTGGCCTGGACCGGCTTGCTGACGGCAGCCGGTTTCCTGATGGAAAATAATTACAGGGAAGTGGCAGACTATGTCGATCCCGTGTCGAAGGCGATCTTCGGCGCGATGCTGGCCTGGTATGTGGTCCGGGTCGTCACCTGGCGCGCGCCGGCCAAGACCGACAGCCGGGAGCAGGAACGCGACACGCCCTGAGCGATTCAGGCGCGCTGACAAGCCGGGCCGGCCACCAGCAGCGCCGCCTGGCGCGTCACCGCCGCGCGCGCCGCCAGCAGTACCTGCGCCACGCCGGCGGCAGTCGGCGCCGGTGCCGCCTCGACCCGCGCCAGTTCGGTGGCGACCGCGCGCAAGCCGAGCATGGCGCAGCCTTCGCGCAGGCGTCCCAGGCGCTCGCGCGCGGCCGATGTGTCGCCCTGCGCCAGGCAGGCGCCAAGCACCTCCCCCGCTTCGATCAATTGCCGCTCCAGGCCACCCAGGTACACGCCCAGGCGGGCGGCATCGATGCCGAGCCGCTGCGCGCTCGCCGCCGGCGTATCGTCGCGCTCGAGCGCCAGCAGGTACGGCCGCAGGCCCTCGATCCGGAACGGCTTGAGGACATAGCCGCTCGCGCCCAGGGCATGGGCTGCGCCGACGCTCTCGCTGTCGTTCGCGGCCGATACCAGCACGAAGGGCAAGCCCGCCAGGGCGGGTTCGGCGCGCACGCGCGCCAGCAATTCGGTGCCCGACAGGCCAGGCATGCGCAGGTCGCAAAAGACGATCGCCGGTCCCTGTCCAAGCTGCAGTCCGGCCTGCAGCTGGCGCCAGGCGTCGGCGCCATCCTCCGCTTCCAGGATGTCGTAGTTGCCGCAGTTGTCGACCAGATGCATCAGCATCATGCGCGAAACCACATCGTCGTCCACCACCAGCACCTTCATCGCCATCCCCTGCAGTTTGTTGCGTAAAAGAACATCAACCGGTGCTTGCCGGACTCAGGCCGGAAGCTGTTCGAACCTGTCGAGCAGGGCGTCCAGGCGCGGCAGCGCGCTGCGCAGCTCGCCGTGGCGGCCACCCTCGGCGGCTGATTCGAGCGCCGCGCACAGTGCGCCCAGCTCGGCCGCGCCGAGGTGGGCGGCGCTGCCGCGCAGGCCGTGCAGCACCCGTGCCGCCGCCTCCGTCTCGCCCTGCTCCACGGCGCCGCGCAGTTCGGCGCGGCGGCGCGGCAGGTCGGCGCCGAAGGCGGCGCGCATGCGCGCGTGCAGGTCGGCGGCACGGTCCGGCGCCGGCAGCGCCACGGCCGGTTCGGCAACGCCGAACATGGCGTCCAGTTCCGCCATGCTCGGCGCCGAAGGATGCAGCGGGGGCAGCGCGATGCCGCGCTGCAGCTGGCGCTCGATGGCCCGGCTCAGCTGATAGTGCAAGGCCGCGGCGTCGATCGGCTTGGACAGGAAGCCGTCCATGCCGCAGGCCAGGTAGCGGATGCGGTCTTCGTCGCTGGCGTTCGCGGTGAGCGCGACGATCATCAGCTGCGGGTCGAGCACCGGCGCATCCAGGGTGCCGCCGGCGCGGATCAGGCGCGTGGCCGTGGCGCCGTCGATGTCCGGCATGCGCCCGTCCATCAGGATGATGTCGAAGCGCGTGCGCGCGCAGGCGGCCACGGCCAGCGCGCCGTTCTCGACGACCTCGATCTGGTGCCCCATTTCCTCGATCAGCATGCGGGCGATGATCTGGTTGGTGGCGAAGTCCTCGGCGCACAGCACGCGCAGGCGATGGGTGTGCGGCATGCGCGGCGCATGCTCGAGCGGCGGCGGCTCGACCCCGGTCGCCAGCGGCAGCACGAAACTGAAGTTGCTGCCCTTGCCTTCCACGCTCGTCACGTCGATCGTGCCGCCCATCAGTTCGACCAGCTGGCGGCAGATCGCCAGGCCCAGGCCGGTGCCGCCGTAGCGGCGCGTGGTGGTCGTGTCGGCCTGCTCGAATTTCTGGAACAGGCGCGGCAGCGCGTGGGAAGCGATACCGATTCCGGTGTCGCGCACCGAAAAACGTATCATGTGCTCGATCCCCACCTGCTGGTCGGCCGGCCGGCGCTCGACCCGCAGCGTCACCAGCCCGCTGGGCGTGAACTTGAAGGCATTGCCGAGCAGGTTGATCAAGACCTGGCGCACCCGCGTCGGGTCGCCCACGACGAAGCGCGGCAGGTCGTGCGCCAGGTCGATCGCGAAGCCGACGCCGTGGGCGCCGGCCTGCTCGGCGAACAGCCCGACCACGTTGTTGATGGCCGCCTCGAATGCGAAATCGATCTTCTCGATGGTGAGCTTGCCGGCCTCGATCTTCGAGAAGTCGAGCAGGTCGTTGATGATCGCCAGCAGCGACTCGGCGTTCGCCTGGCCGCGCGCGATCTGCTCGCGCGTGCTGTCGCGCACCGTCGCGTCGCGCAGCGCGAAGCCGAGCATGCCGATCACGCCGGCCAGCGGGGTACGCATTTCGTGGCTCATGTTGGCCAGGAATTCCGACTTCTGGCGCGCCGCATCCTCGGCGCGCTGCCTGGCCAGCTGCAGGCGCCGCTCGTTCTCGTACAGGGCGCGGTTGGCCTGGGCCAGTTCGTCGGTATTCAGGCGCACCTCGCGTTCGCGCTCGCGCAATTCCTCGGTCTGGTGCTCGAGCAGGCTGTTTTGCAAGGCGATTTCCTCGGTGCGCACGCTGACCAGGCGCTCGAGGTGCGCCTTCTGGCTGGACAAGCGGCGCACCCGCAGCGCGTAGCCGCCGTAGCAGGCGCCCAGCACCAGGAGCGCGGCGGCCACGCGGAACCACCAGGTGCCCCATGCCCGCGGCTCGATCGTGATGGCGAGCCGGGCCGGGGTCTCGCTCCAGACGCCGTCCTTGTTGGCGGCGCGTACCTGGAACACGTAGTGGCCCGGGTCGAGGTTGGTGTAGGTGGCGAAGCGCTTGTCGGCGTCGGCGCTGACCCAGCCCTGGTCGAAGCCTTCGAGCTTGTAGGCGAAGCGGTTGCGCTTCGGCGCGGCGTAGTGCAAGGCCGAGAACTCGAGCGAGAACACCGAGTGCTTCGCCGAGAGCGTGATGGCGCGCGCGCCTTCGACGGGACCGGCCAGCAGTCCCGGATAAGCCAGCTGCACCGGGCGGTTGAAGATCTGCAGGCCGGTGATGACGGCGCGCGGCGCGATGCGGTTGTGACGCAGCGCCTTCGGATTGAAGGCCGTGATGCCGCTGAAGCCGCCGAAGTACAGCGTGCCGTCGGGCGCGTGCAGGGCCGAGCCGTCGAAATAGGCGCCGTCGATGGTGCCGTCGGCCGAGGTGTAGCTGCGCCAGCTGTTGCGGGCCGGGTCGAAACGCGACAGGCCGTTGTTGGTGCTGACCCAGATCACGCCGTCGACGTCTTCGAGGATGGCCGCCACCGAATCGTCGACCAGGCCGTCGCGCGAGGTGTACTTCACGAAGCTGACCGAGCCGTCGGCGGCCGTCACCATCTTGTTCAGGCCGACGGCGGTGCCGACCCAGACATTGCCGGCCCGGTCTTCCATCAGGGCATGCACTTCGTCGTTGCTGAGACTGTTCGCATCGAAAGGATCGTGGCGAAAGTGGCGGAAGCGCTTGCTGGCGCGGTCCAGCAGGTCGAGCCCGTTGAAGGAGCCGACCCACAGGCGCCCGCGCCGGTCTTCAAGTACCGGACGCACGATATTGTCCGACAGGCTGCTCTGGCGGCCGGGATCGTGGCGGTAGGATTCGAGCGCCCCGCTGCGCGGCTCCAGCCGGTGCAGGCCGCCGCGGGTGGCGATCCAGAGGGCGCCGTCGCGCCCGAGCGTCAACGCGCGCACGATGTTGGCGTTGGCGTGGCCCGGCGCCAGCACGCGGCGCGTGAAGCGCCCGCTCGTGGGATCGAAGCGCGTGATGCCGGTGCGTCCGCCGACCCAGACGATGCCGTCGCGGTCGCGCACGACGGCATTGACCGAAGCGTCGATCAGGCTGTTCGGATTGCCGGGCTCGTGGCGCCAGGCGCGGTAGGCGTCCGGCCCGGTGCTGGCCGGGTCGAACAATTGCAGGCTGCTGGCGCTGGCCAGCCAGAGGCGGCCGTTGCCATCGTTCTCGATGGCGCGCACGCGGTTGTCGGCCGACTTGCCGGGGCTGTCGTATTCGCGCAGGATGCGCGCGAAGCCGCCGCTGCCGAGGTCCACGCGCGACACCCCGCCATACCAGGTGCCGACCCAGAAGGTACCGACCCGGTCGCGGAACAGGGCGGCGATGTGGTCGTCGGCCAGGCTGTGCTTGTCGGTGACGCGCTGCCGGTGCATCTCGAAGCGGTCGCGTGCGGCATCCCAGTGATACAGGCCGTCGTCATGCCCGCCGACCCAGACCTGCCCCTTGCCGTCGTCGTACAGGGACGCGATCCAGATGCGCCCGATGCCGTCGGCCTGGCCGTAGCGGCGCGGCGCCTGGTTCGCCGTGCCCAGCGGCAGGCGTTCCAGGCCGTTGGACAGGCCGATCCAGAGGTTGTCCGCGGTATCCGCCAGCAGCGCCTGCACCGCTTCGCGCGGCCCGGAAGCAAGCCGGTGATGGCCGAAGCGCGACATGCCCGGATCGAGGCTGTCGACGCCGGCGCCGGTGCCGATCCAGAGGCGGCCGCGCCTGTCGAGGGCCAGTGCATTGATCTCGTCGCTGGCCAGGCTGCGCGGGTCGCCCGGGACATGGTGCCAGGTCGTGAAGCGGCCGCTGGCGATGTCGAAATGCTGCAGGCCGTCGGCGGTGCCGAGCCACAGTCCTTGCTTGCCGTCGCCGACGATGGCGCGCACGTGGCGGTTGCCGTTGCCGCGCCGCGCCGGTTCGTTCGGCAGGAAATGGCGAAACGACTGGGTCGCCGCATCGTACAGGGCCAGGCCGCCGTCGGTGCCGATCCACAGGCGCCCCTCGCGGTCCACGTGCAGCACGCGGATCCAGTTGCTGCTCAGGGTACCGGGGTCCCCGACGACGTTGCGGAAATTGACGAAGCGGTAGCCGTCGAAGCGCGACAGCCCGGTCTGGGTGCCGAACCACATGAAGCCCTCGCGGTCCTGGGCGATGGCCAGCACCGATTCCTGGGCCAGGCCGTCCTCGACGCTCAGGTGCTCGAAGCGCAGCGTCGGCGCCGGCGCGGCGCCGGCCGGCAGGCCGGACCAGCCGGCCAGCGCCAGCAGCAGCAAGAACAGCAGCGCCCTCATGCGGCGAACGGGGTGATGCGGGAAACCGCAGCCGTGCATGGCAAGTGAGACTGCAAGCATGGCGGGCGGCGCGGCGCCCGGGTGGCAGGCTGCGCGGCGGCGGTGAAGGAAGGTATTGGTTGGCGGTCCACTTTGCAAGGTTATCAAACAAAGCTCGACCTGAGGGAACTTATTGCCTTTAAGATATTGTTAATCGCCTTTTGCGACGCCTTCGCGTCGCGGATCCGCACCACCGAACCACCAGGGGTCGCCATGGATCGGCAGGCGCATGATGCCGTGCAGGCCGGAATTCTGTTCGCTCTGGCGCACCGCGTGTCCACGTGCCTTCAATCCGTCGACGGTGGCCGGCGGAAAGCGTCCTGCTTCCAGTTCCGTGGGGCCATTGCGGCTGCCGAAGTTCGGCAGCGCGATGGCCTGCTGCACGTTCAAGCCCCAGTCGAGGGTGCCGACCAACACCTTGGCGACGTAATTGATGATGGCCGGTCCGCCGGGCGAGCCGACCGCCAGCACCAGCTGCCCGCTCTTCTTGTCGAATACGACGGTGGGCGACATGGCGCTGCGCGGACGCTTGCCCGCCTCGACCCGGTTCGCGACCGGACCGGCGGCATCCTTCGCACTGAAGGAAAAATCGGTCAGCTGGTTATTCAGGATGAAGCCGCCGACCATCTGGCGCGAACCGAAGGCGTCTTCGACCGTCGTCGTCATCGACAAGCCGGCGCCGTTGCCGTCGACCACGACCAGGTGCGAGGTCGACGCCGTTTCGATGGCATTGTCGGTGCCCCAGGCCACGTCCATGCCGGGCGGCTTGCCGGCCGGCGCCTCGCCCATCGAGCGCTCGCCGATCAGGGCGGCGCGCTGCGCCAGGTAGGTCTTGTCGATCAGGCTGGACAATCCGCGGCCGGGCAGCGGGACGAAATCGGTATCGGCCGCGTAGCGGTTGCGGTCGGCGTAAGCGAGGCGTCCGGCTTCCGAGAACAGGTGCACGGCATCCACCCCCGGCACGCCGTCTTGCGGCGCCAGGGCCGCCATGTCGCGCGTTTCCAGGATGCCCAGCATCTGCGCCACGGCAATGCCGCCCGAGGAAGGCGGCGGCATGCCGCACACCGTGTAGACGCGGTAGTCGCTGCAGACCGGCTCGCGTACCCGCGGACGGTAGTCGGCGATGTCTTTCGCCGTCAGCAGCCCCGGATTGGTCGGATGCGCCTTGACCTTGGCCGCGATCTCGCGCGCGATATGGCCCTTGTAGAAGGCGTCGGCGCCGTCCCTGGCGATTGCGCGCAGGGTGCGTGCCAGGGCCGGATTCTTCAGCACATGTCCGACGGGCCAGGGCTTGCCGGCCGGATCGTAGAAATAGGCGGCCGCGGCCGGGTCCTTGCGCAGATGGGCGTCCCAGGCGAGCAGGCCGTTCAGGCGCGGGCTGACGGCAAAACCGCGCTCGGAGAGGCGGATGCCCGGACTGAACAGGGTTTTCCAGGGAAGCTTGCCGTGCTGCTTGTGGGCCAGTTCCAGCATGCGCAGCACGCCCGGGGCGCCGACCGAGCGCCCGCCGACGACGCCGGTCGTGCGCGAGACCGGCGTGCCGTCCGGATTCTGGAACAGGCGCTCGTCCGCCGCTGCCGGCGCCGTTTCGCGGCCGTCGAAGGCTTGCACCTTCTCGCCGTCGTAATGCACCAGGAAGGCGCCGCCGCCGATGCCCGAACTTTGCGGTTCGACCAGGGTCAGCACCAGCTGGGTGGCAATGGCCGCATCGATCGCGCTGCCGCCCTGCTTGAGGATCTCGTGGCCGGCCTCGACCGCCAGCGGGTTGGCGGCAGCCACCATGTGCTTGCGCGCCGCCCAGCCGGCCTTCTCGGCATAGCCGGTCGCGATTTCCGGGGCGCGCTGGGCGCTGTCCTGGGCCAGGACCGTGGTGCAGGGGGCAAGCGCCGCCAGTGCCGCCGCGCAGGCGAGCATCGTGAATTTAAACATGGAATCCCTGAAAGCAAAACGGGCGTGCGATGGGCCGCACGCCCGCTACTGTCGGCATCCTACATCAAATTATCGAACGGTTCAGTCGGCCGCTTATTTGGGCTGCATGCGAATCGCGCCGTCGAGGCGGATCGTTTCGCCGTTGAGCATGACGTTTTCGATGATGGCCTTGGCCAGGTGCGCGTATTCCTTCGGCATGCCCAGGCGCGGCGGGAACGGCACCATCTTGCCCAGCGAATCGCGCACTTCCTGCGGCATGCCCATCAGCATCGGGGTTTCGAAGATGCCCGGGGCGATCGTCATCACGCGGATGCCGCTGCGCGCCAGGTCGCGCGCCATCGGCAGCGTCATGCCGGCCACGGCCGCTTTCGAGGAGCCGTAGGCCGCCTGGCCGATCTGGCCGTCGAAGGCCGCCACCGAGGCGGTATTGATGATGATGCCGCGCTCGCCGTATTCGGCGGCATCCAGTTGGCCCATCGCATCGGCCGCCAGGCGCGCCATGTTGAAGGTGCCCACCAGGTTGATGTTCACGGTGCGCTGGAACACGTCCAGCGGATGCGGACCGTCCTTGCCGACCGTTTTCACGGCCGGCGCCACGCCGGCGCAATTGACCAGGCCGCGCAGGGTGCCCATGGCCAAGGCGGCGGCCACGACCGCCTTGCCGTCGTCTTCCGAGGTCACGTCGCACTTGACGAACTGGCCGCCGAGCTCGGCCGCCAGCGCGGTCCCGGCTTCCACCTGCACGTCGGCCAGGACGACCTTGCCGCCCGCCTGCACGATCATGCGCGCAGTCGCCGCTCCCAGGCCCGAGGCACCGCCGGTGATGATGAACACATTGTTCTGAATCTGCATGGTTTTCCCTTTTTCCTTATGGCTTCTTCATGGCGTTCTGTTTGACATTTACGTTTACGTTAACGTCAACGTCAACCGGCTCGATTGTAGCGAACATTTGGCTGGAAAAACCATGCGCGCCGTAAAACCCCGTTCAAAAACACTGGATCGTATCGCCGCTGCGGGTGCACAGGCGACCCGCGCCGTTGACGGCGGCGTTGCCGACGCCGGTGTTGTAGGTGGCGCCGCCGGTGTCGGTGCAGACGCCGCCGGGGCAGCTGTCGATCCGGGCGGGGCCGGGCCGCAGCGGCATCGGCTGGGGTGGCGGCGGCGCGGCCAGCAGGGGCGGACCCGGCATCGCGACCGCGACCGCGTCCACGCGCTGCGGGGCCGAGCGGCGCGCGCCGCGCCGCGCATCCTTCGCTTGCTCCTTGCCCGGGGCGCGCGCGGCAGGCTGCCGCGGCTGCGGCGCCGGGCGCGCCGACGGATCGATGTCCGGCGTGCGGCCGGCCCGATACGCGCCGGCCTGTTCCTCCTGGGCTTGCGGGGTCTGCTCATGGCGCGCGCCCGGCTCAGGCGTCGCCGGCTGGCTGTGCAGGACCGGACCGTAGGCGGGGCCGGCGGACGCGGGCGCGCCCTTGCCGGCCTGGGCCTGCCCGGCCGCCGTGCTGGCCGCCAGCGCCGCCAGCAGCGCCAGCGCGATCCGGGCGGCGCGTAGCGGCTTCGAATGTTTCGCGTGCTTCATATTCGCCTCCATGGACCGGTTTGCCGATACAGCAATTATCTGCCGCCATGCCGGAGCATGGCGCGCGCTTTCGTCGTGCATCGTCCGTCCGCCATCCTGTCATGCCCACGTCAGCTTCAGGCGTTAGACTGGGAGGCATGCGCCCTGCGCGGCGTGGCGATTACATGGAGACAGCAATGCAGACCGTACACGAGCTCTACCAGGCAAAGCGCGGCAGCGCCCTCGATGCGCTTGCGCACTTGCGCGACGATGACATGATCATCGTGCCGACCGGCGTCGGCGAGCCGCCCACGCTGCTCACCGCCTTGTCCGACGAGCGCAGGCGCTGGCGCGGCATCCGGGTGGCGCAAATCCTGGCAATGCGCAAATACGGTTATTTCGATCAGGACACGGCGCAGCACGTGCGCCACGCCGCGCTGTTTTTCGGCGGCGCCTCGCGCGCCAGCGGCCAGGGCGGATGGTGCGATTTCATCCCGAACTATTTTTCGGAAATCCCGTCCCTGATCGAGCGCGAACTCATGCCGGCCGACGTCGTCTTCGCCATGGCGTCGACCATGAA
This sequence comes from Massilia jejuensis, assembly GCF_042656795.1. Lineage (NCBI taxonomy): Bacteria > Pseudomonadati > Pseudomonadota > Betaproteobacteria > Burkholderiales > Oxalobacteraceae > Massilia > Massilia jejuensis. Next base: position 187,025 of record NZ_JBHSMS010000040.1, on the reverse strand, counting down.
CGCCCAGGGTTATTTCGCGCTCAGCCTGGGCACGGACTACACGATGGCGGCCGTGGCCAAGGCGCGCGTCGTCGTCTTGGAAGTCAATCCGAACGTGCCCTTCGCGCACGGGCACTGCCATGTCCATATTTCCCAGGTCACGGGCCTGGTCGAAAGCAGCGAACCCATCCTCGAAGTCGGCTTGCCGGCCATCGGGCCGGTGCAGGAAGCGATCGGCAAGTACGTGGCGGACATGATCGAGGACGGTTCGACCCTGCAGATCGGCTATGGCGGCATTCCGGACGCGGTCGTGATGCAGCTGACCCACAAGCACGACCTGGGCGTGCACACCGAGATGATCGGCGACGGCATCCTGAAACTGGTGGAATGCGGCGCGATCACGAACCGCAAGAAAACCCTGCTCCCCGGGAAGATGGTCGCCACCTTTGCGCTCGGTTCGCGCCGCCTGTACGAATTCATGCACCACAATCCGATGCTGGAAATGCACCCGTCGGACTTCACCAACGACCCCTACATCGCTGGCCGCAACGACAAGCTCATGTCGATCAACGCTAGCCTGCAGATCGACCTGCTCGGCCAGTGCGGCAGCGAAAGCATCGCCCACCTCCCCTATTCGGGCACCGGCGGCCAGGTCGATTTCGTGCGCGCGGCGAATCGTTCGCGCGGCGGCAAGTCCTTCATCGTGCTGCCCTCGACCGCGAAGGACGGCACCATCTCGCGCATCGTGCCCACGCTCACGCCCGGCACCCACGCGACGACCAGCAAGAACGACGTCAACTATGTCGTTACCGAATACGGCGTCGCCCAGCTGCGCGGCAAGTCGGCCAAGCAGCGGGCCCAGGCCTTGATCGCGATCGCCCATCCGGACTTCCGCAGCACGCTGCGCGAGGACGCCAACCGGATGTGCGTGTTCTAAGAACCTATCCCAGTAGGAAGTTCTTACTGAGATAGGTTCCAAAGGCTGGGCGCCAGGCTCGCGGCGGGGCCAGGCCGGGCATGCCATCATGCGAGCACGCCGCCGTGCGGCATCGCGATGGAGCAAGCATGCTTGACAAGTTCACTTCCCCGCCAAGGCGGCACTGGATGAGCGGGCGCGCCAGCCGCCGCCAGGTTGCCGGGCTGGCCTTCATTTTCCTATGGTTCTTTATCGGTGGCATCGCACACTTTGCGGCGACCGAGCTGGAGGCACGCATCGTGCCGCCCTGGTTTCCCTGGCCGGTGGCGGCAGTGCTGGTCAGCGGCGTCTTCGAACTGCTGGGCGCGTTCGGCGTCCTGTGGGCCGCCACGCGCAGGCAAGCCGGCTTGGGGCTGTTCCTGCTGACGCTGGCCGTCACCCCGGCGCATGTCTACATGCTCCAGCGGCCCGAGCTGTTCCCGGTGCCGCTCTGGGCGCTCTGGCTGCGCCTGCCCATCCAGGCAGCTTTATTGTGGCTGATCCTGTGGAGCACCTGGCGGCCGCGGGGCGCGGGCCGGGAAGCGGCATGAGGGCGCCACCGTCCGCCACAGCTTTATGCGGGCGGCTGACCTTCGCGCATGGTTTGCTTGAGTTGCTGGCGCAGTTCCGGCGTGTCCTGGTGACCGTGCACGCTGACCGCGTGCTCGATCGCGACAGTCATGAGTTCCTGCTCGCTGTCGGCCGCGATCGTGACCGAACACTTCGTGTTGCTCGGAAACTCGCGGCAGTCGATGTACTTGCGTGCCATGATGAGCTCCTCACCAGGTAGTGATGCCTTCAGTGTAATGCGCGCCCGCGCCAGTTCAAGCAGGACCGACGAATGGAGAAAAGATGAGCGACAGTATCAGGATCGACGAGCAAGACCATGTGCGCGGTGCGCATGACGCGAAGGTGACGCTGGTCGAATACGGCGACTTCCAGTGTCCGTATTGCGCCCGGGCGCACGCGGCCTTGAGCGAGCTGATGCAACAGCACGGCGACCGCGTGGCCCTGGTCTACCGCCACCTGCCCCTGGCCGACCTGCACCCCCTTGCCGCGCCCGCGGCCGAAGCGGCCGAGGCCGCCGGCGCCCAGGGCAAGTTCTGGGAGATGCACGATGCCCTGTTCGAGCACCAGGACACGCTCGACGAAGACACCCTGCCCGTACTGGCCGCGAACCTGGGACTGGACGCGCGCCGTTTCGCTGGCGACATCGAGGATGGAAAGCACGGCGCCCGGATCGGCGCGCAGGCCGACGGCGCACGCGCGCTCGGTGCCCGCGGCACGCCGACCTTCTTCATCAATGGCGAGCGTTACCACGGCGACTCGGATCATGCCTCGCTGGCCTCCGCCCTGAAGAAAGCGCTCGACGAGCACTGAGAACGCTCGACACGCGCCCCAGGGCGGCCTCGCATGCATGTCGCGGTATCGGCGGCGTAGCGTTCGTAGACGCCGGGCCTTGCCCGTTGCCGTGTCGAGCAACAGCTTGACAGGCCACGACCCGCGCCGGATCGGCCGCCGCCATGCTTGCTCAGCGCGGTGCGGGCGCGCCCGGCTCCTGCGCCACCCTGGTCGCGGCCGCCGCCCCCGCCGGCTGACGGTGCGGCTGGACGGCCGGCTGCGCGGCCGGCTTGGCCGACCACTGCAGCTCCGCGATTTGCGGCGCCGACACGGCCACCCAGCCGGCGGCCGGCAGCAGCGGCACCATCAGGAGCGCGACGATGTTGATGATCTTGATGAGCGGATTGACAGCCGGGCCGGCCGTGTCCTTGTACGGGTCGCCGACGGTGTCGCCGGTGACGGCCGCCTTGTGCGTGTCCGAGCCCTTGCCGCCGTAATTGCCATCCTCGATGTATTTCTTGGCATTGTCCCAGGCGCCGCCGCCGGTCGTCATCGAAATGGCGACGAACAGGCCGGTAATGATCGTGCCCATCAACAGGCCGCCCAGCGCCGCCGGGCCGAGCAGCATGCCGACGGCGACCGGCACCACGACCGGCAGCAGCGAAGGGATGATCATTTCGCGGATGGCCGAGGCGGTGAGCATGTCGACCGCCTTGTGGTACTCGGGCTTGCCGGTGCCGGCCATGATGCCCGGGATGTCGCGGAACTGGCGCCGCACCTCGACCACGACGGCGCCCGCCGCCCGTCCCACCGCTTCCATCGCCATCGCGCCGAACAGGTAGGGGATCAGGCCGCCGATGAACAGGCCGACGATCACCATGGGATTGGACAGCTCGAAGGCCATCGACATGCCCGCCATGTCGAGCGCGTGGCTGTAGTCGGCGAACAGCACCAGCGCGGCCAGGCCGGCCGAGCCGATCGCATAGCCCTTGGTGACGGCCTTGGTGGTATTGCCGACGGCGTCGAGCGGATCGGTAATGGCGCGCACCGACTCGGGCATGCCGCTCATTTCGGCGATGCCGCCGGCGTTGTCGGTGATCGGGCCGTAGGCGTCGAGGGCGACGATGATGCCCGCCATCGACAGCATCGAGGTCGCGGCGATCGCGATGCCGTACAGCTGGCCCAGCTGGTAGGCGACCAGGATGGCGATGCAGACCGCCAGTACCGGGTAGGCGGTCGACTTCATCGACACGCCCAGGCCGGCGATGATGTTGGTGCCGTGGCCGGTGGTGGAGGCTTCGGCGATGTGGCGTACCGGCTTGAAGTCGGTGCCGGTGTAGTACTCGGTGATGTAGACCATCAGGCCGGTCAGCACGATGCCGACGATGGCGCAGCCGAGCATGCTCGCGCGCATGGCCGCGTCTTCCCAGACCAGCCAGGTGACGGCCACGAAGCCGAGCAGGGACAGCCCGGCGGCCCACCACAGGCCCGTGTACAGGGCCGCCATGATCTTGCGCCCGGGGCGCGCGCGCACCATCGAGCAGCCGACGATCGAGCCGAGGATCGAGACCGCCCCCAGCAGCAGCGGGTAGACGACGGCGGCGCCGTTTTCGCCGCCCACCAGCAGCGCGCCCAGCAGCATGGTGGCGATCAGGGTGACGACATAGGTTTCGAACAGGTCGGCGGCCATGCCGGCGCAGTCGCCGACGTTGTCGCCGACGTTATCGGCGATCACGGCGGGGTTGCGCGGGTCGTCTTCCGGAATGCCGGCCTCGACCTTGCCGACGAGGTCGGCGCCGACGTCGGCGCCCTTCGTGAAGATGCCTCCGCCCAGGCGCGCGAAGATCGAGATCAGGGAAGCCCCGAAAGCCAGGCCGATCAGCGGCACGATGACGTCGTGGCGCGACTGTCCGCTGCCTTCGGCGCTGCTGGTCAGGTACCAGTAGAACAGGGTCACGCCCAGCAGGCCGAGCCCGACCACGAGCATGCCCGTGATCGCCCCGCCCTTGAAGGCGACGGCCAGCGCTTCCTTCATGCCGGTGGCGGCGGCCTGCGCGGTGCGGACATTGGCGCGCACCGAGACGTTCATGCCGATGAAGCCGCAGGCGCCCGAGAGCACCGCGCCGGCGAAGAAGCCGGCCGCGGTGCGGGCCCCGAGCAATGCGTAGATGGCGATCAGCAAGACCAGCCCGACGATGCCGATGGTGCGGTACTGGCGCCCCAGATAGGCCGAGGCGCCCTCCTGGATGGCCTGCGCAATCTCCTGCATGCGCGCGTTGCCGGCATCCTGCCGCAGTATCCAGGCGCGGGCCCAGAGCCCGTAGATGACCGCAATGACGCCGCATGCCACGGCGAACGCGAGATAGTTTCCAGCCATGTCGTCCCCTCAGTTGTTCGATCAAGTCACAACCACACATTGAAAGATGCTTGCCTCGTCGGCGAAGCAGTCTGCCTCACTGCGTACTGCACAACTTTGATTCAAACCTACGGTGCGACGGATGGCGACGGAGTCATCCCGGCAAAAAAAAAGCGGACATTGCTGTCCGCTCCTGGGTCTTACTCCGAAAGCGCGGCGAAGGCCGCGTCCCGTACTTGTTCGACTGGTCCCACGCCCGCGATCTTGCGGTATTTCGGGGCGCCTGGCAGGCCCGACTGGGCCCAGTTGTTGTAATAGCCGAGCAGCACTTCGGTCTGGTTATGGTAGACCTCGAGGCGCTTCTTGACGGTTTCTTCCTTGTCGTCGTCGCGCTGCACCAGCGGCTCGCCGGTGATGTCGTCGACATTGTCCACTTTCGGCGGGTTGAACTTGGTGTGGTACACACGGCCCGAGGCCGGGTGCGAGCGGCGGCCGCTCATGCGCTCGACGATCAGTGCGTCCGGCACGTCGATCTCGAGCACGTAGTCGACATTGATGCCGTTGTCCTTCATGGCGTCGGCCTGCGCCACGGTGCGCGGAAAGCCGTCGAACAGGTAGCCGTTGGCGCAATCGGGCTCCTGCAGGCGGTCTTTCACCAGTCCGATCATGATGTCGTCCGACACCAGCCCGCCCGCGTCCATGACCTTCTTGGCCGCCATGCCGAGCTCGGTGCCAGCCTTGATCGCCGCGCGCAGCATGTCGCCGGTGGAGATTTGAGGGATATTGTATTTTTCCTTGATGAAGTTAGCCTGGGTGCCTTTACCGGCGCCGGGCGCTCCTAACAGAATGAGACGCATGAAAATTCCTAAGACAATGTGAAATGTTGAGAATTGTTATTGTGTTGGCGACGACTGCGCGTTGATGCATATCTGACTACCTTGATACGAAACTTACCACAAAAGTAAGCCCCAGCGCCAATCGCGGCCGTTGAAAGACCAGATTTATTGCGCTAGCCCAGTTAGTTCAGAAATCAATTTCCACACAGATCAAGATGCGTAGTGCAGACGCACCCGGGCCAGGTCTTCCGGGGTATCGACGCCGGCCTCGGGCGCGCTGTCGGTGACGTGAACCGCGATCGGGTAGCCATGCCAGAGTACGCGCAGCTGCTCGAGCGCCTCGACCTGTTCCAGCGGGGCCGGCGCGAGCGTCGGGTAGGCTTGCAGGAAGGCGTTGCTGTAGGCATACAAGCCGATGTGGCGCAGTGGCGCATAGCCCGGCGGCAAGGCCTCGCGCGTGGCGGCGAAGGCGTCGCGGTGCCAGGGGATCGTGGCGCGGGAGAAATACAGTGCCCTGCCCGCCTTGTCGAGCACCACCTTCACGACGTTCGGGTTGAACACCTCGCCCACATCGGCCAGCGGATGGGCGCACGTTGCCATCGGCACGCCGGCGCCGATGCGGCTGGCGCAGGCGGCCAGCAGACCCGGTTCGATCAGCGGCTCGTCGCCCTGCAGGTTGACCACCACGTCGTCCATGGCAAGGCCGAGTGCGCGCGCCACCTCGGCGATGCGGTCGGTGCCGGAAGGATGGTCGGCGCGCGTCATGCGGGCGTCGACGCCGTGCGCGGCGCAGGCGGCCAGGATGTCGGGGTGGTCGGTGGCGACGACGATGCGCGCGGCGCCCGCGTCACGGGCGCGTTCGGCGACGCGCACCACCATCGGCTTGCCGCCCAGGTCGGCCAGGGGCTTGTTCGGCAAGCGGGTCGAGGCCAGCCGCGCCGGAATGATGACGGTAAATGTCACGTCGATGCACTCATGCCGCTTCGATCTTGCGCGCCTGGTCGGCCCACATGATCGGGATGCCGTCGCGCACCGGGAAGGCCAGGCGGTCCGGGCGGCAGATCAGTTCCTGCGCCTTCTTGTCGAATTCGAGCGGTCCCTTGCACAACGGGCAGACCAGGATATCAAGCAGGCGAGCGTCCACGACATTTCTCCACAATATGTTCAGCCAGGGCCGCATCGATGCGCGCCGCGACCGGGACCACCCACAGCCGTGGATCGTCCTTCAGGTTTTCAAGTTGCCCACATTTTACTGCATCCTTCTCCGTGATCAGGATGACATCGGCGTCCACGCCGGCAAACGGGTTGTCGCGGAAATCGTAGTGATCCGGCAAGGGCAGCGCGTCGAAGTCCAGGCCGGCGCCGCGCAGCAGGGCAAAGAAACGTCCCGGATTGCCGATGCCGGCGGCCGCCAGCACGCGCTGCCCGGCAAAGGCGGACAGCGGGCGGCGCTCGCCCGCTCCGCTCAGGCGCTCGGCGCCGGCACCTAGAAGCTCCATGCGGTAGGGCGCGCCGCCGACGGCGGCTGCCAGCGGCGGCGTGATTTCGGGCGCATTGACGACGGTGAAGTCGCGCCGCCGCCCCGGCGCCTCGCGCAGCGGCCCGGCCGGCAGCAGCCAGCCATTGCCGACGCCGCGGCCGTCGAACAGCAGCACCTCGATGTCGCGCGCCAGCGCGTAATGCTGCAGGCCGTCGTCGGCGATCAGGACGTCGACCTCGGGATGGGCGACCAGGAGCGCCCTGCCCGCTTCGACGCGCTTGCGCCCGACCACCACCGGCACCCCGGTGCGGCGCGCGATCAGCAGCGGTTCATCGCCGACCTCGACCGTGCTGGAGTCTGGCGTCACCGCACGCGGCGCCGCGCCTTCGGCGCCATGGCCGCGCGAAATCACGCCCGGCCTGAAACCTGCCTGGACCAAAGCGTGGGCCAGCCAGATCGTCAGCGGGGTCTTGCCGGTGCCACCAATAAAGATATTGCCGACCACGATCACGGGCACCGGCAGGCGCTCCGCCTTCAGGACGCCTGCACGGTAGAGACCGGCGCGCAGCGAGGACAGCGCCCGGAACAGTAGCGAGACGGGCCACAGGGCGCAGGCCAGCGGGCCGCGGCGCAGCCAGGCGCGCGTCAAGCTCACTTCAAGGAAATGGTTGTTGGGCATGGAGAAGAAGCGCGGCGTCCTGGCGCCGCGCCTGGCTGCGGCTTTATTTCTTGCCGCCGGTCTGGGCAGCGAAAGTCAGCTTGTCGTAGCCGGCCACGCGCGCCGCTTCCAGCACGTTGATCACCATCTGGTGCATCGCGAACTGGTCGGCATTGACGATGATGACCGGATCGGGCACCGGCTGGCCGTTGGGGCCGGAACGGGCCGCTGCCTTCAGGTCGTCGGCCAGGCCGGCCACGCCGTTGAAGGAAACCGGCGTGTTGTTGACCGTGTAATTGCCCTTGGCATCGATCGTGACATTGATCTCGAAGGGCTTGTCGGCCACCTTGTCGGCGTCGGCCGTCGGCAGCGTTATCTGCAGTTCGGTGAACTTGCTGTAGGTGGTCGAGACCATCAGGAAAATAAGCACGACCAGCAGCACGTCGATGAACGGGATCAGGTTGATCTCCGGATCCTCGCGCTTCTGGCCGCGGCGGAAATTCATCATTTGCGCGCCCCGTGGACGACGTCGACGAATTTCACGGCTTGCAGTTCCATGTCGACGATGAAGCTGTCGACCAGGGCGCGGAAGTGGCGGTAGGCGACCAGGGCCGGCATGGCGACCGCCAGGCCGAAGCCGGTGTTATACAGCGCCACCGAGATGCCGTGGGCGAGCTGGGCCGGATTGGCGCCGCCGGTGGCGTTTTGCGAACCGAAGATCTCGATCATGCCGACCACGGTGCCGAACAGGCCCATCAACGGCGCGAGCGAGGCGATCGTGCCGAGCGTGGTGAGGAAGCGCTCGAGCATGTGGGCCACGCCGCGGCCGGCTTCCTCGATCGATTCCTTCATCACTTCGCGCGGGGCGTCGACATTGCGCAGCGCCGCGGCCAGCACGGTGCCGAGAGGCGAATTCTGTTCCAGCGTATTGATGATGTCGGGGGTGGCCTTGTTGTTGCGATAGACCTGGATGACTTCGCCGAGCAATTGCTTGGGCAAGATTTTTTCGCGGCGCAGGTAAATCAGGCGTTCGATGATCAAGGCCAGGGCGACGATGGAGGCAATCAGCAGTGGCCAGATGGGCCAGCCGGCGGCTTGAAGAATGGCGAACAAGTGAACTCCTGAAGATGAGAAACGAATCCGGCAATGTAGCAAGTTGGCAGCAATGCGGCAAGCATCTTCCGTGCCGTGCGAACAAAGGTTCTGCACAAGTTCTGTGGATAAAAATGTGCGCAATGTCCTGCACCGGTACACAGCACCTTGATTATCAAGACAAATTTTCTCATGCGCAATAATGTGGCATGCATGTTGTCGGGGCGCGGCGGCGGCACACTGCAGGCATGCGATCCCCAGGCTGGGTCCGACTTGCAAACATTTTCTGTGGATAAAATTGTGTGCAATGGTCATGCACACATGTTAACTCATTGATTTATATCAATAAGATGCCTGCGCTGAAAAATGCAGCACATCAATTCTCCTCGTTCTCCATCGGTGACGCGCACGCGGATAGGGATTGCGGCCGTGGACCTTTGTTCACTTCAAACCTGGCTACGTAGGAAATCCTGCCCCGCTTGCCGGCCGCCTCGTCTTTGCACACTTTCTGTGGAAAAGAATGTGTGCAAACCGCCTTGTGCTGAATTAAGTAATTGATTTGATTAAGATTATGAAGCCTGCTCTTTTATGCGGCAGGCGCGACGATCCGATGTGTCTATCGCACGGCCGCATAGGTAGCCCGGACACTCCAGCGTGCTGGACGGGGTTTTGCACACAATCTGTGGACAAAATTGTGAGGAAGAGTCTTGATATAACGCAAGTATGTTGATTTTAAAGCGAAAATCTGCCCTGCTCAAAGTCCGCGCACTTGCACGGAGGTCTTCATCGAGCCGCACCAGCCAGTCCCTATGCACACAAACTGTGGAAAAGAATGTGTGCAATGCCAGCGTCTAATACCTAAGCAATTGATTACAAACAATAAAGCGCTGCCTGCGCGCTTTTTCGGCAGTCGACACTCTTTTACAAGAGTTCCCCACATATTTTGTGGATAACATTGTGCCCAACTACCCCAAGCTGCCGATAAGCATTTGATTTCAAACAAATCACCTATCTGTGCCAGCAAATGAGGCGGCATGCATAGCCTGCGTTACGGGACGAAAAACCCTTGTCGTCAGGTCGGGCTTATGCCATAAGCTTTCCGCTCCACCGTCTCTCACCATGCCATGTTGAACACGCCAGATTCCGACGTCTACGCCGCCACGCCCCCTGTCCTGACCGTGACCGCCCTCAACGCCCAGGTCGCGCGTCTGCTCGAGCGCTCCTTTCCGCTGATCTGGATCGGTGGCGAAATCTCGAACTTCACCCGCGCCGGTTCCGGGCACTGGTATTTCACGCTGAAGGACGACGCGGCCCAGGTGCGCTCGGTCATGTTTCGCAGCCGCGCCCAGTACGCCGGCTTCGTGCCGCGCGAAGGCGACAAGGTCGAGGTGCGCGCGCTCGTCACCCTGTACGGCGCGCGCGGCGATTACCAGATCAATGTGGAAGCGATCCGCCGCGCCGGCGTCGGCCAGCTGTACGAAGCCTTCCTGCGCCTGAAGGAAAAGCTGTCGGGCCAGGGCTTGTTCGACCAGGACCGCAAGCGCGCGCTGCCGCTGTTCACGCGCGCGATCGGCATCGTCACCAGTCCCCAGGCCGCTGCCCTGCGCGACGTCCTGACGGCCTTGAGGCGTCGCGCGCCGCACGTCAACATCGTGCTGTACCCGGCGCCGGTACAAGGCCAGTTTGCCGCCGACAAGATTGCCGAGGCGATCATGACTGCGTCCCGCCGCGCCGAGGTCGACGTGCTGCTGGTCTGCCGCGGCGGCGGCTCGATCGAGGACTTGTGGAGTTTCAACGAAGAAGTGGTGGCGCGCGCGATCGCCGCCTGCGGCATCCCCGTGATCGCCGGCGTCGGCCACGAGACCGACGTCACGATTGCCGACTTTGCCGCCGACATACGCGCCGCCACGCCGACCGCCGCGGCCGAGCTGGCCGCAACGCCGCGTGCCGACTGGATGAATTCGCTGGCGGCGGATGCGACCGACCTGCGCCGCGCCATGCGGCGCGGGCTGTCGGAAGCAAACCAGGGGCTCGACAACCTCGGCCGGCGCCTGCTGAGTCCGACGGCCCACATTACGCACCAGCGCCTGAAACTCCGCGCGCTGGCGTCCGGCCTGACCCACCTGGTGCACGCGCCCGTCAATCGCGGCGGCGTGCTGCTGGCGCAGTGGAGCCAGCGCTGGGCGCGCCACCGGCCCGACGTGCGCTCGCTGCGCGCCCAGCTCATCTCCGAGGGGCGGCACTTGAACGCAAGCCTGTGCGGCGCGGTCAAACGGCGACGCGATGCGCTCGATGCCTTGTCGGCCCAGCTGGAACTGCTCAATCCGCAGCGCACGCTCGAGCGCGGCTATGCGATCGTCAGCAATGCCGAGGGGCACGCACTACGGGCGCCGGGGCAAATCAAGGCCCGCCAGGTGCTGACGGTGCGCCTGGCCGAAGGCAGCGCCGAAGTGAAAGTGTCGAGCGTGCAGGCGCGCCTGGAATGAGCCCGCCCCCTGGGCGAGCCGTGCTTCGCGCGCTAAATATGCAGCGCCCGCCTATCCGGTTTAGAATATGCGCCGTTTCCGAAGAATTAATTCGTTGTCAACCAATAAAGGAATAAGACATGGAACATACTCTGCCACCGCTGCCGTACGCCAAAGACGCCCTCCAGCCGCACATCTCCGCCGAGACGCTGGAATACCACTACGGCAAGCACCACGCCACCTATGTGACGAATTTGAACAACCTGATCAAGGGCACCGAGTTCGAGAACATGTCGCTGGAAGACATCGTCAAGAAGTCGTCGGGCGGCATCTTCAACAATTCCGCCCAGGTCTGGAACCATACCTTCTTCTGGAACTGCATGACGCCAAACGGCGGCGGTGCGCCAAGCGGCCCGGTCGCCGATGCGATCAATGCCAAGTGGGGTTCGTTCGACAAGTTCAAGGAAGAATTCTCGAAGTCGGCCCTCGGCAACTTCGGTTCGGGCTGGACCTGGCTGGTGCAAAAGGCCGACGGCGGCGTCGACATCGTCAACACGTCGAACGCGCATACCCCGCTGGCCTCGGACGACAAGGCCCTGCTGACCTGCGACGTCTGGGAACACGCCTACTACATCGACTACCGCAACGCCCGCGCCAAGTTCGTGGAAGCGTTCTGGAACCTGGTTAATTGGGAATTCGTCGGCAAGAACATGGCGTAATCGCCCCGGCTATTCGTTGCCTCATGATTAAGTTCGGAACAAATTAAAAGACCGGAACATCAAGCCTGGCGAGGGCAACTCTCGGTCGAATCAAGTTCAGAACATGTGCAGGCGGACGGCCCTTGTCGGGCGGTTCGCCTGCAATTTTTACATGAAGCACTGAACTGCTCAGCATTAATGGCAATTCCCTTCCTTCGCGCATGGCGAGCTTCCAGCCGATGATTCGCTCTAACCAAGCGATGCCTCGGAACATGCAGCAACACCATGCTTGCATGGCAATTGTTGACGTTTTCTCCTCTCTCAAGTCATCGCCTGGAAATACTCAACCTCATGGATTGGTTCCCTATAATCGCCGGTGCGTTCAAGGTGCTCGCTTTAGGCACGGGCATGTTCTTCGCTATCAAATGGCATTACGATCAAGGGAAGAAGGAGCAAGACAAGGAGAAGGAGAAGCGGGCGGTGCTACGCGCGGCCGGTAAGGTGGTTATAGTCTTCGTGCTAGCGCTCCTGGGTTTGGGGGTCTTCACTTTTGTCCTGATCAGCAGGCTTAGTTTGGACTTGAGCTTCCCATGATCGCAAAGAATAGGCGGCCGCTATAAAGTGACGCGGCAGCAATTCCCCGATGCGGCGATTGCGCAGCATCGGCAGGCTGGTGGCTCGCAAGCTCTCACAACCATGGGTCTCGCACAGCAACCTCGACCTGGGTGCGTTTTTTGCCTCACCCATTTACTGCCATCCTTTCGCGGACGACAGCATAGACTACCCTGTCGTCGCTGTCTCGAAAGGCGGATCCGCCATGGGGAGCCGACTTACCGGCGCTGAAAAAACGAACTCGTTGCAGCCCATCTTTCCGCCAACCGTCTTCATCTTCGTGAGTAGATAACCCCTGGCTTTAAAATAGTCGAAAATCTGCTCGGGTCTGGCCACTTCGAAAGGATAGCCGCCGATCCAGTCAAAAAAATCGTACAGGACGCTCATGCCGCGCGCGGATTTACGCTTGCCGAGACGATGTCGCAATACTGTCAGTATGATCAGTGGCGCATAGGCAAGGACGAACAAGGGCCGCGAAAGCGCGTATCTGCTATAGGTGCGCTTGACAACCGTCCAGTAACTGCTTGCGAACGGTTGGAAGTTGTATAAAGCGATGAACAGCTTGCCGTTTTTCCCTACGGTATCACTGGCGTTGCTCAGCGCCTGCCACATATTCCCGGTGTGGTGCAGCACGCCCCATGAATACGTGATGTCGAATTTGCCCAGGCCTTGCAGGTAGTCTTGATCGAGAACGGAACCATGCTCGACCTGCCATTCGGCATCGTCGCTGAAATACCGCTCTTTTAATTCCCTGGTGCATGCGACAGACTGCGGATCGTAATCGAAGGAAAATACTTTCGCTCCCAGCCGTTTGGCGGCGAGAGAAAACAAACCGCTGCCGCTGCCGATATCAAGGAAGGTCTTGCCCTTCAAGTCGTCGACTTCCAGCATGTTCTTCAGGCTGTCGGTGGCCTGGACAATACGTTCCTCATCCAGGAGACGCAGGAATCGGCTCCAGTTTTCGCCGAATGCGAAACGTTCTCCGGCCTTCATCTCTTTCTGAAAATTATTTTCTGTCGACAGCGCCGCCATGTTTCTTCTCCTTGTCCCTTATTCGGCTTAGATGACAACCCGGAGAACCATCTTCACATAGCGAACGCCAGTTTATTTGAGCATGATCAATAGAAGAGCGCTCGGAATAAACGGGAATTTTTAAAAGAATAATATATTTATTTTTTAAAATACGCGGCAGCCAAACCATTAAAAACGCCCTGTATTGATAGGTAGATCCGAAAAAAATGAATCAAGACGCAATCACGATCATTTTCGCGCTTGCCGGCAGGCCGACCTCGGATCATGCGGTCGCGCCCAGCCGCTTTGCCAGGTCGTCCATGTCCAGGCACTCGATCTCGGGCTTGGGTGCGATGGGCAGCGGCTGCGCGCCGAGGCGGGCCAGGAAGGCGGTGCGCATTCCCGCCCAGGCGGCACCGGCTACATCCCAGGGATGAGCGGCAACGAACATGCATTCTTGCGGCTGTACCTGCATCTGCTCTGCCGCCCAGGCGTAGACCTCCCGATGCGGCTTGTACTTGCCGACCGACTCCACGCTGAGCTGCCGTTCGAGGAAGGGTGAGATCCCGGCGTTCTCGAGTTGGGCGCCCATCCCGTCGGACGAGGAGTTGGTCAGCGCCGCCATGCGAAAGCCGGAACGGCGCAGGGCTGCGAGCGCAGGCAAGACATCGGGATGCGCCGGCGCGCTGCGCAGGGGTTCGAGCGCTTTCCTTGCGTCCTCTTCACTGAGCATGACATCGCGGTTCGTCGCCATCATCTGCAGTACGGCGACGCCGATCTCCGAAAACGGACGAAACTGTCCGCTGACAGTCAGCACGAGCGAGTAATGCAGGAGGCTGCTGAACCACTGTTTCGAACCCTTGTGTTCCAACAGCACGCTGTCGACGCTCTCATGCAATGGAGCCAAATCGAGCAAGGTTTCGTTCACATCGAAGAGCAGCACCTTGGGGGCGCTTACGGTCGGGAAGCTCATGTCATCTCCTTCGTTGCAATGGTAGGGTTCGCTCGATCATGCGTGATCATAAGCCGGTCTTGGCGCATGCCGGGCACGATTCGCGCGACGGCGGCTGCCCCGTTCGGCATTGGACGCTATCGCCTAGTGTGCAAAGGCTGTACCGATTTTCGTGACAACATGCAGTTCCTGGCAAGGTCTGCCATCGCCTGACAGGCGATGCCGGCGCCGGGACAGGATAGCCAGGCCGGCGCGACAGTGACACCGGGCCGCAATCGAAATTTCCTACAATTAATTTGAAAGCAGGCCAAGCATGACTGAACAATCCATTCTCCATACCCCGACGACCATTCACACGATGGCCCTGAAAAACCGGATGGCCGTTGCGCCGATGACGCGAACCAGCGCCAGCGCCGATGGCCTGGCCACCGACGACATGGCGCGCTACTATGCGCGCTTCGCGCGCGGAGGATACGCGCTCGTGATCACGGAAGGCACCTATCCCGACCTTCTTCACAGCCAGGGTTACCTGTACCAGCCCGGCATCGCCAGCACGGCCCAGGCCGATGCCTGGCGCAAGGTGGTCGACGCCGTGCACGCCGAGGGTGGCAAGATCGTGATGCAGTTGATGCATGCGGGCGCGCTCAGCCAGGGCAACCACTGGCGCGGTGACAACATCGCACCCTCCGCCGTGCAGCCCGTGGGCACGCAGATGGGCTTCTATCGCGGCGAGGGCCCGTATCCCTTCCCCAGGGAGATGACGCGGGACGAGATCGGCCAGGTGAAAGAGGCGTTCGCCACTGCGGCAGGCCACGCCAGGGCGGCCGGGTTCGACGGCGTCGAAATCCACGGTGCGAACGGCTACCTGCTCGACCAGTTCCTCACGTCGTACACGAACGAGCGTACCGACCAGTATGGCGGATCGACACTGAACCGGGTGCGGCTGCTGGTCGAGGTCGGCCAGGCCGTGCGTCGCCAGGTGGGCGACGATTTCACGGTCGGCATGCGCATCTCCCAAGGCAAGGTCAACGATTACGAGCACAAATGGGCCGGTGCAGAAGACGACGCGAAGTGCATCTTCGAAAGCCTGGCCGGGGCCGGCCTGGACTATCTCCATACGACCGAGTACGACGCAGCGGCGCCAGCCTTCGGCGATGGCGAGAGCCTCGCCGCACTGGCCGCGCGTTATGGCCGCTTGCCGGTCATCGCCAACGGCCAGCTGGGCGAGTACGATAAAGCCGCCGCGCTGGTCGAACGCGGCGACGCGGCAGTCGTCACCCTCGGCAAGACGGCGCTGGCCAATCCCGACTGGCCGCAGCGCGTGGCCCGCGCCGCGCCGATCGCCGAATTCGACTATGCCCTGCTGCAGCCCCTTGCGAATATCAAGGAGAGCGAGCTGGCCGCATGACCGCGCACGCCGGCGGCCGCGTCTGCGGCCGCGTCTGCGGATCGCTGACGGGCTGCCCGACGGAGACCGTGCTGACACCACGCGGCCGCACAGCGCAACGGACACCTTTCTTTGTCCCGAAAATGTCACCGACTGTCGCAGGAATGTAGTAACTGTGCTCTTGCGCGATTGCGTCTATACAATATCGGGGAAGGAGAACAGCATGTACCGAGTTTTATTGGTGGAGGACGACGCGCGCCTGGCCGAACTGGTCACGGAATACCTGTCCGGATACGAATTCGCGGTCGAACTGGTCACGCGCGGCGACGAGGCGGTGGCGCGCTTCCAGTCCTGCGCGCCGGACATCGTGGTGCTCGACCTGATGCTGCCGGGCCTGGACGGGATGGTCGTGTGCCGCCAGATCCGCGAGCTGTCCGAGGTGCCGATCCTGATCCTGACCGCGCGCGAGGATTCGTACGACGAGGTCTCGGGTCTGGAGCAAGGCGCGGACGATTTCGTCAACAAGCCGGTCCAGCCGCGCGTGCTGCTGGCGCGCCTGCGCGCCCTGCTGCGCCGTACCCAGCCGAAAGCGGCGCCCGACAGCGGCGAACTCGTCTTCGGCGCCCTGCGCATCGTCGGCGCCGACCGCACGGTGTACTGGCGCGATGAGCTGTGCGTGCTGAGCAATACCGAATACAAGCTGCTGCTGGTGCTGGCCGAGGCGGCCGGACGGGTGCTCTCGCGCGACGAACTGCTGAAAAAAATGCGCGGCATCGAGTTCGACGGGCTCGACCGCAGCATCGACAACAGCATCTCGAAACTGCGCCGCAAGTTTGACGACGCCAAGTCAGAAAAGATCAAGACCGTGTGGGGCGAAGGCTATCTGTTCTCGCCGTCGGCGTGGGGCTGAGCATCGCAGCTTGGAAACTCTCCTTGTAGGCGGCGACGCCGGCCGGTGCGAACAGGATCTTAGAGCAGCCCGAGCGCCTGCAGACTGGCCTTGCCCACTGGTACGCGCTTGGCGCCGGTCGCGTCGTCTGGAATGTCGAGATTCAACGCGAACGTGTAGAGCTTGCCGTCCTTGCGCACCCAGCCGACCCACCAGCCAATGTCGGGCCCGCTTTCCAGCTTGCCCCAGCCGGTCTTCGCATGCAAGGCAGCCTCCCCCCTGGCGCAGGATCGCGCGCACGCCGGCCATCGCAGCCTTTGGCAACGGCAAGCTGTGCCAGGCCGATCAGGCTGTTGGCGATCTTGAAGGTCGATGCGGGGATGTAGCGCGTGTCGGCACGCCGGCGGTCGTGGACGGTATAGCTGTCCGCGGCAACGTCGTGCATGACGAAGGTGCCGCGCACGCCCTCGCGCTCGAAAAGTTCAGCCAGCCGGAGGCTGTCCTTCCATTCGGCCGCTTGCGCCAACAGGGAAGCGGGCAAGAGCAGCAGGGGCAATAGGGCAACAGGCGGCGCATCGACATTCCTGGTGAAGCGCTTGGGCGCCGATAGTAGCGCGGTTTATTCGAACAGGGGCACGATTGCCAGCGGCGGGTAGGCAGTAACGAGCTGGACCTTTTCGCTGCCATTGAAGCGGTACAGCACGGTCGGGAAGCTGTCGTCGGCGTCGCCCGGGAAGGCCGTGCCGGGGCTGACCGGCAGGCTGGCGTCGGACCCGTCGCTCTTTTGCACGCGCACGCCGATCTCGGCGCCGCGCTTGGCGAACACGAAGCGCACGCCGGCGCACTGGCGCGTGCGCAGCGAGCCGTCGCCATAGCGGGCAAAGCCCAGTGCCTGTTCGCAGGCCGCACGCAATTCGCCGTCTTCATACACGCCATCGGCTTGCAGGGCGATCGAGACGCGCGGACGCACCCCGAAGCTGCCGATCTTGCGGCTGAGCAGCAAGGCGGCATTCTCGTCATAGGCGCCCTTGAGCAGCGGGAATGGCGTGCGCCCGAGCGGATCGAGCGGCAAGTTGACCTGGTTGGTCTTGCCAGCCAGGGTCAGCTGCACGCCGTCGAGCGAGGCGATGCGGTCCTGGGGCGCTACTTGCAGCTGGCTTTGCAAGAAATTTTTCGGACCGCCATATTTCTCGAATACCACCATGGCGCGGTAGACATCGCGATAGCTGACCCAGTCGCCGGCACGCGCCTGGGCGCACATCGACAGGGCGATCAGCGACAGGGTGCAGCAGGCGGCGAGGTGGCTGGCCAGTGGCATCGTCAGAAGCGGTAGGCGATGGCGGTGGAAACCGTCAGGTTGGTCGGCCGCTCGACGAGCGGGCTCTTGCGGGCACTGCCCAGCAGGCGGATGGCCTGCACGTGCGAGGTGAGCATCCAGGAAGGCGACCAGGCCCAATGCCAGCGTCCGCCCAGCCGCGCATCCTTGATGCCGCCGGCGGCGTCGAAGGGCGCAGCGCCGCTGCTGGAGGCATCGCGCTCGGAAACCCCGAACAAGGCCCCATTGTAGTGGCGGTCGCCGAAGCCGACGGCGGCATCCAGGCCGAGCCGGTGATGTGCATCCGGCACGACCGCCAGGCGCTGCATGCCCAGTTCGAACTTCATGCCCTTGCGCGCATCGCCGGCGCCGTACAGCAGGCTGCTGGTGAAGCGCCAGTCGGGCGTCAGGTAATAGTTGAGGAAGCCGCCGCCCTGCACGCGGCGGCCGATGGCGGCCACGCCGGCCGGCCGCCTGGGCCAGGCGGCCGCGCGCGGCGCTTCGACGGGGCTCAAGCGTACTGCGGCGATGCCGCCGATCTCCCCGCCCTCGCCCTCGGCATCGCGGCCCGGATGCAGTTCCAGCAAGGGCCCGCTTTCGAACCGGGGCGAACGCGACAGATGGATGCCGGCGCGCATGCCGGAAATGAACAAGCCGTTGCTCCACTGGACCTGCAGCACCGGCAGCGCCGCGCGTCGCATGCCGCGCGCACCCTCGTAGCGTGGCTTCGCCACCACGCCCAGCCCGACATACATATCGCGGCTGCCGTCGGGCATTGGATTAGTCGCCGGCAGCTGCGCACAGGCTGCGCTCGATACAGCGGCAAGCGCCAAGGCGAAAAGCTTGGTCATGGTGAGGAAATCGAAAGCTCAGGTGCCAGTATTTTACGTTGAGGCAAGCCCAGCTCCCAAGTGTCGTGTTTTCCCATGTGCAAATCGTAAGTTGCAGCGCCGCCCGGCGTTGACCATGTGGCCGCGCGCAAGGGCGGCGGCCAGGATAAAAAAGCCCACTGACACTCGCATGTCGAGTGGGCAAACGGAAAACTGGTAAGAATAATCCTAATGGCCTCTCCCTGTTGAATCACCCGGTTCTTGTCGAGTAATTGTCGTTGTTTTGTAAGCCAGCAAGGTAATGTTTGCTCCGATACAATGCTGTCGGGAGAACAAACCATGTTTTTGAAACGAGAAGGCAAGCGGCAAGATGCGGGAGTCCTGGGGTGAACCGGATCTTCTTTCGCTTCTTCATGCTGGTGATGCTGTCGATCACGGCGGCTACCTTCGTCATCTATTTCACGATGAGCCGCCTGTTCGGCGACCCGCTGGAAGAGATCGCGCGGCGCCAGGCCTCGGCCCAGATCTTCCTGATCGAGCAGTACGTCGACGAGGCCCCCGCCGACGAATGGCTGGCGCGTTTGAACCGGGTGCGCGAGGTCTCCGATACCCGCTTCGACCTGATTGCGCTGCCGAAAGCGCGTTCCCTCCTGCCCGCCGCCAGCCTCGGCGCGCTCGAGCGCGGCGAAGTCGTACTCGATGTCGAAGGCAAATCGTTTTACCGGCGTGTCGACCTCAAGGGCGAACGCTATATCGGCAGCGAGGACGAAGTCATCCATGTCCAGGACTTGCCGATCGACGTCAGCCTCGCCTTGCAGATGGAAGCGGTGCGCTACGTGATCGTGGCACTGGCCCTGCTGGTGCCGATCGCCCTGTGGTCGCGCGCGCACTGGCAGGGCTTGCAGTCGCTCTCGCGCGTGGCCGACGAATTCGGCGCCGGCAAGCTGTCGGCGCGGGCGCGCATGCAGCCATCGAGCAGTATCTATCCGCTGGCCGAGCGCATCGACCACATGGCCGACCGCATCGAAGCGCTGCTGGTCGCGCAGAAGAACCTGCTGCATTCGGTGTCGCATGAGCTGCGCACGCCGATCGCGCGCCTCGAGTTCGCGCTCGAACTGCTGGGCGCCAAGGCGAACGATCCGGTCTTGCAGAAGCGCATCGATGCGATGGAAGGCGATTTGTCGGAACTTAACAGCCTGGTCAACGAGCTGCTCGGCATGGCGCGCCTCGACAGCGGCCAGGCGCCGCAGCGCGATACGGTCGAGGTCGCTGCCCTGCTGCACACGGTCGAGGCGGCGCTGCCGCCGGGGCAGCCGCTGCTGACGATCGACTGCGCGCCGGACCTTGGGACGATCGAGGCCGATGCGCGGCTGCTGGGGCGGGCCTTGTCGAACCTGCTGAGGAATGCGCAGAAATATGCCGCGCTGACGATACGGGTCACGGCGCGGCGCGACGGCAGGAACGTGACCATCGCGGTCGACGATGACGGGCCGGGAATTCCACCGGACGAGCGCGAGCGGATTTTCGAGCCGTTCTACCGGCTCGACCGCAGCCGCGACCGGACCACCGGGGGCTTCGGCCTGGGCCTGTCGATTGCGCGCAAGGCGGTGCTGCTGCACGGGGGAACGATGCAGGTGGCGGCGTCCGAGCTGGGGGGCGCGCGCTTCGTGGTGGTGTTGCCGCAGACCTAGGCGCGGACGCGGCAGCCCCCGCCGTCATCCAGGCTTGCCGCGGGCAGTCGAAGCCCTGCCCGCTGGCGCCCTATTTCGGTTCCGGATTGACGTGCGTGAAGGCGTACCACAGGTGTTCCCACCAATGGTCGCGCGAGCGCACGGTGTACAGGCAAGCCTTGTCGACGCCGTTCTTGAAAACCGGGTCGGGGCATTTGTTCGTCATCAGGGCGTGGCGCTGGTTTTCCGCGTTCACCAGCGCGATGCAGAGCCACAGGACGAGGCCGAACAGGATCACGACGAGCGACCAGGCAAGGTGGTTCACGTTGCTGGTCTCGAACAATTCCTCGTCCCGGGGGCGTGCGCCCTCGTACAGTTCGAGGACTTTGCGTTCTCCGTCGCTCATTTCGTCGCGGCTGCCTTTGCAACAAGGGCGTCGAGCACCTGGAAGTGCGCCTGCACGATCTGGCGGCCGTCCTTGAGCTTGAGTTTATCGGCGATCTGTCCCGGCGAGGTCTGGTACTTGCCGTCGACGATCATGGTCGGGGTACCGGTCACCTGGTAGCTGGCGGCAAGTTGCGCCTGGCGGCGCAGCTTGGTCATGACGCCGAAGGAATTCCAGGTCTCCAGGAACTTGGCCTTGTCGATGCCGTTCTTGGCCACCCAGTCGATGATCTGATCGTCCTTCATCAGGCGGATGCGCTGGACGTGGACGGCGTGGAAGATCTTGCTGTGCATTTCGGCCTCCTTGCCCATCGCCTGGAGCGTCAGGTGCAGGTGCGCTTCCGGATCGGTCGCGCCTTGGAACGGCAGGTGGATGCGGCGCAGGACAATCTTGTCACCCTGCTTTTTGACCCATTCATTCAGGCCGGGTTCCAGCGAGTAGCAGGCCGGGCAGTGGTAAGCGAAGAATTCGACGACCTCGACTTTCTTGCCGACCGTCTGCACGGGTTGCGGCGCCGACAGCGTCGTGTACTCGACCCCGTTCTGCGGATTGGTGGGCGAAGCGAACGCGGTGCTGGCGACCAGGCTGGCGGCGACGAGGGCGAAACGCAGTGAACGGCGCATAGGGATCCTTGGTGTTGAAAGTGATGAAATCGACCGCGAGATTACCACTTTTTTGCCGCTCCCATAGGGCGCGGCACCCCTTTTTTGCAATTGCTTACCACTGTCACGCTCCGTCACACGCCTGCACCGCTCAGCGCCGGGCGCGTGCCTCGTCGAGCCGGGCGCACAAGTGCGCGGCGCCGTCGAGCACGCGCGGTCCCGGACGCGTGATCATGTGCTCGTCGAGCGTCAACAGGTTCTTGCGGCGCACCGCCGTCATGCCGCGGTAGGGTTCCCAGATCGACAGGCCGCGGTCTTGCGGCGTGTAGCGCTTGCCTCCCAGGATGGCTTCCGGGTCGCGCTGCACCACCGCCTCGACGCTCACCTGCGGCGCGATCGTCTTCAGCTCGGCAAAGATATTGCGCCCGCCGCAGAGACGGATCACATCGCTGGCGATCTGCTCGCCGTTCAGGGTATAGAGCGGACTGTCCCAGGCCTGGTAGAACACCGTCACCGGGGGACGGCTGGCGTAGCGCGTGCGTAGCGCCTCGACCCCGGAGCGAAAGCGCGCGGCGGCCGGCGCGGCCGTCCCTTCGGTGCCGAGCAGGCGCCCGAAGCGCAGCAGGCTCCCGGCCACGGTCTCCAGGGTGCGCGGTTCGCTGTGGAAGACCGGAATGCCGAGGCTGCGCAGCTGCTCGATCTGGCGCGCAGTATTCCCGCTTTGCCAGACGATGAGCAAGTCGGGCTTGAGCGCGATCACGCGTTCGAGGTCGATCTGGCTGTTCGAGCCGACCAGGGGAATCTTGCGCGCCTCGGCCGGGTAGTCGCTGAAATTCATGGCGCCGACGATGCGCGCGCCGCCCCCGGCCGCGAACAGCAGCTCGGTGACATGCGGCGCCATCGAGATCACGCGCTGCGCCGGCCGCGCCAGCACGACGTCGCGGCCGCTGTCGTCGACGACCGTGACGGCGGCCTGGGCGCAAGAGGCGCCCAGCGCGAGCGACAGGACGAGATGTTTCATTGGACTCTCCGGACAGTATTGGGCGCGGCCGCGGGCGCCTCGGGCAGGAAGATGGTGCGCCCGCCGTGCTCGATGACGGCGATCGGGTGGCCGAGACAGGCGCCGAGCAAATCGGCGCGCATGATGTCCGTGACCGGCCCGGCACGCCAGGCGCCGTCGCCGTGCAGCAGCAGCGCGTGGGTGGCGCCGCTCCAGGCCAGGTTCAGGTCGTGGCCGACGCTGACCAGGGCCCGTTGCTCTTCGCGGCACAGGCGCGCCAGCAGGTTCGTCATCGCCACCTGGTGCGCCAGGTCGAGCGCGGTGGCCGGCTCGTCGAGCAGCAGCAGCGGCGTGTCCTGGGCCAGCAGCGCCGCGATCGCCACGCGCTGGCGCTCGCCGCCCGAGAGCGTGCGCACGTCGCGCCGGGCCAGGTGCAGCGCGTCGAGCGTGCGCAGGGCCTGTTCGGCCGCCGCATGGTCGTCGCTGCCTTCCCAATAGCGGTCGGCGTGGTAGGGGTGGCGCGCCATCAGCACCGTCTCGATGACGCGGTAGGCGAAAGCGTCCCCGCGCCCTTGCGCGAGATAGGCACGTGCGCGCGCCAGCGCCGGCAAAGGCCAGTCCGGCAAGCTCTTGCCGGCCAGGACGATGCCGCCGCCGTCGGGCGGGCGCAGGCCCGCGAGCGTGCGCAGCAGCGTGCTCTTGCCGGCGCCGTTGGGGCCGATCACGCACCAGCTCTGGCCGGGCAGCACACGCCAGTTCAGGCTATCGACCAGCACGCGCCCATCGGCGCGCAAGGTCAGGTCGCGGGTTTCGATCATCGTGAGCGCAGGTGCAGCTGGTGCAGCTGGAAAAGAAAGACGGGCACGCCGATCAGCGCCGTCAGCACGCCCACCGGCAGTTGCTGGGGCGCGAGCACGGTGCGCGCCAGCGTATCGGCCAGCACCAGGAAGCCGCCGCCGGCCAGGGTGGCGGCCGGCAGCAGGATGCGGTGGTCGGGCCCGAAGGCGTGGCGGCAGGCGTGCGGCACCACCAGGCCGACAAAGCCGATGCTGCCGCCGCTGGTGACCGCGCAGGCCGTCAGCAGGCTCGAACAAAGAAACAGGAAGCGCCGCAGCCGGCCCACCTCGACGCCCAGCGCGACGGCGGCGTCGGCATGCAGCGCCATCACGTTCAGTGCGCGCGCATGGCGGCGCGCGAGCAGCAGCGCGCCGCCCAGCACCAGCCAGGGCAGCAGGCGCCAGGACGTCCCGGCCAGGTCGCCGATCATCCAGAACACCATGCCGCGCAGGCGCGATTCGGGCGCCACCGACAGCATCAGGGTCACCAGCGCCATGCAGGCCGAGGCCAGCACCACGCCGGTCAGCAGCAGCACGCTCGACTCGCCGCCGCCGTGCCCCGCGCTGCGCTTGCCGCCCAGGTCGCGCCGCGCCAGCAGGTACAGCAGCAGCGAGACCGCCACCGCGCCGAGCAAGGCGCCGGCATCGACCAGCCACAGCGCCGCGCCGGCCAGCAAGGCGGCCAGCGCGCCGACGGCGGCGCCGGCCGACACCCCCAGCACGTACGGATCGGCCAGGGGATTGCGCACCAGCGCCTGCATCATGACGCCGGCCAGCGCCAGCGCCGCGCCGGTGACGAAGGCGCTGCTGGCGCGGCCCAGGCGCAAGTCGAGCAGGGTCGCCGCCATGCCCTCGGGCGCGCCGGCCAGCAGGCTCGCCAGCGCGCCCGGCAGCTCGGCGGCCGGCAGCGCCACCGAACCGGCCAGCCCGGCCCCGACGAACACGGCCAGCGCGCCCGCGCCAAGCAGCGCCAGCGTGGCGCGCCGGCGTGCGGGCGAGGTGCCGAGCGTGCTTTTCACGGCATCAGAAGTCGTAGCGGGCCGACAGCTTCAACTGGCGCCCGTCGCTCGGATAGATGCCGCTGCGGCAGCCGAACGCCTGGCTGAAGTACTGGCGGTCGGTCAGGTTCAGGCCATTCGCCGCCACTTCCCAGGCACCGAGCTTGAGCGCATAACGCGCATCGACCGTCGTGTACGAGGGAATGCGTGCGCCGCAGGTATTGCCGAAGTCGTTGCCGTAGCGCTGGGTGGAGACGTACTGGACGCCGACGTCGGCGCTGTGGCCATTGCGCGGCAGCCAGGCCAGGCGCGCGGTGGCCACGTTCTTCGGCACCAGCACCATCTCGCGCCCGGCGTTCGGGCCGCCCGTGAATTCGGCTTGCACGTGCTGCACATGGCCGCTCAAGCGCAGGTTCGCGCCGACATCGAGCCGGGCGTCGACTTCGAAGCCCTGGCGCCGCGTCGGATCGAGGTTGGTGTTGGCGCCGAAGCCGCCCGACAGGGTCGGATCGAAGAAGATCTCGTTGCGCAGGCGGTGGCGGAACACGCGCGCCGAGACGCGGCGGGCATCGCTGCCGACGGTGACGCCCAGCTCCAGGTCGCGCGAGGTCTGCGCGTCGAGCAAGCCCTGGGACGCGCGGTAGCCGTTTTCGTCGGCGTTCGGCATGCGGTAGCTCTGCCCTGCCTTGGCGTGCACGGTGACGCCCGCTACCGGATCGACGCTGCCTTCCAGGCTCCAGCCGTTTTCCGACTGCTCGCCGTCCGGCACGCCCAGGTTGGCATTGTCTTCTTCTTTGTCGAACCGCTCGTGGCGCGCGCCCAGCGCCAGGCGCGCATTGCGTGCACCGCCGAAACGCAGTTCGTCGCGCAGGTACAGCGCTTTCGAGTCCTGGCTGGCATTCGAGTCGAAGGTCGTGCTGCGTTCCCAGCGGATCAGGTCGACGCCGGCGACGAACTCGTTGAGCATGCCGCCGAAGCGCGACAACTGGCGCAGGCGCGGCGAGAACTGGGTCTGGCGGCTGTGGTAGGTCGCCTCCGAAACGAAGCCGCCGAACACGTAATGCGACATCACCTCGCGCTCGCGGTGCGACAGCTCGGCCGCCAGTTCGACGCTGCCGACGCGGTGCGCGGCAAAGGCCATCACGCGGTCGCTGTCGACGGCGCCGAAGTCGTTCGGCGTCTTCGTCTGGTGCGGATCGAGGTTGAACTGGTCCAGGGTCAGCGAGCCCGGGAAGCGCGCGTTCTGGCGTGCGCCTTCGACGCGCATGCCGAGGCGCGTCGCGTCCTGCGCCCACTGGAAGCCGGCGTTGAGCGTCTTCTGGCGGAAGCGGTTGTTCTCGCGGTCGTGGTCGGTGCCCTGGTGGTTGGCCGCCAGGTCGAACGAGAGCGGGCCGGCGCCGTGGCGCAGCGCCAGGCGCGCGTCGTGCTGGTCGAACTGGCCGCCTTCCAGGCTGACGGTGCCGTGGTAGCCCGGCTCGGCGCCGCGCTTGGTGACGATGTTGATCACGCCGCCGGTCGCGCCTTCGCCGTACAGCACGCTGCTGCCGCCGCGCGTGATCTCGATGCGCTCGACGGTGTCGATGGGAAGCGTCGACAGCGCGGCGCCGGCCAGTTCGTTCCCGTTCAGGCGCACGCCGTCGACCAGGATCACCAGGTTCTGGCC
Organism: Massilia jejuensis; assembly: GCF_042656795.1. Taxonomy (NCBI): domain Bacteria; kingdom Pseudomonadati; phylum Pseudomonadota; class Betaproteobacteria; order Burkholderiales; family Oxalobacteraceae; genus Massilia; species Massilia jejuensis. The sequence continues at coordinate 160,955 of NZ_JBHSMS010000040.1, read as the reverse complement.
GCTGTTGGCGCCGAAGCCGCGCAGGTCGAGGCCGAAGTCGGGCGAACCGTCCAGGCTCTGGCGGCCGTACACGCCGCCGATCTTGCGGATGGCGGCGTTGACGTCGTTGACGCCGGCGCTGCGGATCTCGGCGGCGCTGATGACGGTCGCGCCCACCGGCGGCAGGGCCGGGTCGCTCGGGAAGCGCGCGCCGCTGACGTGGACGGTGGCAATGCCGGCCTCGTCGGCATGGGCGGCGCCCGCAAGCAGGGACAGGGAAATGGCGCAGGCCAGCGCGAGCGGCTTGAGAGCCGGCGCGCTGTTCGAAACAGCAGAAAAAGTCATGATGTTGTTCTTCGATAATGAGCATCCGCCCTGCGTCCCCGCAAGCCGGATTCAACGAGTACGGCGCTTGCCATACTCACCTGTCCTGGCCGGTATCCGGGCTAGCAAGTCAGACCGCCTCACCTTCCTATGCCGCGGCACAGTGGTGTTCGAGACAGCCAGTCGCCCAGGGGGGCGACGCTTGTTTACCGTTGCGGGGGCAGCACACCTTGGCCGGGCGCCGGAGGCGCCGTGGCTTCGTGTTTCCCGTTTAACTGCGTGCGCGGATTGCGCACGCGGGCACCAGAACGGACGTGATTATATACCCGGCCAGCCGTCGCGGGCACGGCCGCTTTTCGATCATCGACTGCCGCAGCGGGCGAAGGCGCCAGTCCCCCTGCCGTTCCCGCCTTGCGCGCAGCCTCAGGTCCCGCGCTTGCCCCGGTTGGCTTCCTCGGCCTTGGCCGCCGCTTTTTCCGCCGCGATGCGCTCCTTTTCCGCCTTCTCGACGCGGTGCGCTTCGAGCCGCGCCGCGCGCGATTCCGGCGTCTCCAGGCTGATGCGCCCGATGGCGCCGCTACGGTAGTCGTGCAGCAGCACATGGGCCGCTTTCTCGACGTCGAATTCGCCGCCGCGCATGCGGAAACCCCGGCGCGCCGCCACCTGCTCGACCACGCCGATGCCGTCCAGGCCCTCGGTCTTGAAGCCATAGCGCGCGCTGAGCAACTGCGGATAGCGCTCGAGCAGGACGTCGCCCAGGAAGAAGGCCACCTCTTCCTCGATCAGGGCGTTGGTGCCGATCGCGTGGCTGGCGGCCAGCATCAGGCCGTCGCTCGGCATCTCGATCTTCGGCCACATCAGGCCCGGGGTGTCGACCAGCACCGTGTGCTTGTCGAGGTAGAGCTTTTGCTGGACCTTGGTGACGGCCGGCTCGTCGCCGACCTTCGCCACGCGTTTCTTCAGCAGCGCGTTCATCAGCGTCGACTTGCCGACGTTCGGGATGCCCATGATCATGATGCGCAGCGGCTTGGTCGGCACGCCGCGGTGCGGGGCCAGCGCCAGCGCCAGCGCCGGCAGGCGGGCCACGTCGGCCGGCTTCTTGGTCGTCATCGGGTAGGCCGTCACGCCGGGCAGCGCGTCGTAATAGGCTTTCCAGGCGGCGGTGGCGGCGGGGTCGGCCAGGTCGATCTTGTTCAGCACTTTCAGCACCGGGCGCTGGCGGAACTGGCGCATGCGGTCGACCAGCGGATTGCAGCTTGCCTCGGGCAGGCGCGCGTCGAGTACCTCGACCACGAGGTCGATGAATTCCATCTGCTCCTCCGCCTGCTTCCTGGCGGAGTTCATATGGCCTGGGAACCATTGTATCGACATGCTGTGCTTTCAAATTCTGCGAACGAGGCGGTATTTTACGCTGGCGCCGCCCGAGGCGTCCCGGCGCACTGTGGTTCTGTTTCCACCAGGGACGATTTCGACTTGATTCGTTGCAATACCGAGCCATCCTGGACGGGCACGATGACAGGACGGCCGCTTATGGCCGCTCAACGTCATGGAGACCAGGATGGAAAACAGCATGGAGAAAGTCGGCAGTATCGCGCGCAGCGTCGAGGTGTGGATGTTCGCGGCCTTCGGCGCCCTGGTCCTGGCCGCCTGCCTGGACGGCACGCCGCGGCGCGCCGTCCAGGCAGGCGCGGCGGGCGTGCCGCCGGCAAGCGCTCTGGCGCTGCCCCACACGGGCCCGGCGCAACCGATGTATGTGGTGCATGTGGTGGGCAAGCGCCCGAGCGCGGCCGAGAAGCGCGCGCTGCGTTCAAGCGCCGGGTGAACCGGCGCACGGGCGGGGAATCGATCCACGCGACCAGTTTCCTCCCCCCCTTTATCCGCCCCCTTATTGCGCCGTCGCTTCCATGTCCCTGCGCACGAGCGAGGTGATCCCGCCCCAGTTGCGCCCCGTATAATGTCCGTAATCTTCCCCATCGTCGCGGAACACGACCGAGTGGAACGACCACTTGGCGCGCCCGCCCTGGTTCGGCCCCGGTCCGAGCGTCAGGTCGTTGCAGAACCAGTCGCCCGGATTACAGAACGAACTGCCGCCGCTGCCCGACACTCCCCCCGCGCTGTGGTAGGCCACCACCTCGTCGTCCTGCCCCGGCAGCACGAAGGAATACAGCGTCCCGGCCGCGCCGGCATAGTTGTAGAACCAGACGTTTTTCGTATCGTTGTGGTTGTACAGGGCGCGGGCAGTGGCGACCTTGTGCTGCTGGACCATCGGCTCGCTCGTGGTCCAGGCGCCGATGTCGGCCAGTTCGCTGCCGCCGGCGGAACCGGCCGCCGCCCTCACCCATTTGATGTTCCAGCCAGCCTGCGTGCCGCCGCCGGCGGCGGCGCCGCATACGCCGGCCGTGTTCGGCTGCGCGTTGGTGCGCGGGCGCGCCGTGGCGCCGTAGTTGGCCAGCGTGTAGCCGATCAGCATGTCGCCGGCGCTGTGCACGCCGATATAGCACCAGTTATTGCCCGTGCAAAAGCAGTCGAGCGCATTGCGGACGATGCCGCTTTGGGAGGCTACCCCGCTGCGCCCGTCCCAGTTGACCGATTTCTTGTTGACGCCGGCCGGCGTCGTGTTCGGGCCGAAATACGTGAAATCGTTGTAGTCGCCGATCGCGCCGCCGCTGGTGCGGCCGTGGATCCAGAGCGTGTAATTGGTGGCGCCGGCTAGCCCGGCGGCGAACAGGCCAGGCAGGCACAGCGACAGCGCAAGACGTGCGGATCGTCCCATGTCATCCTCCATCGTTCTGGTTGCAGTGGGACGCGAGGACGGCCGACCGCGAATCGCCATTTTCGGGACAAGCGGTCCAAGCAGTCAATGGCGCGCGATTGAACGTGGCTAGAACGATACCGGACAGTGGGCAGCACCCGGCGGCGTCCACGAAGACGGCGCCGGGTTTGCCTGCGGCCGCTTACCGCACCGGCCCGCAGGCGCCCGGCGGCAACGGCTGGGACGGATCGAAGGCGGCCAGCGCGGCCGCCGCGCCCCTGCGGTCCTTGGCGAATTCGCTCAGGTGGCGGGTACGCTCCTCGCTGGCCCACTCGGCGTCCGCCACCCCTTCCAGGGAGCGCACGCGGCTCGTCAGCAGCGGTCCTTCCAGGCGCGGCATCAGCTCGCGGTCGGGGTCGACGTTTTCCTTGAGCAGGTAGCCGTCGACATCGCGCAGGGTCAGCGGCAGCGCCGGTCCGCCATCGTGCATCAGCTTGCCGAACACGACCAGCTTGATCTCGTTCGGCCCCGGCCCCAGCACCTCGTTGAAGGTCGCCAGCGCGAACGGGCGCCCTTTCGCGTCGTCGATGCGGCCGGTGACCACGTAGCGTCCCGGCTGGCGCACGTCGGCGCGCAGGACAAAGGCGAGCGAGCCGTCTTCGAGCACCTCGCGCGGCGTCCCGGTCCAGACCGCGGGCAGCTTCGGCGAATGGATCACGTCGAAGATCAGCACGCCGTTCTTGCCGCCCGCCGCATACAGTACCTGGGTGCGGATGGTGCCGTGGAACCCGGCCAGTCCCGTCTGCGCCGGCGCGAGCACGGCGGCATAGGCGCCGTCGCCGGCGACCGGATCGGGGTTGGCGCCGTCGTCGGCGAAGGCCAGCGGCACCTGCGGCGTGGGGCGCTCGCCGGTGCCGACGATGCCGGCCGCCACGGCCCGCGTGACCACCAGCGGCACGGGGGTGCCGTCCGGCTCGACCGCGCGCAGCGTCAACGCGACCGCTTCGCCGGCGGCCAGGTAGACGCGCGACTGCGAAGTGTGCAGGAGGATGTCGGGATGGGCGCGGCGGTCGTCGCCGCGCATCGGATTGGTCTCGAGCACCGGCTGGTTCGGATAAGCCTGGTCGGTATTTTGCGACATCGGCCGCGAGTGCGCCGGGTACATGCTGCCTTCGCGATAGCTGCAATAGGTGTGGTCGGCCAGCGCGTAGTTGTCGACCAGCTGCTGGCGCCGGCGCGCGCGTTCGCCGGGAAGCGCCGCGGCCGGCTGGCTGTCCACCTGGCCGAAGAAGCGCGGCGCCTGCGCGGCCGCGCCCGCGCTGCCCGCCGCTGGCGGGAGCGACTGCTCGCGGTCCCGCAGCGCCACTCGGACGATCGCCGCCAGCAGCGCCAGCACCAGCAGCAGCGCGCCCCAGCGCCGCAGGCGGCCGCGCCCTGGACGTTCAAAGGGCACTGTTCACCACGGCGGTGCGCACGACCCCGACGATGCCGCCCCAGTTGCCGTTCGCATAGTGGTTATGGGCCTCGCCATCGTCCCGGAAACTGACCGAGTGATAGCTCCACTTCACGCTGCCGCCTTCGTTGGCCGCCGTGCCCAGCGTCAGGTCCTTGCACAGCCAGTCGCCCGGATTGCAGTAGGAGCCGCCCGCGCTGCCGGCCACGCCGCCGGTGCTGTGGTAAGCCACCGCTTCGTCGTCCTGGCCCGGCAGGATGCCGGAATAGGCCGTGCCCCTGGCGCCGGCATACATGTAGAACCAGACGTTGCGCGTCGTGTTGTGGTTGTACATCGCGCGCGCGGTGGTCGTCTTCAGGTCTTGCACCAGCGGCTCGGTGGTGGTCCAGGCGCCGGCGTCGGACAGCTCGGAACCGCCGGCTGCGCCGGAAGCGGCGCGCACCCACTTGATGTTCCAGCCGGTCTGGGCGCTGCCATCGCTGTTGCCGCACACGCCGGAAGCATTGGCGACCGCGTTTTTCTTGACCCGCGCCGAGCCGCCGTAGTTGGCCAGCGTATAGCCGATCATCAGGTCGCCGGCGCTATGGGTCACGACATAGCACCAGTTACTGCCGGTGCAGAAGCAGTCGAGTGCGTCGCGGATCCTGCCGCTCTGGGAGGCGATGCCGCTGCGCCCGTCCCAGTTGACCGATTTCTTGTTGACGCCGGCGGCCGTGGTGCCAGGCCCCCAATACGTCCAGCTGTCGTAGTCGCCGACCACACCGCCGCCGGTGCGCCCGTTGATCCACAGGGTGTAGTTCGCCGCTGCCGCGAAGCTCGACACGGCCATCAGACAGACCGCCATGACCATTCGTAGGGTTTTCTTCACGAAATATCTCCTCTGAGTGGGCGCCCGGTCCGGTACCTGCACTGCCAGCTGAGCCAGGCGTTGCCGCCACCTGCGGCTCAGGCGAATGTAGGCCTGCGCCAAGGCAGTGTCAATGACCCGCCTGGGAGAAGAAAATTTCGTTGTGTTCGCGCACAAACAGGGGAAGCTTGCCTTTAATCAAGGTCCGCCAAAACTTTTAGATGGGCAACGACGCTGCGGCCCAGCGCCGACAGTTCGTAGCCGCCCTCCAGGCAGCTGACGATGCGCCCGCCCGCGTGCTCGCGCGCCACCGCCATGATCTGGCGCGTGAGCCAGGCATAGTCCGCTTCGACCAGGTTCATGCCTCCCATGTCGTCGTCGCGGTGGGCGTCGAAACCGGCCGAGATGAAGACCATCTGCGGACGGTGCGCGTGCAGGGCCGGCAGCCAGTAATCCCGCACCACCTGGCGCACCGCGTCGCCGCCGCTGCGTTCCGGCAGCGGGACGTTGACATTGGTGGCGGTGATCGGTTCCGGCTCCGAATACGGGTAGAACGGATGCTGGAAGAAGCTGGCCATCAGCACCCGCGGGTCGTCGCGGAAGGACTCGGCCGTGCCGTTGCCATGGTGGACATCGAAGTCGACGATGGCGACCCGTTCCATCCCGTGCGCCTCGAGCGCATGGCGCGCCGCGATCGCCACGTTGTTGAACAGGCAGAAGCCCATCGGCGCGTGCGCCGTCGCATGGTGGCCGGGCGGGCGGATCGAGCAGAAGGCGTTGGCGATGTCGCCGGCGATGACGGCATCGGTCGCGGCCAGCGCGGCGCCGGCCGCGCGCAGGGCCGCGTCGTAGCTGGCGTGGCAGAGCAAGGTATCGGCATCGAGCGGATAGGTGTCGCCGGGCGTCCTGGGCACATGGTCGCGCACCAGCGCCAGCGCGCCCTCGGTATGGTTGCGCAGGATGGCCGGCACCTCCGCCAGCGGCGCCAGGCGCCGTTCCAGCAGGCCGTCGAGGCGGGCCAGGATGAGTTGGTCTTCGATCGCCTGCAGGCGGCTCGGCGACTCGGGATGCCAGTTGCCCATGTCGTGCCGCAGGCAGTCGGGATGGCTGTAGATTGCTGTGCTCATGTAGATGCCGCTTTGTGTCTTTCACTGCTTGCTGCTCAGCCATACACCGGGATTGCCGGTTCTCGCATAGAATCGTCCGGGAGACGCGCAGAAGCGCGTGAAGCGCCGAGTTGTCGATGTCGCTAATCTAACATGCCGTCCGCGGCGCCGCACCTTCGACCTTTGGAACTGAACCATGTTCAATAAATTGCATGCTTGCGCGCGTCAGGTCAGCCAGGTCGTGGTCGGCAAGGACCAGCAGGTACGCCTCGCCTTCACCTGCCTGCTGGCCGGCGGCCATCTCCTGATCGAGGACGTGCCCGGTGTCGGCAAGACCACGCTGGCGCATGCGCTGGCCCTTTCGCTGGGCCTGAAATTCAACCGCGTCCAGTTCACCAGCGACCTGCTGCCGGCCGACGTGGCCGGCATTTCCGTCTACGAGCGCGAGAAGAACGGCTTCGCCTTCCACCCCGGCCCGATTTTCACCCAGGTGCTGCTGGCCGACGAGATCAACCGCGCCACGCCCAAGACCCAGTCCGGCCTGCTCGAAGCGATGGAAGAGCGCCAGGTCTCCACCGACGGCATGACGCGGCCCCTGCCCGAGCCGTTCTTCGTGATCGCCACCCAGAACCCGGCGCACCAGGTCGGCACCTTCCCGCTGCCCGAATCGCAGCTCGACCGCTTCCTGATGTGCCTGTCGCTGGGCTATCCGGACGCCGCCGCCGAACGCGCCCTCCTCATGGGCGAAGACCGGCGCGCGATGCTGCGCACGCTGGCGCCGGCGATGCATCCGCAGGAACTGATCGAGGCGCAGCGGGCGCTGGGCGCCATCCACGCGTCGAACGCGCTGATCGATTACGTGCAGGCGCTGGCCCAGGCTTCGCGTTCGGGTGCGCTGTTCGCCGAAGGCCTGTCGCCGCGCGCCGCGATCGCCCTGCTGCGCGCCGCGCGCGCCTGGGCGGCGCTGGAGGGGCGCGATCACGTGCTGCCGGAAGACATCCAGGCGGTGCTGGTGCCGGTCTGCGCGCACCGCCTGCGGCCGGCGAAGTCGGCGCAGGGCATGGCGCTGGCCAGCCGCGACCTGGTGCTGCAGCTGCAGAAATCGGTGCCGGTATAGGACCACCATGGCGCTCTCGAGCCTGACCCGGCGCCTGGGCGCCCGCATCCGTCCACGCATGTGGCCGCGCGTGCTCGACCAGGGCGAGCTCCTGCTCGGCCAGCGCCGTATCTACATCTTGCCGACCGGTCCGGGCCTGGGCTTCGGCGCCCTGCTGCTGGTGCTCCTGATCGGCTCGGTCAACTACAACCTGGGCCTGGGCTATGCGCTCACCTTCCTGGCCCTGTCCTGCGCGCTGGTCGACATGGTGCTCACCTGGCGCAACCTGGCGTATCTGCGCCTGGCGCCGGTGCGCGTGGCCGACGTGTTCGCTGGCCAGGAAGCCCTGTTCCAGCTCGAACTGCGCAACACGGGCGCGCGGACGCGCTATGCGATCCTGGTCGACGTCGCCGGCGTGGCCGACGCGCGCCATGCGGTCGACGTGCCCGCCGGCGCCAGCGCCAGCGTGCGCCTGGCGCTGGCGAGCCAACGGCGCGGCTGGCTCGACGCGCCGCGCCTGACGCTCGCCACCCGTTTTCCGCTGGGCCTGTTTCGCGCCTGGAGCTACTGGTATCCCGACGCGCGCGCCCTGGTCTATCCCTTCCCCGAGGAAGGCGCGCCGCCGCTGCCGGCCGCCTCGAACAGCGATGGCGAAGGCGCCGGCCATGCGGGCGCGGACGATTTCGCCGGCGTGCGGCCCTATCAGGCGGGCGACCCGCTGCGGCGCCTGGCCTGGCGCCAGATCGCCCGCCTCGATCCGGCCGATGGCGGCCAGCTCGCCACCAAGCATTTCGAGGGCGGCGCGCGCGAGGAACTGGTGCTCGACCTGGCCGCCCTGGATCCCCGGCTCGACCTTGAACTGCGCCTGTCGCGCCTGACGCGCTGGGTGCTGGAAGCGGAAAGCCGCGCCCTGCCCTATGCCGTGCGGCTCGGCGCCGACCATCTCGAGGCCGCCGGCGGCGATGCCCACCAGGCGGCCTGCCTGCGCGCGCTCGCCCTGTACGGCCGGGGAGAGACGCGGTGAAGGCGCTGCTGGCGCGCTTCGACGCCCTGCCGCGCGACAAGGCCGACACCCTGCTCCTGCTGCTGGCCGCCCTTCTGGTGCTGGCCCCCCACACGGCCCACCTGCCGGGCTGGGTCTCGCTGCTGTGCGCATCGACCCTGCTGTGGCGCGGCGCGATCACGCTGCAGGGCAGGCGCATGCCGCCGAGCCTGTTGCTGCTGCCGCTGGCGGGTGCCGCCATGTTCGGCGTCGCCCGCACTTACCACACCGTGCTCGGCCGCGATGCGGGTGTGGCCATGCTGGTGCTGCTGGTGGCCTTCAAGATGCTGGAGATGCATGCGCGGCGCGACCTGTTCGTGGTCGTCTTCCTGTGCTTCTTCCTGGTGCTGACCAACTTCTTCTACGCGCAAGGCATCGGCACGGCCCTGCTGATGGCCATGTCGGTGCTGGCGCTGCTCACGGCCCAGCTGAGCTTCCAGTTCACCGGCGCGCTGCCGCCGCTGCGCCAGCGCTTGCTGATGGGCGCCAGGGTGCTGGGCCTGGCCGCGCCGCTGGCGCTGGCGCTGTTTTTCCTGTTCCCGCGCATCGAAGGCCCGCTCTGGGGCACGCCGGGCGACGCCCTTAGCGCGCGCTCGGGCCTGTCCGAGGCCATGGCGCCGGGCACGATGGCGAACCTGGCGCAGTCGGGAGAGCCCTCCTTTCGCGTGCGCTTCGACAGCCGTCCGCCGTCACAGGAGCAGCTGTACTGGCGCGGCCCGGTACTGGGCACCTACGACGGGCGCACCTGGACCCGGCTCGCGCCGCGCCTGGCCGAGCGCACGGCCCGGCAGCCGCTGTCGCTCGCGCTGCTAGGAAAAGGGATCGGCTACGAAGTCACGCTCGAACCCTCCTACACCCACTGGCTGTTCGCGCTCGAACTGCCGCAGCGCCTGCCCGCACTGGATGGCAATATCGCCAGGGTCTCGGGCGAATTCGAGCTGACGGCGAGCTATCCGGTCGAGACGCGCCTGCGCTACCGGATGACCTCCTACCTGAACTACCGCCTGCAGGCGGGCGCGCTGCCGGAGGACGCCGGTCCGTGGCTGCAGCTGCCCGCCGACAGCAACCCGCGCGCCCTGCTGGCCGGCCTGGAACTGCGCGCCGAACCCGACCCGCGCAAGCGCGTCGACGCGGTGCTGCGGCGCTTCCGGCGCGACAACTACGTCTATACGCTCAATCCGCCCCTGCTCGGCCGCGACGCCGTCGACGATTTCCTGTACGGCAGCCGCGCCGGCTTTTGCGAACATTTTTCGGGTGCCTTCGTCTTCCTGATGCGCGCCGCCGGCGTGCCGGCGCGCGTGGTCACCGGCTACCAGGGGGGCGAGCTCAATCCGATCGATGGCTATGTCACGGTGCGCCAGTCCGATGCCCATGCCTGGGCCGAAGTCTGGCTCGCGCGGCGCGGCTGGGTACGGGTCGATCCGACCGCCGCCGTGGCGCCGGAACGGGTGCGGCGCGGGCTGAACGTGGCGATCCCGCCGCGCGCGCCTTTCGGCATCGAGGGCCTCGGGCGCTTCATGCGCCTCGACGGCGAGAGCAATGCCTGGATCGCGCAGATGCGCCATGCGGCCGGCGCGGTCAACAACGGCTGGAACCAGTGGGTGCTGAACTACACGCCGCAGCGCCAGCGCGGCGTGGTCGAGCGCGTGCAATCCTCGCTGCTCGACTGGCGCATGCCAGCCTTGCTAGCCTTCCTGATAACTGTGTTGCTGCTATGGAGAATCTTCCAGCGGCGGCGGCAAATCGATCCGGTCGATGCGCTATACTCGGCCCTGTGCGCGCGCCTGGCCCGACTCGGCCTGGCGCGTTCGGCAGATGAAGGCCCGAGCGCCTACCGCGCGCGCATTACCGCCGCCACAAGCCTGGCGCCCTCCGTTCAAGCGGCGGCCGCCGAGTTCCTCGAACGGTACGGCGCCTGGCGTTACGCGCCGCGTCGCCACCACGAGCATCCGGCCGCGACCCTGAAGCGCTTACTATCGCAAGTTAGATGAAACACTTCGTACCACTTCTCGCAGCACTCGCTCTTGCAGCCGCCCCTGTCCTCGATGCGCGCGGCGCCGCCAAGCACGCGCCCTCGAAGGCGAAGATCGCGAAGGCCAAGGCCGCCAAGGCCAGGCCGGGCAAGAGCATACCGGCGCCGAAGGCACGCAAGGCGCTCGCGCCCGCGGTCGCCGCGGCCGCCGTCTCCGGCATCGACTACGACGGCGAACCGGTCAATTTCAGCGAATGGCAAGTCATGCGCGAGTTCATCGACGAGATGGTAGCCAAGCATGGCTTCGAGCGCGCCGCGCTGGAAGCGCAGATGCGCGAGGTACGCTTCGTCGAGTCGGCTGTGCAGCTGGTCAAACCCGCGCCGCCGGGCAAGCCGAAGAACTGGCAAGCCTACAGCGAGCGCTTCATCGAGCCGATCCGCATCAACGCCGGCCTGCGCTTCTGGAACGAGAACGCCGCGGCCCTGGCGCGCGCCGAAGCGCGCTATGGCGTGCCGGCCGAGATCCTGGTCGGCATCATCGGCGTGGAAACCGTGTACGGCCGCGATACCGGACGCTTCCGCGTGCTCGACACCCTCGCCACGCTCGCCTTTGCCTATCCGGAAGCGCCGAACAAGGCGGCGCGCAGCGTCTTCTTCCGCACCGAACTGGAGAACGCCCTGCTGCTGGCGCGCCACGAGTCCATCGATCCGTTCACGCTGCTGGGCTCGTTTGCCGGCGCCGTCGGCCTGCCGCAATTCATGCCGGGCAATATCCTGAAATACGGCGTCGATTTCGACGGCGACGGCCGCATCGACTTGCGCGGCTCGACCTCGGATGCGATCGGCAGCGTCGCCAATTTCCTGATCGAGCATGGCTGGAAGCCGGGCGACGCCGGACCGGCCGTGATGCCGGTCGATGTCGCCGCCCACCGCGCCTGGGAGCCGCTCCTCGGCCGCGGCCTGGCGGCGACCTTGCGTGCCAGCGAACTGGAAGCGGCCGGGGTCATCGCGCCGGCGGCGCTGGCCCCGGAACGCCTGTACGGCCTGGTCGACCTGCAGAATGGCGCCGAAGCGACCGAGTACTGGGTGGCCAACGATAACTTTTTCGCCATCACCAAGTACAACCGCAGTTATTTCTATGCCATGTCGGTGATCGACCTGGGACGCGCGGTGCGCGAGGCGCGCGCCCACCAGACCTTGTAGAGCTGGAAAGTTTGTAACAACATGTAACCGCGCTGCCACTGCGCTCCCCCCAGGCAGCGCGTCCTTTGCCATGTACTCCCCTGGAGTATCCCATCCCGTCCGGTTTCTGTACTCCATGGAAACATTCCGAGACACTGCATACCCCCGCATTTGTTATTATTTATACATATCGTCCTGAAACGTGTGGCACGCAACTTGTGTTTCCTCTACACTTACATTTAATTAAAAAACAATTATTTTTTCAGTGAGTTTGTGAGAGAATTGCATTGCGGCTATTGTTGCAATTAGACAACAGAGTCGAGGCTTCGCACCGAATTCTATTGCTCATAAGTACTAGAGCCTGATTTAGTTGTACAATTGAGTAGATTTTTTCGAAAGAACTTCCGGAATCGAAACGCCGCAAGCGACTTTCTGTAACCCACAATAGGAATATTTGAGATCATGACAAACCAAGTCGGCATTGATATGAGCAGCGATGCGGAGTCGGATGAACTGTTGCAATACAACCCGAACCGTCTGCTGGACACCCTGATCGAGAACCTGCGCCTGAAGAATGACGCAGCCCTGTCGCGCGCGCTGGAAGTGGCGCCGCCGGTCATCTCGAAGATTCGCCACCACCGCCTGCCGGTCGGCGCATCGCTCCTGATCCGCATGCACGAAGTGAGCGATCTGTCGATCCGCGACCTGCGTTACTTGATGGGCGACCGCCGCAACAAGTTCCGCATCAGCGACAAGCAGTTCAAGCCGAAGGAAGGCGCATCGCCTTCGGCCTCGAGCGCCGAATAAGCTGAGCCATGCTTGCGCGGCCGTGCCGGATGCGGCCGCGCGAGGATGAGACGGACACTTGCATGCCAGTTGGCATGAAAAAAGGGGCGATTCGATCGCCCCTTTGTCGCGCCCCGGGTGTCGATCAAGCCGGGAAGACGCCGGTCGACAGATAGCGGTCGCCGCGGTCGCAGACGATGAAGACGATCGTCGCGTTTTCCACCGTCTGCGACAGGCGCAGCGCCACCTCGCAGGCGCCGGCGGCCGAGATGCCGCAGAAAATCCCCTCTTCGGCCGCCAGCCGGCGCGCCATCTGCTCGGCCGCGGCCTGGCTGACGTTTTCCACCTGGTCCACGCGCGACTTGTCGTAGATTTTCGGCAGGTAGGCTTGCGGCCACTTGCGAATGCCCGGAATCGACGACCCCTCTTCCGGCTGGGCGCCGACGATGCGCACCGCCTCGTTCTGCTCCTTCAGGTAGCGCGACACGCCCATGATGGTGCCGGTGGTGCCCATGGCGCTGACGAAATGGGTGATGCGCCCGCCGGTATCGCGCCAGATTTCCGGCCCCGTGGTCTCGTAGTGGGCGCGCGGATTGTCCTGGTTGGCGAACTGGTCGAGGATGATGCCCTTGCCTTCTTTCTGCATCTGCTCGGCCATGTCGCGCGCGTATTCCATGCCGCCGGTCTTGGGCGTAAGCACGATTTCGGCGCCATAGGCGGCCATGCTCTGGCGTCGCTCGATCGAGAGGTTGTCCGGCATGAGCAGGATCATCTTGTAGCCGCGGATCGCGGCCGCCATCGCCAGCGCGATGCCGGTGTTGCCCGAGGTCGCCTCGATGATGGTGTCGCCCCGCTTGACCTGGCCACGCTCCTCGGCGTTCTTGAGCATCGACATCGCCGCGCGGTCCTTCACGGAACCGGCCGGGTTGTTGCCCTCCATCTTGCCGAGGATGATGTTGTTGCGCGCGGCCGCGTCCGCGCCGGGCAGGCGCACCAGTTGCACCAGCGGGGTATTGCCGATCGTATCTTCGATGGTTTTATAGGCCATGCTTGCTCTCTTGCAGTTCTTTAATCTGACATTCTAATCCGAGACGCAAGAGCGCGTACGGTGGGCACGGGTGCCCACCGTGGGGCATCAGCGCAGCGGCGCCGGGTAGGTCGCGACGCTCACGTTGCCATCCTTGTCCACCGCCTGCACGCCGAAGAAGTAGTTATCCTTCGACAGCTTGACGGTCGCTTCGGTCACGTTGCCGACGAACTTGGACCCCTGCCAGCCGGACGCGGTCGTCTCGCGCCAGACGATGCGGTAGCCGGCCAGGTCCGGCTCGGCATTGGCCTGCCATACCAGCGTCGAATCGTTCACCAGCTGGTCGGTGCGCACCTTCACCTGTTGCGGCGCGGCCGGCGCCAGGGCCAGCGAGGCCAGCGTGGCGGCGTTCACCTTGGCCACCCTGGCCGTGTAGTCGAAGTCGACGAATTCGGTCAGGTCGCCATAGACCTTGCCGTTTTCGGTGCGCAGGTTCTGGTGCTGGTGCGAGAAGTCCTCGTTCGGTTCGGTAAAGCGCAGCGCGGCATAGCCCTGTTCGAGGAAAGGCATGTGGTCGCCGCCGCGCAGGTAGCGGTCGTGGCGCTGGATCACGCTGACCTTGAAGCCCTTGACGTAGCGCTCGCCCTGCTCCTTCGTGTGGCGCGCGAGCTGGCGCGAGAGCGAATCGTTCTCGCCGCCGGTGGCGACCAGCTGGCGCACGGCATCGCTCATTTCCTTGGTGGCCGGAATGCTTTGCGCGAACAGGCGCACCTGCTTGTCGTCGATACGGCCGTCGTCGGCGCGCGAGCTGCCGATGATGTCGTTGGTGAACATGCCGGCCACGTTCAGGTTGCCGGCGCGCGCCTGCTTCGCCCAGTGGGCGGCGCCCAGCAGGCCCTGCTCTTCGCCGGCGACCGTCATGAAGACGAGCGTCGCATCGAACTTGTGCTTGGCCATCACGCAGGCCAGCTCCATCACGGCCGCCGTGCCCGAGGCGTCGTCGTTCGCGCCGGGCGACTTGCCGGTGGCGTCCATCACATCGGTGTTGCGCGAGTCGTAGTGGCCGCTGACGACGTACAGCCGCTCTTTCGAGGCGTCCTGGGTGCCGGGCAGCGTGGCGACGACGTTGACGATCTCGGTCGGACGCGAGATGCGCGCCGACACCGGAGAAATGTGGCTGTCGTAGGCGACCTGCAAGGGCGTGCCGGCGCCGCAGCGCTCGAGCTCGGCCTTGATCCAGCGGCGCGCGGCGCCGATGCCGGTCGTCTCCGAGCTCGTGTCGGACATCGTGTGGCGCGTCTCGAAGCTGACTAGCTTGCGCACGTAATTCTCGATGCGCTTGGCTGAAATCTCGGCGACGATCTTGTCGATCTGGGGCTGGCGGCGGGAAACGTCCGGTGCGGCGGGTGTGGCGGGTGTGGCGGGTGCGGCGATGGCGCTGGTGGCGAACAAACCGGCGATGAGGCCGGCGGTAAAGCGGAAGCGGGGCATGAAGGTCCTTGGAATCGTTGCTTTCGATACCCTATCTTCTCATGCCTCCCGCGTTTCTTGCTGTATTTACATGCAAATATTCAGGTGCGAAAGGCTTGCGCCTACATGCTGGTTTTGGCCTCGGCCGGCTTGGCCTGCGCTTCTTTCACGGCAGGGGCCGCCTTGGCGCCCTTCTCCGGCTTGACGCCGGCCGCGGCGCCCTCCTTGCCCTTGCCGTTCACCTGCAGGCCCGCTTCGGACAGCTTGACTGCCTTCTTGTCGCCGACGCCCTTGACGCGCTTCTGGAAGTCGGCCCAGTCCTTGAACTCGCCCTTGGCGCGCTCGTCCAGGATCGCTTTCGACATGCTCGGCCCCACGCCCTTGACGCCGTCGAGGGCGGCGACATCGGCCTTGTTGACATCGACCTGGGCGAACGCGAAGCCGGTCGAGGCGACCAGCGTGGCAACGGCAAGCATCAGTTTCTTGATCATCGGGTCTCTCCATTCGGGTAGCGGACGGCGGGCGCCGTCCATCCGCGCTTAACGCGGCCGGCAGGAGGGGGTTGACGCAAGCGGCTTGAGCCGGCGCAAGCGCGGGTTCTGCCGCGCGCACCACCCAAAAGATCAGCCCGGGAACAGTTCGCCGCGCGTCACGGTCGCCGTACCGAGCTTGCCGACGACGATGCCGCCGGCGCGGTTCGCGGTCGCAAGCGCCACGTCCAGCGCCGCGCCCGCGCCGAGCATGGCCGCCATGGTCGCGATCACCGTGTCGCCCGCACCCGAGACGTCGTACACTTCGCGCGCATCGGCATTCACGTGCAGCACTTCGTTGGCCGTGTACAGGCTCATGCCCTCTTCCGAGCGCGTCAGCAGCAGCGAGTCCAGTCCCAGCTCTGCGCGCAGCGCCTGGGCCTTGTCGGTGAGCTGCGCTTCGCTCTTCCAGTTGCCCACGATGCGGCGTAATTCCGATTTGTTTGGCGTGAGCATGCTCGCGCCCGCATACGGCGAAAAATCGTCGCCCTTCGGATCGACCATCACGACCTTGCCCGCCGCGCGCGCGGCGCGGATCATCTCGGCCACGTTCACCAGGCTGCCCTTGTTGTAGTCGGAGAAAACGAGCACGTCGTAGTCCGGCAGCAGCGCCTTGAACTGGGTCAGCTTGTCGCGCAGGACGGTTTCCGTCGGGGCGTCCTCGAAGTCGATGCGCACCATCTGCTGCTGGCGGCCGATGACGCGCAGCTTGATGATGGTGGAAATGGCTTCGTCGCGCTTGAGGTAGCTGTGGATGCTGGAATCGCGCAGCAGGGTCTCCACCCGGGTCCCGGCCTCGTCGGCCCCGACCACGCCCAGCAGGCCGCTGTGGGCACCGAGGGCGGCGGCGTTGCGCGCCACGTTGGCGGCGCCGCCCAGGCGCTCCTCGCGGCGCTCGATGCGCACCACCGGTACCGGCGCTTCCGGCGAGATGCGCGACACCTCGCCGAACCAGTAGCGGTCGAGCATGACGTCGCCGACGACGAGCATGCGCACGTCGTCCAGGCGTGGGGCGGCGGCATGGAGGTAGTCTGCGCGGTCGAGCAGGCGGATCGGGGTCGTGGTCGTGGTCGTGGTCGTGGTCGTGGTCGTGGTCGTCATAGGCGTGGCGTCGGAAAACGTCAGTTCATCACAGTGAGTTCTTCGGTGCGGCGCGGCGGGTAGGTCTCCCAGCGGCTGCAACCCGGGCACTGCCAGTAATACTGGCGCGCCTTGAAGCCGCAATGGCTGCACTGGTAGCGCGCCAGCTTCGCGGTATAGCCGTGGATCAGGTTCTTCACCATCGACAGCTCTTCCCAGATATGCGCCGGCGCGTCCATCAGGCGCGCCTCGAGCAGCTTGTCCAGGCCGAGCAAGGTCGGATTGCGGCGCAGCTCGTCGAGCACCAGCTGTTTGGCAGCGTCCACGCCGTCGAGTTCAATCATGGCTTTGAAGATGACTTCGACCAGGTCGATCGAGGACGCTTCGGCCAGGTAGGAGCGCAGCAGGTTGACGCCTTCCTGCGGGCGGCCGACGCGGCGGTAGCCATCCATCAGGCGTCCGGCCACCAGCGCCACGTGGGGCACGCTTTGCTGCTCGACGCGCTTCCAGATGGCGAGCGCGCCTTCGACATCGCCCTGGGCCAGTAAGACGTCGCCCAGCAGGATGGTCGCGCGCACGCTGTTGCGGTCGGCATGCAGGGCCTTGTCCAGCAGGGCCATGGCGTCGGCCAGGTCGCTGCGTACCAGGGCGTCCTGGGCCAGCTCGCAATAAAATTGCGCGATTTCCTTCTGGCGCGCGCCGGCGCCCGAGGATTGCAGGCCGGCCGCGGCGTCGATCGCGCGGCGCCATTCCTTTTCGCGCTGGTAGATTTCCAGCAGCGCGCGCCGGGCCTGCACGCTGTAGCTGCCCTCGACCAGGCCGTTAAAGGTTTCCTCGGCGCGGTCGAGCAGGCCGGCCTTCAGGTAATCCATGCCCAGTTCGTACTGGGCCTGGGTGCGCTGTTCGAGCGGCAGGTCGGGGCGCGCCAGCAGGTTCTGGTGGACGCGGATGGCGCGTTCGATCTCGCCGCGGCGGCGGAACAGGTTACCGAGCGCAAAGTGCATGTCGGCTGTTTCCGGATCGAGCGTGACGATCTCGATGAAGGCGTCGATCGCCTTGTCGGGCTGGTCGTTGAGCAGCAGGTTCAGGCCCTTGAAATAGGCCCGCGGCAAGGTGCGCGATTCCGACAGGAGTTGCTTGATGTCGACCCGGGCCGCGATCCAGCCGAGGCCGAAGAAGACGGGGACGGCGAGCAGCCACCAGATTTCGAATTCCATGAAGTTCTTATTGTTGGTTGTTGAGGGCGTCGCCTGGACGCGGGCACGGCATCGCTCAGTGCGGCACGACCGCGACGGCGTCGGCCGGCGGCTGGGTGCTGCCGGTACCGGCCGCGCTCTGCAGCGCCTGGACGGTGTTCTTGTGCTGCGATGCCTCGCGGCGGTGGCGGAACACGGTCGGCGTCAGGGCCAGGATGCCGAGCCCGGCGCCGGCGATGAAAAAGGCCAGCAGCATCAGCACGAGCGGACCGCGCAGTTCGTAACCGAGGAAAAAGTGCAGATCGACTTCCTGGGTATTTTTCAGCGCGAAGCCGAAAAACAGGACGAAGAGGATAAATCCCGCGATGGTGGAGACGAATTTCATCTGGTGGGCCTGGCGGTGGGAGATGCAAAGGCGCAGTGTCGCATATCTGCAAGTTTATTTCAAAGCCGAGCGGCGTGCGCCGCCCTGCGTGGGGCGTGCGCACCGGCGCGCGGCCGACGAAAAAAAACGGCGTCCAATGGACGCCGTTCTCCGTGCCTGCACGCAGCAGACGACTAGTCTTCGATGATCGGTTGCCCGACCATCGCGTCGACCCGCTCGCGCAGCTGCTTGCCCGGCTTGAAGTGGGGCACCCGTTTTTCGGGCACCATCACCTTGTCGCCGGACTTCGGGTTGCGGCCGATGCGGGGCGGGCGGCTGTTGAGCGCAAAGCTGCCGAAACCACGGATCTCGATGCGCTGCCCGGTCGCCAGGGCATTGGTCATCGCGTCGAGGATGGTCTTGACTGCATATTCCGCATCCTTGGCGACCAGCTGAGAATACCGCTCAGCCAGTCGTGCAATCAGCTCGGACTTGGTCATCTGGTCGCCTCAGTGAGCTAAACGGTTCCGGCTCAGTTCTTGTTGTCGAACTTGGCCTTGAGCAGCGCGCCCAGGCTGGTCGTGCCCGATGCGGCATTGCTGTCGCTCGTGTTCGACAGCTTGCTCATCGCTTCCTGGGTCTCGACATTGTCTTTCGCCTTGATCGACAGCTGGATGCTGCGCGCCTTGCGATCGATGTTGATGACCAGTGCTTCGACCTTGTCGCCCACTTTCAGGTGGGTGCCGGCGTCTTCCACGCGGTCACGCGAGATTTCCGAAGCGCGCAGGTAGCCCTCGACTTCTTCGTTCAGGGCGATGACGGCGCCCTTCGGCTCAACCGACTTGACCGTACCGGTGACCAGGGAACCCTTGTCGTTGAGTGCGGCGAAGTTGTTGAACGGGTCGCCTTCGAGCTGCTTGACGCCCAGCGAAACACGCTCGCGCTCGACATCGATGGCCAGCACGACCGCTTCCAGCTCGTCGCCCTTCTTGAAGCGGCGCACCGCCTCTTCGCCGGCTTCGGTCCACGACAGGTCCGACAGGTGCACCAGGCCGTCGATGTTGCCCGGCAGGCCGATGAACACGCCGAAGTCGGTGATCGACTTGATCGAACCGCGGACCTTGTCGCCCTTCTTGTGGGTCATGCCGAAGTCGTCCCATGGGTTCGCCTTGCACTGCTTCATGCCCAGCGAGATACGGCGACGCTCTTCGTCGATTTCCAGGACCATGACTTCGACTTCGTCGCCCAGCTGCACGACCTTGTTCGGGGCCACGTTCTTGTTGGTCCAGTCCATCTCCGACACGTGCACCAGGCCTTCGATGCCCTGCTCGACCTCGACGAACGCGCCGTAGTCGGTCAGGTTCGTGACCTTGCCGAACAGGCGGGTGCTCTGCGGGTAACGACGCGACAGGCCGGTCCATGGGTCGTCGCCGAGCTGCTTGACACCCAGCGAGACGCGGTTCTTTTCCTGGTCGTACTTGAGGACCTTGGCGGTGATTTCCTGGCCAACCGACAGCACTTCCGACGGGTGACGCACGCGGCGCCATGCCAGGTCGGTGATGTGCAGCAGGCCGTCGATGCCGCCCAGGTCGACGAACGCGCCGTAGTCGGTGATGTTCTTGACGACGCCGGTCACGACCGTGCCTTCCTTCAGGGTTTCCATCAGCTTCTGGCGCTCTTCGCCCATCGATGCTTCGATGACGGCGCGGCGCGACAGGACGACGTTGTTACGCTTGCGGTCGAGCTTGATGACCTTGAATTCCAGGGTCTTGCCTTCGAACGGGGTGGTGTCCTTGACCGGACGGGTGTCGACCAGCGAACCCGGCAGGAATGCGCGGATGCCGTTGGTCAGGACGGTCAGGCCGCCCTTGACTTTACCGTTGACGGTACCGGTGACGATCTCACCCGATTCCATTGCTTTTTCCAGAGCCAGCCACGATGCCAGGCGCTTGGCCTTGTCGCGCGACAGGATGGTATCGCCGAAACCGTTTTCGAGCGATTCGATGGCCACGGAAACGAAGTCGCCGACGCTGACTTCCAGTTCGCCCTGGTCATTCTTGAATTCTTCGATTGGAATGAACGCTTCAGATTTCAGGCCGGCGTTGACGATCACGAAGTTGTGATCCAGACGCACGACTTCGGCGGAGATGACTTCGCCCGAGCGCATGTCTTGACGCGACAGCGACTCTTCAAACAGGGCGGCAAAGCTTTCCATACCGGAATCTTGGGTAGTTGCAGTAGACATAGGTTATTTACGAGTTAGCCAGCAAGACCGTCGATAGTGCGATCCTGAACTGGGTCAGGTTGAAACAACACCTGTTGGGCAAAACGCCGTGACAGGCACCAAACAATTACAGCAACGTATGCCAGTGAAGCACTTGCTCCACGGCCTCATCGACCGTCATGTCCGACGTATCGAGGATGTACGCGCCCTCCGCCGCGACCAGCGGGGCGACGGTGCGATGGGTGTCGCGTTCGTCGCGCGCCTGCAAATCAGCGAGCAGATCGTCCATGTTAGCAGAAATTCCTTTGCCAATCAATTGCTTATATCGCCGCTCGGCACGCGCTTCGACGCTGGCGGTAAGAAACACCTTGAGCCTGGCATTGGGGAAAATGACGGTCCCCATGTCGCGTCCGTCGGCCACCAGGCCGGGCGCCTTGCAAAAACCCAGTTGCAGGGCGTAGAGCGCCTGCCGCACGCGCGGAAAGGCCGCTATTTTCGAGGCGCAGTTCCCCACTTCCTCGGCCCGGATCGCCTCGCCCACCTCCTCGCTCGCCAGTAGGATGCCGCCGTTGGCGAAGCTGGCCGGCAGGTGTTCGGCCAGCTGCGCCACCGCCTGTTCGTCGTCGAGCGCGACGCCCGCGCGCATCGCCGACAGGGCCGTCAGGCGGTAGAGCGCGCCCGAATCGAGCAGGTGGTAGCCGAGCCGGTCGGCGACACGCGCCGCGACCGTGCCCTTGCCGGAAGCGGTCGGACCGTCGATCGTGATGACCGGGATGTGAGGATTGGGCATTGTTTTTACCTCTTGCTTGCGCGGGACGCGGTGGTGAGACTCGTGGTCAGAACAGTTCGCTGCGCGCGATACCCGCGAACGCCTCGAAGTAGTCGGGGAAGGTCTTGGCAACGCATTTCGGATCGTTGATGCGTATCGCGTTGCCGCGCCGCGCCGCGCCGTCCAGGGAAGCGAGCGAGAAGCACATCGCCATCCGGTGGTCGTCGTAGGTGTCGATGGTGGCCGGCAGCAGCTCCTCGGGTGGCGTGATGCGCAGGTAGTCCGGCCCCTCCTCCACCTGCGCCCCCACCTTGCGCAGCTCGATCGCCATCGCGGCCAGGCGGTCGGTTTCCTTCACGCGCCAGCTGGCGATGTTGCGCAGCGTGCTCGGGCCGTCCGCATACAGCGCGGCCACCGCGATCGTCATCGCCGCGTCGGGAATGTGGTTGAAGTCGGCGTCGATGGCTTTGAGCACGCCGTTGCCGCGCGCCTCGATCCAGTTGTCGCCGCGCGTGATCGTCGCGCCCATGCGCTCGAGCGCGTCGGCGAAACGCACGTCGCCCTGGATGCTGTCCTTGCCCACGCCCTCGACCCGCACCGGCCCGCCGCCGATCGCCCCGGCCGCCAGGAAGTAGGAGGCCGAGGAGGCGTCGCCCTCGACATGGATGCTGCCCGGCGAGACGTAGCGCTGGCCGGGCTGCACCGTGAACGAGGCCCAGCCGTTCTGCTCGACCGTCACGCCGAAGCGGCGCATCAGGTTCAGCGTGATCTCGATGTACGGTTTCGAAATGAGCTCGCCGACGACGTCGATGGTGACCGCATGGCCGCGCGCCATCAGCGGCGCGCTCATCAGCAGAGCGGTGAGGAACTGGCTCGACACGTTGCCGCGCACCGACATGCGGTTCGCATGAATGTGGCCACGGCGAATGCGCAGCGGCGGAAAGCCCGCCTCCCCGGTGTACTCGATCTGGGCGCCGATCCCGTTGAGGGCGTCGACCAGGTCGCCGATCGGACGCTCGTGCATGCGCGAGACGCCGTGCAGCGTGTAGTCGCCGCCGATCACGGCCAGGGCGGCCGTCAGCGGGCGGATCGCGGTGCCGGCATTGCCCATGAAGAGGTCGGCCGCGCCGACCGGCAGCGTGCCGCCGTTGCCGTGCACGAGCACGGTGCGCTCGTCGATTTCCTCCCAGCGGATGCCGAGCGAGCGCAGCGCGCCGAGCATCACCATGGTGTCGTCCGAGGCCAGCAGGTCGTGGATCGTGGTCTCGCCTTCGCACAAGGCCGCGAGCAGCAGCGTGCGGTTCGAGATGCTTTTCGAGCCCGGCAGGCGCACCGTGCCCTCGACGTGCATCACGGGTTCGAGGTCGATGTGCTGCGGATAGTGTTTCGGCTTTTGCTGCGTCATTCTGGTTCCTGAATCTGTGGCGGAGTAGGCTCGGCGGTTTCGATCGCTTCGCTCCAGGCGCGGCGCGCGCGCTGGGCGTTGGTATAGATGACTTCCAGGGCGGGGCCATCGTTGGCGGCGAGCCGTGCGCGCAATACTGTCAATTGTGCCAGATATGCATCGAGCTCGGTGAGGAGCGCGTCGCGGTTGGCCAGGCTGATGTCGCGCCACATTTCGGGCGAGGAGCCGGCGATCCGGGTGAAGTCGCGAAAACCGCTGGCGGCGTACTGGAACAGCAGGTCCGCATGCGGCTTGGCGGCGATGTCGTCGACCAGCGCGAAAGCGAGCAGGTGCGGCAAATGGCTGACGGCCGCGAAGACGCGGTCGTGCTGCTCCGGCGTGAGCGTGTGGACGATGGCGCCGCACAGGCGCCAGGCGGCGGCGACCAGGCCGACGTCGCCGGCCGCGTTTTCCGGCAGCGGCGTGACGACGGTCTTCTTGCCCTGGTAGAGATCGGCAATTGCCGCATCCGGGCCGTTCGATTCGCGTCCCGCGATCGGGTGCGCGGGCACGAACTGCCCGACCCGCGCGCCCAGCACGGCGCGCGCGGCGGCGACGACGTCCGACTTGGTGCTGCCGGCGTCGGTTATGACCGTCCCCGGTTCGAGATAGGGCAGCAGCGCGGCCAGGATGGTCCCGGTCTGGCCCACCGGCGCGGCCAGCAGCACCAGGTCGGCGCCGCGCATGGCTTCCTCGGCCGAGGCGGCGATGGCGTCGACGATGCCCAGTTCGAGTGCCCGCGCCATGGCTTCACGCGAGCGTCCCATGCCGACGACCTGGCGCACGGCGCCGGCGCCCTTGAGCGCCAGCGCGAACGAGCCGCCGATCAAGCCGACGCCGACGATGACGACTTTGCCCAGCATATCAAGCCAAGGCCTTCTTCAGGGCGGCGATGAAGGCCGCGTTCTCGTGCGGCAGGCCGATCGAGATGCGCAGCCATTGCGGCAAACCGTAGGAGCCGACCGGACGCACGATCACGCCCTGCCGGAGCAACGCGAGGTTCACGCGCGCGCCGGCGCCATCGTCGTCGCCCACGCGCACCAGCACGAAGTTGCCGAAGGATGGCACGTAGTCCAGGCCCAGTTCCTCGAAAGCGGCGGTCATCTGCCGGTAGCCCTCGGCGTTGTTGCGGGCGCCCTTTTCCAGGAATTGCTTGTCGTCGAGCGCCGCGATAGCCGCCGCCTGGGCCAGCGAATTGACGTTGAAGGGCTGGCGGATGCGGTTCATCAGGTCGGTCACGGGCGGCTGGGCGATGGCGAAGCCCACGCGCAGGCCGGCCAGGCCGTAGGCCTTCGAGAAGGTGCGCGAGACGACCAGGTTCGGGTAGTTGCGCACCCAGCTGGCCGATTCGAACTGGTGCTCGGGCGCCAGGTATTCGTTATAGGCTTCGTCGAGCACGACGATGACGTTCGACGGGACCTGCCTCAGGAAAGCCTCGACCTGGGCGGCGCCGATGAAGGTGCCGGTCGGGTTGTTCGGGTTGGCGACATACAGCAGGCGGGTGTCGGCCTCGATGGCGGCGGCCATCGCGTCCAGGTCGTGGCCGTACTCGACGGCCGGGACGACGATCGCGCGCGCGCCCACGCCCTGCGTGGCCAGCGCGTAGACGGCGAAGGAATACTGCGAAAACACGACCGATTCGCCTTTTTGCACGAAGGCATGGGCGGCGATCTCGAGAATGTCGTTGCTGCCGTTGCCGAGCGTGATCCAGTCGGCCGGGACGTCGTAGCGCGTGCTCAGCGCCGCCTTCAGCTCGAAGCCGTTCGCGTCCGGGTAGCGTCCCAGGTCGGCGGCCGCTTTCGTCATTGCGGCCTGGCTCGACGCTGGCACGCCGAACGGGTTTTCGTTGGAGGCGAGCTTGACGATGCTGGCCTCGTCGAGACCGAATTCGCGGGCGACTTCCGCGATGGGTTTGCCGGCCTGATAAGGGGCGATGGCACGAACGTACTCTGGACCGAATTTCGACATGTTCTCGACTCAAAAAATGAATTAGAGGCCGACCGGGTAGGAACCCAGCAGCTTGAAAAAGGCGGCGTTGTGGTGCAGTTCCTCGAGCGCGCGCGCGACCGGCGCGTCCTGGCGGTGGCCTTCGACGTCGACGTAGAAGTAATACTCCCAGGTGCCGATGCGCGCCGGACGCGATTCGAAGCGCGTCATCGACACGCCGTGCGTGGCCAGCGGCGCGAGCAGCTTATAGACGGCGCCGGCGGTGTTCGGCACGGCCAGCACCAGCGAGGTGCGGTCGCGCCCGGACGGGTTGGTCTGCAGGGTGCCGATGACGACGAAACGGGTACGGTTGTGCGGGTCGTCCTGGATGTGCGCCTGCACCACGCCGAGCCCGTACTGCTCGCCCGCCATCTCGCTGGCGATCGCGGCGATCGTCGCATCCTGGCTGGCCATGACGGCCGCCTCGGCGTTCGAGGCGACGGCGCGCCGCTCGACGTTCGGGTGGTGCAGGTTCAGCCAGACCTGGCACTGGGCCAGCGCCTGGGAATGGGCGCAGACGACGCCGACGCCCTCCATGCTGCCGGTTTTCGTCATCAGGCTGTGGTGGACCGGAATCGAAACTTCACCGCTGATCACGGTGGTGGTGGCCAGCATCAGGTCGAGCGTGCGGTTGATCGCCCCTTCCGAGGAATTTTCGACCGGGACCACGCCAAAGTCGGCGGTGCCGGCCTCGGTCGAGCGAAAGACTTCGTCGATCGAGGCGCACGGCAAGCCTTCGACGGCGCTGCCGAACTGCTGGTAGACAGCCTGTTCGCTGAAGGTGCCGGCCGGTCCCAGGTAGGCGACGGTCACCCGCTTTTCCAGCGCGCGGCAGGCGGACATCACTTCGCGGAAGATGGTTTGCACGTCCTGGTTCTTGAGCGGGCCGGGATTGCGCTCGGCCACGCCGCGCAGCACCTGCGCTTCGCGTTCGGGACGGAACACGGGGGCGTCGGTTTCGGCCTTGACATGGCCGACCTGCTGGGCGATGCGCCCGCGCTGGCTGAGCAGGTCCAGGATTTGCGCGTCGATGGCATCGATCCGTTCGCGCAGGGGGGTGAGTTTGTCTGTCATGATGGTTGGTTGAAGGATGCTGTTTATTGTTGACGGCTGCGATGGTTGACGGCTGCGATGGTTGACGGCTGCGCGCCGCCGTGCGCCATGCATGGGCAGGCGCGCGCGGGCCTCGCGGGCCAGGGCGCGCCGTCATCGGGCCGGCGGCCTCGACGAGCCCATGCGTCGCACGACGCGCGCGGTCTATCTGCCTGCAAACTCGTTCAAATAATCGACCAGGGCCTGCACCCCTTCGATCGGCATCGCATTGTAGATCGACGCCCGCATGCCCCCGACGGACTTGTGGCCCTTCAGCTGCAGCAGCCCGCGCGCCTTCGCGCCGGCCAGGAAAGATTCATTCAGTGATTCGTCGCGTAAATAAAACGGGATATTCATGCGTGAGCGACATGAAACCTCGACGCGGTTGCGATAGAAGTCGTCGGCATCGAGCGCCGCGTACAGCAAGTCGGCCTTTTGGATATTACGCGCTTCCATCGCCGCCACGCCACCGTGCGCCTTCAGGTGCGCGAACACGAGCCCGGCGATGTAGATCGCATACGTCGGCGGCGTATTGAACATCGACTCGTGCTCGGCCACGTTCTTCCAGTGGAAGGCGGACGGGCAGATCGGCAGCGCGTAGTCCAGCAGATCCTCGCGCACGATCACCAGGGTCAGGCCGGCCGGTCCGATGTTCTTCTGGGCGCCGGCGAAGATCACGCCGTAGCGCGCCACGTCGATCTGGCGCGACAGGATGTGCGAGGACATGTCGGCGACGACCGGCACGCCGGCCGGTGCGCGCGGCACGAAGTTGTATTCGACGCCGTCGATGGTTTCGTTGGTGCAGACGTGCAGGTAGGCGGCGCCCTCGGTCAGGCGCCAGCTCTCCTGCGGCGGCACGCGGGTAAAGCCTTCGGCCTGGCTGGAAGCGGCCACGTTGACATCGGCGTAGCGCGCCGCTTCCTTGATCGACTTGCCCGACCAGGAACCGGTGTGGACGAAGTCGATGGTCGCCGGCGTGCCCACGCGGCCCAGCAGGTTGAGCGGAATGATGGCGTTCTGCCCGAGTCCCCCGCCCTGCATGAACAGGATCTTGTAGTTCGACGGGACCGCCAGCAGTTCGCGCAGGTCGGCTTCGGCCTGCCGGTAGATGGCGATGAATTCGGGACCGCGATGGCTCATCTCCATCACCGACATGCCGCTGCCGTGCCAGTCGAGCATTTCGCTGGCGGCCTGCTGCAGCACTTCTTTCGGGAGGACGGCCGGGCCGGCCGAGAAATTGAAGATCTGGGTCACTGGCTTATCTGCTCCTTATTCGCTTCCGTTCCGCCGGGTCGCTTACTTGCGCTGCTGCTGGGCGGCCGTTGCCGCCAGGCGCTCCTTCAGCATGTCCAGGGCGATCTGGTTCGCCTCCTGCGTCAATTGCGGGCTCAGCGCCAGCATCTTGGCCGCCACCGGGCGCTTGTAGAAGGCCAGCAGCTCGTCGATCTCGGCCTGCGTGAAGCGGCGCGCATAGATCGGCACGATGCGCTCGAAGATGTCGTCGACCAGCTTCGGATCGGCCAGCATGCGCTGCCCGCCCTCGACCACGCGCGGGATACCGTTCGAGACGATGGCCAGCTCGGCCTTCTTCTGCGCGTCCGTCAGCGCCTTGTTGGCGTTGATGCGGTCGGCCTGCGCCTTGGCCAGCACATGCGGCATGGCCTGGGCCGTTTGCCGCAGGCGCGCGGCCAGCTGCTCGCGGTACTTCATGATCGTCAGCAGTTCCTTGACGCTCGCGGCCGCGGCGGGATCGGCCACCGGCGCCTGGGCCAGGGCGGAGCCCGACAGGGCCAGTGCGCAACACAGTGCAATGAGACGTTTCATGATAACTCCAGGCTTGACGATTCAAAAAAACAAAAGGGAGGGCCGCGCCCTCCCCTTCCATGGGTTGTTACTGCGGCGCCGCTTCGAGCTCGACCTCTTCCAGGTCGGTCTCGACGATGCGCTGCAAGCCCGACAGCTTGGTGCCGTCTTCGACCGCGATCAGGGTGACGCCTTGCGTGGCGCGGCCCATCTCGCGGATCTCGGCCACGCGAGTGCGGATCAGGACGCCGCCGGTCGTGATCAGCATGATCTCGTCGCTCACATCGACCAGGGTCGCGGCGACCACCTTGCCGTTGCGCTCGCTCGTCTGGATCGCGATCATGCCTTTCGTGCCGCGACCATGGCGGGTGTACTCCGTGATCGGGGTACGCTTGCCGAAGCCGTTCTCGGTGGCCGTCAGGACCGACTGCTGCTCGTTCTCCGCCACCAGGAGCGCGATCACGTTCTGGCCTTCTTCCAGGTTCATGCCGCGCACACCGCGCGCGGTACGGCCCATCGGGCGCACATCGTTCTCGTCGAAGCGCACGGCCTTGCCGGCGTCCGAGAACAGCATCACGTCGTGCTCGCCGTCGGTCAGCGCGGCGCCGATCAGGAAGTCGCCCTCGTCGAGGTCGACCGCGATGATGCCGGCCTTGCGCGGATTGCTGAAGTCCTTCAGCGGCGTCTTCTTCACGGTGCCCAGCGACGTCGACATGAAGACGTAGTGGTGTTCCGGGAAGCTGCGGTTTTCGCCCGACAGCGGCAGGATGACCGTGATCTTCTCGTTGTCCTGCAGCGGGAACATGTTGACGATCGGCTTGCCGCGCGAATTGCGCGAACCCTGCGGCACTTCCCACACCTTCAGCCAGTACATGCGGCCGCGGTTCGAGAAGCACAGCATGTAGTCGTGGGTGTTGGCGATGAAGAGCTGGTCGATCCAGTCTTCGTCCTTCGTCGCCATCGCCTGCTTGCCGCGGCCGCCGCGCTTTTGGGCGCGGTATTCGGCGATCGGCTGCGACTTCATGTAGCCGGTGTGCGACAAGGTCACCACCATGTCCTGCGGCGTGATCAGGTCTTCGGTGTCCAGGTCGCTGGCGTTGTGCTCGATGGCCGAGCGGCGCGCGTCCTTGCCGTTCTCGGCGTAGTCGCTCTTGATCTGGACCATCTCGTCGCTGATGATGGTCGTCACGCGCTCCGGGCGCGACAGGATGTCGAGCAGGTCGGCGATGTGCGACATCACCTCCTTGTACTCGTTGACGATCTTGTCCTGCTCCAGGCCGGTCAGGCGCTGCAGGCGCATTTGCAGGATTTCCTGGGCCTGCTCGTCGGAGAGCTTGTACAGGCCGTCCTGCTGCATGCCGTAGTGCTTCGGCAGGTGCTCCGGACGGAAGGCGTCGATGCCGCCGATGGTGCTGCCCTCGGCGGTACGCAGCAGCATCTCGCGCACCAGGGACGAATCCCAGGCGCGCTGCATCAGTTCCATCTTCGCCACCGGCGGCGTCGGCGCGGCCTTGATGATGGCGATGAAGTCGTCGATGTTGGCCAGCGCGACGGCCAGGCCTTCGAGCATGTGGCCGCGTTCGCGCGCCTTGCGCAGCTCGAACACGGTGCGGCGCGTGACGACTTCGCGCCGGTGCGACAGGAAGCACTCGAGCATCTGCTTGAGGTTCAGCAGCTTCGGCTGGCCGTTGACCAGCGCCACCATGTTCATGCCGAAGGTGTCCTGGAGCTGGGTCTGCTTATACAGGTTGTTCAGCACCACTTCCGGCACTTCGCCGCGTTTCAGTTCGATCACCACGCGCATGCCCGACTTGTCGGACTCGTCGCGGATGTCGGAAATGCCCTCGAGCTTCTTGTCGCGCACGTTCTCGGCGATGCGCTCGAGCAGCGACTTCTTGTTCACCTGATACGGCAGCTCGTCGATGATGATCGCGATCCGGCCGCCATCCTTGCCATACTCTTCGAAGTGGGTCTTGGCGCGCATCACCACGCGCCCGCGCCCGGTACGGTAACCGTCGCGCACGCCCGAGACGCCATAGATGATGCCGGCGGTCGGGAAGTCCGGCGCCGGGATCAGTTCGATCAGTTCGTCGATCGTGCAATCCGGATGGCGCAGCAGGTGCTGGGCGCCGTTGATGACTTCCGACAGGTTATGCGGCGGGATATTGGTCGCCATGCCGACCGCGATGCCGGAGGAACCATTGATCAGCAGGTTAGGGATCTTGGTCGGCAGGACCGTCGGTTCTTTTTCCTTGCCATCATAGTTCGGCTGGAAGTCGACCGTGTCCTTGTCGATGTCGGCCAGCAGCTCGGCGGCGATCCTGTCGAGGCGGCACTCGGTATACCGCATTGCCGCGGCACTGTCGCCGTCGATCGAGCCGAAATTGCCCTGGCCGTCGACGAGCGTGTAGCGCAGCGAAAAGTCCTGGGCCATCCGGACCAGCGTGTCGTAGATCGACGAGTCGCCGTGCGGGTGGTACTTGCCCATGGTGTCGCCGACCACGCGCGCGCACTTCACGTACGGGCGGTTGTAATTGTAATTACTTTCGTGCATGGAGAAGAGGACGCGGCGGTGGACCGGCTTCAAGCCGTCGCGCACATCCGGCAGCGCGCGGCCGACGATCACGCTCATGGCGTAATCGAGATAGCTCTTGCGCATCTCTTCTTCAAGGGAAATCGGGACTGTTTCTTTTGCGAATTGATCCATGGGGCGGGTCGATTGCTTTCAGGCTAATGGTTATGGGTGCTAGCCAATGATTCTATCATGCACCTATACAGCGGGCGACTTTTGCCGCCGGGGTGACGCGCCCGCCGGTTTTTTCGATCAGTTGTTGATCTGACACATTCATGTCATAAACATTCGTCAAGCTAACGTGCGCTAACAATAGGTTGTTGCGCAGAAACAACGAGGCTGTGACATGCACGGCGATTGCGCAGCCGCGGGTCGTACTGTTGTGGCGAATGTGGCAAAATGGCCGAGAAGTTAATTGCTTGTTTCATAATGCGAAACGAACGCGACTGCAATTGGTGTTAATATTCTGCCTACGTTGTCGTGAATGGCACAAGTTTCGCAACGAAAAGATATAAAACCGAAAGGAACTAAAAATATGAAGAAGATTGCAACCCTCATGCTCGCAGCTTCGGCAGCGATGGCTGGCAGTGCGTTCGCACAAAGCGCACCGCCGTATGCGCCGCTGACGACCGACATCCAGGCGAACAAGCCGTACAGCGCGTACGTCCAGGACAGCCGCGGCGTGATCGCGCGCGATCCTTTCGGCCTGTGCTGGCGTACCGGCTACTGGACCCCGGCCGACGCGGTCCCGGGCTGCGACGCGCCATTGTGCGTGCCGCCTGAAAAACTGGAAAACGGCAAGTGCGTCGCTCCGCCACCGCCGCCGGTCGAAGCCGCGCCCGCCCCTGCCCCGGCACCAGCCCCGGCACCGGCGCCTGTGCCGACCTCGGAAAAAGTGAGCTACTCGGCTGACGCCTTCTTCGATTTCGACAAAGCCGTCCTCAAGCCTGAAGGCAAGAAGTCGCTCGACGAGCTGACCTCGAAGCTGGGCGACATGAACCTGGAAGTCATCATCGCCGTCGGCCACACCGATTCGATCGGCACCGATGCCTACAACCAGAAGCTGTCGATCCGCCGCGCCGAATCGGTCAAGGCTTATCTGCAGAGCAAGGGCATCGACGCCAACCGCGTCTACACCGAAGGCAAGGGCGAGAAGCAGCCTGTCGCTGACAACAAGAGCTCGGCTGGCCGCGCGAAGAATCGCCGCGTCGAGATCGAAGTCGTCGGCACCCGTACCCGCCAGCAGTAATCTGGTTGCGGTATCAGAACCCCGCTGCGGCGGGGTTTTTTTTCGCCTGCAGGCGCCTGAGTGCTCACCGAGGGCGAGGCGCGCCGTCGCCAGCGCCATCCGCACCGGACATTTTGTCCGTCGTATCCCAATATTTCCCGCTATTATTCCGACCTATGAATACGAACGCCGACCCTCTCGAAATCAGCAAGTTCAGCGAGCTGGCCCACCGCTGGTGGGACCCGACCTCCGAATTTCGCCCTTTGCACGAAATTAACCCGCTGCGCCTGGAATGGATCAACGCGCGCGCGCCCCTGGCCGGCAAGAACGTGATCGACATCGGTTGCGGTGGCGGCGTGCTGTCCGAATCGATGGCGCGCAAGGGTGCGAAAGTGACCGGCATCGACTTGTCGAAAAAGGCATTGAAGGTCGCCGACCTGCATGGCCTGGAGTCGGGCGTCGATGTGCGCTACAAGCTGATCGCCGCCGAAGACATGGCGCTCGAGGAACCCGGCCAGTACGACGTCGTCACCTGCATGGAAATGCTCGAGCACGTGCCGGACCCGGCCTCGATCGTGCGCGCCGCCGCCGCCCTGGCGAAACCGGGCGGCCACCTGTTCTTTTCGACCATCAACCGCAATCCCAAGGCCTATCTGCTGGCCGTGATCGGCGCCGAATACGTGCTGCGCATGCTGCCGCGCGGCACCCACGACTACGGCAAGTTCCTGACCCCGGCCGAGCTGTCGCAATTCGTGCGCGCCGCCGGCTTGCAAGTCGAAGGCATGAAGGGATTGACCTACAATCCGCTGACCAAGATTTACTCGCTCAACAACGACACCGATGTGAACTACATGGTGGCCTGTACCAAGCCTGTGTGACCGGGCCCGTTCGACGCAACCTTTTACGCTCCTGATTCGATGACCTTCCCTGCTTCCATCCAGGCACCGCGTGCCGTCCTGTTCGACCTCGACGGCACCCTGGCCGATACCGCGCCCGACCTCGCCGCCGCCGTCAACTGGCTGCGCACCGAGCGCGGCATGGCGCCGACGCCCTACAGCGTGCTGCGTCCGACCGCCTCGGCCGGCGCGCGCGGCATGATCGGCGCCGCTTTCGGCCTGGCGCCCGGCGACGACGGCTACGAGGAATTGCGCCTCCAGTGGTTCGAGCGCTACCAGTCGAACATGGCCGTGCACAGTACCCTGTTCGACGGCATCGTTACGCTCTTGCAGGGCATCGAGGATGCCGGCATGGCCTGGGGCGTCGTCACCAACAAGCCGGCGCGCTTCACCGATCCGCTGATTCCGCAGATCGGCCTGGCGCACGCCGGCTGCATCGTCTCGGGTGACACCATGCCGCATGCCAAACCGCATCCTGCGCCCCTGCTCGAAGGGGCGCGCCGCCTGGACATCGCGCCGGGCGACTGCTGGTATGTGGGCGACGACCTGCGCGACATCGAGGCCGGGCGCGCCGCCGGCATGCTCACGGTGGCATGCGCCTGGGGCTATTGCGGCGCGATCGAACCGCAGGACTGGGGCGCCGACGTCCTCTGCGCCACGCCGCTCGACCTGCTGGAACTGCTGCTCAACGTCACCCGCGCGGCGGAATCCACTTACATCTGATTACGATTGATACCGATTTCTGTCTACCGTGTAACTGACGTCATCGGTAATCTGACTCCATCGACAACGCGACAACAGATGGAGCAGACAATGAACACCACCACCGCAACCGCCACCCGCATTCATCCCCTGATGGCCGCCGCAGCCGCATCGGTGATCATCGTCAGCCTGACCGGCGCCGCCGCGATCACCGGCATGCTGCCGACGTCGCGCAGCGCTCCCGAGCCGCAAGCGGCCCTGCAGCCTACCGCCGGCATGCCGCTCGCCCCGCAGGCCGCCGGGCAGTTGCAGGTTGCCGCACCGAACCAATACGCCGCCGCCCAGGCCACCCTGGCTGCTGCCGCGCCGAACCAGTACCCGGCACAGGCCGCCGCGTATCCGGCACAGGCCGCCCCGATGGTGGTGAGCGCCGCGCCAGGCACGACGACCTACATCCAGTCGGCCAACAATCCGTCCGCGCCGGTGGTGATCGTGAAGCAGGAAGCGGCCCCGGTCGTGAAAAAAGCCGCGGTGCAGAAGCCGCGCGTGGTCGAGCGCGTCGTCGAGCGCCGCATCGTCGAGCACCGTCCGGCTCCGCAGCGTGTGCGCTACGAAGAGCCGACCTACCGCGCCGCCCCTGCACCGGCCCCGGCGCCTTCCCAGCCTAGTTATGTCGGCATCGGCACCGGCGCCGTCATCGGCGGCCTGATCGGCAACCAGGTCGGCGGCGGCAACGGCAAGAAGCTCGCCACCCTGGCCGGCATCATCGGCGGCGGCTATCTCGGCAACGAAGTGGCCAAGCGCGCCGGGCAGTAAGCTTGACGCGATCCGGTCGCGGACGCGCTACACACGGTCCGCGATTGGAGTACAATGGAGTTTCGTTGGGGGCGACCTGGTTTCGACGTGGGTTGCAAAGCAGCGCAGGGCATACCGAGGACTGGTTACCTCGTAAATACATCCAGAAATCAATAACTGCAAACGATAACTCGTACGCACTCGCAGCTTAATTGCTGCTAGCTCTACACTACCTCGCCTCTGGGGTGGGCCGCAAGGCAAGTAGAGTCATTTACAGAGGCTAGGACTCAACCGGGTTACTTGGTTGCTTCCGAAATTTAAGGTAACTCGCTGGTACACAGGGTGCACATCCCCGTTGTACCGGTTAAATTAAATGATAGTGCTAAGTATGTAGAACTGTCTGTAGAGTGCTTGCGGACGAGGGTTCGATTCCCTCCGCCTCCACCACCGCATAACGACAACAGCCCCGCCGGCGAAAGCCAGCGGGGCTGTTCTCGTTGTGCGGTGTCGTTTCGGCGTCGGAATCGACACCGAATCCGGAACGGACGAGGGGCGAGCAGGGGTTTCGAGCCGCGCAGCTGCGTGCTTGCGAGCGACGTTGCGCCTCCGGACGCGACGGCTGCCCGATTCGCCGACCGGCGGCAATCGCGCAGCGATTTCTTGCCTTGCGCTGATCAACTGATGAGTCTGCAAATTCGAGACCGAGCCCAAAGGCAGAGCTCGTGTCCGAATGTCAGACTTGACCCCACCTTCCCCACCTTCCCAAAGGCAGAGCTCGTGTCCGAATGTCAGACTTGACCCCACCTTCCTGTGGACTTGACCCCACCTTCCTGTGTGTCCGAATGTCAGACTTGACCCCACCTTCCTGTGCCACCTTCCTGACCCCACCTTTCAGACTTGACCCTACCTTCCCTACCTTTCTGACCCTACCTTGCTACCTTCCAGCGCTCACGCTGCCAAAACCTAAGTAATCCAGCCCTTCCGCCAGACGCTGTTACTATATTGCCATCAATCCACCTGAGGCCCACTCCATGCTTAAAATTAACAACAAAGAAGTCTTCTTCTCCACCTCCTTCATCATCGGCCCCAACGAAGAAGCCCTTCTTTCTCCCGCCGAGCTGCGCGGCACGAAAATCACCATCCACGCCGTCGAAAAAGAAGGCGAGCCAACCCCTGCGGACCTGAAGATCGACGGCAGCTCCGGCAACGCCCGCATCAGCATTCCCTTCGTGCAGGCAAGCGCTTTCTCCGGCAATCTCGACCTGGGAATGTGGGGCAAGGACAAGGTCACCGGCCGCGTCGTCGGTCAGGGCGTGAACGGCGCGATGATCGTCCACTTCGCCATGTACATCGAACGCGAACCCAACTACGGCTTGCGCAAGCCGCAATAATCCGCACCCTCCCGGCAGCAGGGACTCCCGGCGTCCGCGCGGACGCCGGACGGGCTGCAGCGAGCTCAGGGCGCGGCGTCCCGATCACGCCGCCCCCGCGCAGGCAACGAAGAAAAGCAGTTTACGACGACGGCCCGATATCGGCCATCTCCGGCGAAATCATCAGCTCCTGCTTCAGCGCCCGGTTAAACGCCGGAATGTCCGCCGGCTTGCGGCTCGTGATCAGCTTTTCGTCGATCACCACTTCCTGGTCGGTCCATTCGGCCCCGGCTGCCCTCATGTCGTCCTGGATCTCCGGCCAGCTCGTCAGGCTTTTCGACTCGGCGATGCCGGCATCGATCAGGACCCAGGGCGCGTGGCAGATGGCGGCGATCGGCTTGTCCTCGGCGTAGAAGTCGCGGATGAAGGCGATCGACTCCGGACTCTTGCGCAGCGCGAGCGGATTCTGTTCGCCGCCCGGCAGCACCAGCGCATCGTAGTCGCCCGGCCTGGCGTCCTTGACGTTCAGCTCGACCCGGAAGGTGTCACCCTTGGCGTCATGGTGCATCCCCTGCACGCTTTCGCCTGCCTGCTTGGGCGAGATCAGGACCACTTCGGCGCCCTCGCCTTCCAGGAAACTGCGCGGCCCCGTGTACTCGACCTGCTCGACGCCGTCCGTCATCAGGACCGCAATGCGCTTGCCCTGCAGCGCCTTGCCGTCATCCTGTTCTTGTTCCAGTTCCATGTGACCTCCTCGATGTGATTGTCCGTCATGCATCCAAGACGATTCTAGGAGGGCGCACGTCCGCACGGCGCGCGCTTCAGGCGTCCTTCAGGCGTCCTTCAAGCCCAGGGTGCGCAGGCGCGCGCGCAGCCGGCGCACCTCGTCGGCCAGGTCGATGACCAGCGCCGCCAGGTCCTCGTTGGCATCGAAATGGCGCTCCAGCTCGAGCAGGCGGCGCGCCCGCGCCAGGTCGCTGCTGCGAAAGCGCAGGGCCGTCACCTCGGCCTCGCCACCCAGCACGCCCGCCTCCACATGGCGTACCACCCAGTCCGGCTCGACCCGGCAGGCCCGGGCCAGCTCATCGAGATCCAGGGCCGCTTCGTCGACCAGGACCCCCGTCACAATCTGGTTCGCTTTCATCCTTCGTTCCTCCAGCAAGATTCAGGCGACGCGCGGATTGAAGGCCAGGTCGCGCGCCATCGCCTGGTAAATCGCACGCGCCTTCTCGGTATTTGCCGGCGGCAGCACCACGTCCAGGATCAGGTAGAGATCGCCCGGCGGATTGGCCGGAATGCCCTTGCCCTTCAAGCGCAGCTTGCGCCCGCTCTGCGAGCCGGCCGGAATCGTCACCTCGACCGTGCCCGACGGCGTCGGCACCGCGACCGGACCGCCCAGCGCGGCCTCCCAGGGCGTGACCGGCACGTTCTGGTACACATGCGCGCCCTCGACGCGGTAACGCCGATCGGGCGCGAAGCCGATCTCCAGGTACAGGTCGCCCGGCCCGGCGCCGCCATGGCCTTCGTGGCCCTGCCCGGCCAGGCGCAGCTGCTGCCCCGGCGTGACCCCGCGCGGGATGTTCACGTTGAGCGTCTTTTCCTGCATCGTGGCACGCCCCGCCGCTCCCTGCCGCGGCACGCGCAGGCTCACGGTGCGGGTGGCGCCGCGGTAGGCATCGGTCAGGTCGATCGTGATGGCGGCGTGGATATCGTCGCCGCGCATCTGGAAGCCGCCGCGGCGCTGGCGGCCGACATGCGCGAACAGGTCGGCGAAGAAGTCCTCGCCCCCGGCACCCGCGAAGTCGTATCGCTCGCCCCAGTCCGGCGGCGGACGGAATTGCTCGCCCGCATGATGGCTGCGCCCGAGCGCATCGTAGGCGGCGCGCTTTTCGGCGTCGCCCAGCACCTCGTAGGCTTCGTTGATTTCCTTGGTCTTCGCGTCCGCGTCCTCGTGCTTGCTGACATCGGGATGGTACTTGCGCACCATTTTCCGGTACGCCTTCTTGATGTCGTCCGCGCTCGCGTTCCTGTCGAGGCCAAGGGTCTGGTAATAGTCCTTGTATTCCACAGTGCACTCCCGGATTGGTTGCTCGTTGCCCGACAGATGGGGCCGGGCGCAGCGAAAATAAAGCTCCCGCCTTCTCGTGGCCGGAAATGCCATGCACGCCAGGCGCCGGTCCAAGGTCTCGGCACGGAGAACCCATCCACTCCTCCCTACCGAGCCAGGTGCTTAGACAGTAAAATCACAGGTTTCCGCCTCCGGCTTGCCCATGACTTCCACGACCACCACCGTCGCCGCTTCGGCTTCCCCCATCCGCCTCGAGATCGCTACCCTCTGGAAGCTGTCCTGGCCGATGCTGGTGGGGCAGCTGGCCACCGTCGGCATGGGCGTGGCCGACGTGGCGATGACGGGACACGTGAGCGCGGAGGAACTGGCGGCCGTCTCGCTGGGCGCCTCGGTCTGGTCGATCGTGCTGGTAACGGTGATGGGCATCATGATGTCGATCAATACCGTGGTGGCGCACGACATCGGCGGCGGACGCTACGACAGGATTCCGCACGCGGTGCGCCAGGCGCTGTGGAAAGGCGCGGGCATCGGCCTGGTCGCCCTCGCCGCCACCAACCTGTGCACGCTGCTGTTCGATCATATCGGCCTGGACCAGGCGGTGGCCGACCGCGCCGCCCTCTTCCTGCACGTCACCAGCATCGGCATGCCGGCCTTTGCCTGCTACCGCGCGCTGTACGGCTACACGACCAGCATCAACGAGACCAAGCCGATCATGGTCATCGCGCTCCTCGGCCTGCTCTTCAATATCGCCAGCAACTGGCTGCTGGTGTTCGGCAACTGGGGCTTTCCCCAAATGGGCGCGGTCGGCTGCGCCGTCTCGACCGCCATCGGCATGTGGCTGATGCTCGTTGCCATGCTGGCCTGGATCAGGGTGGCGCCCGTCTACCGCATGACCTATCCGTTCACCGGCTGGGAAGGTCCCGACTGGAATGCAATCCGCGGCATGCTGCGCCTGGGCCTGCCGATCGGCGTGACCTATTTCGCCGAGGTCAGCGCGTTTGGATTGATCAGCCTGCTGGTGGCGCGCTTCGGCGTCATCCAGGTCTCGGCGCACCAGATCGCGCTGAACTTCGCCTCGCTGGTGTTCATGGTGCCGCTCAGCTTCGGCATCGGCCTGCTCACCCGCGTCGGCCAGGCGATGGGCGAAGGCGATCCGCTGCGCGCGCAATTCGTCGCGCGCGTCGGCGTCGGGATGTCGGTCGCCTTCGGGCTGCTGTCGGCGGCGTGCATCGCCCTCTTCCGCTGGGAAATCGCGCGCGCCTACACGTCGGACCCGGCGGTGCAGCAAGCCTGCGTGCACCTGCTGCTGTTCGCGGCCCTGTTCCAGCTGTCGGATGCGACCCAGGTCGCCACGGCCTCGGCGATTCGCGGCTACCAGGTCACGCGTCCGCCGATGCTCATCCAGCTGGTCGCCTTCTGGGGTTTCTCGCTGCCGCTGGGCTATATTCTCGGCATTGCGCCGGGCTGGTTCCCCTGGTCGCCCAGCGTGCCGATGGAATCGACGGGCTTCTGGATCGGGCTGGTGCTGGGGCTGACGATCGCCGCCGTGTTGCTGACCTGGTCGATGGAGCGCCTGTCGCGCCAGCGGGCATCCGCCGCCGCGCATTGAGAACGTGGTATTCCTGGAGTAAGTACTGATTTCGGAGGTGGACTCTGGTATCGTCTCGTCCGTTGCATAAAGCTAACTTTCAACGAGACAACCAATGCGCCTTCTCCTCTGCCTCCTGGCCGCGCTTGCGGCCGCGCCCGCTTCGGCGGAACGCCTGACACTCGACCGCATCCATGCGGACCCATCGCTTGCAGGTCCGGGCGTGAAAAACCTGCGTGTCTCTCCCGACGGCGAGCGCGTGACCTTCCTGCGTGGCCGCGAAGATAACCAGTTCCAGCAAGACCTGTGGGAATACAACCTAAAGGACAAGACCATGCAGCGCCTGGTCGACTCCAAGAAGCTCGTTCCGAACGAAAACCTGTCGCTCGAGGAAAAGGCACGGCGCGAGCGCGCCCGTACCGCCAGCCTGTCGGGCATCCTGAGCTATAGCTGGTCGCCTGACGGCAAGCAGTTGCTGGTGCCGATCGGCGGCGACCTGTACCTGGTCGACGCCGCCAGGCCGGAAGGCGCGCGCAAGGTGGCAACCGGTAATGTGCTCGATCCGAAGATTTCGCCGAAGGGCCGCTACGTTTCGTTTGTCCGCAACCAGAACCTGGTCGTGATCGACCTCAAGACCGGCGCCGAGCGCCAGCTGACGCAGGACGGCAAGG
Organism: Massilia jejuensis; assembly: GCF_042656795.1. NCBI lineage: Bacteria > Pseudomonadati > Pseudomonadota > Betaproteobacteria > Burkholderiales > Oxalobacteraceae > Massilia > Massilia jejuensis. Next base: position 121,541 of record NZ_JBHSMS010000040.1, on the reverse strand, counting down.
GGACCGTGCACAATGCCGAAGCCGAGTTCGTGGCCCAGGAAGAAATGGACCAGACCACCGGTTACTACTGGGCGCCGGACGACTCCGCCGTTGCGTACAAACGCTACGACGAAGCGCCGGTGCCGGTGGTGCGCCGCTTCGAAATCTTCGCCGACCGTACCGAGGTGATCGACCAGCACTATCCGGCCGCGGGCGACCCGAACGTGCTGGTCGACCTGTTCATCGTGTCGCCGGAAACAGGCATCTCGCGCAAGGTCGACCTCGGCGCCGAGAAAGACATCTACCTGGTGCGCGCCGACTGGAGCGCCGACAGCAAGACCCTGGTCTACCAGCGCCAGGCGCGCGACCAGAAGCGTCTCGACCTGGTCGCCGTCGACGCCGCCACCCTGGCCCAGCGCACCCTGCTCACCGAAACCTCGACGACCTGGGTCAGCATCCACAACGACCTGCGCTTCCTGAAGCACCGTCCGGCCTTCATCTGGGCTTCGGAGCGCTCGGGCCGCAACCACCTCTACCTGTACGACCTGAACGGCAAGCTGCTGAACCCGATCTCGCGCGGCGAATGGGGCATCGACAGCGTACTGGCCGTGGACGAAGCTGCCGGCAAGGTGTACGTCTCGTCGAACAAGGATGCCGTCATCGACAAGCAAACCTATGCGCTGGCGCTGGACGGCAGCCTGGCCGCGAAGCCGGCGCGCATCACGGCCGGCGACGGCTGGCACGAAGCGGCCTTCGCGAACAACGGCAAGATCTTCGTCGACACCTATTCGAACCCGCGCACCCCGCCGCAAGTGTCGATCCGGCGTGCCGACGGCGCGATGGTGCAGTGGCTCGAGCGTAACGAGCTCGACGCCAATCACCCCTTCGCCCCCTACCTGCCGGACCTGCTGCCGACCGACTACGGCACCATTCAGGCGAACGATGGCCAGACCCTGCACTACTCGATGATCAAGCCGGCCAATTTTGACGCGACCAAGCGTTATCCGGTCTTCCTGTTCACGTACGGTGGCCCGCACTCGCAGCGTGTCACCCGTGCCTGGGGCAATTATTTCGACCAGTACATGGCGCAGCAAGGCTTCGTGGTGTTCCGCCTGGATAACCGCGGCTCGAGCCGTCGCGAGCGCCGGTTCACCGACGTCATCCATAACAACCTGGGCAAGCACGAAGTCGAAGACCAGCTCACCGGCATCGACTGGCTGGCCCGGCAGAGCTTCGTCGACGCCAGGCGCGTCGGCGTGTTCGGCTGGAGCTATGGCGGCTTCATGACCCTGCGTCTGCTGGCGGCGGCGTCGGACAAGATCGCGATGGGCGTGTCGGTGGCGCCGGTGACCGACTGGGCACTGTACGACACCCATTACACCGAGCAATTCGTCGGTGGCACACCGAAGTCGGACCCGCAAGCCTACGCCCGCAGCGGCGTGTTCGCGCACCTCGACGGCGTGAAGTCGCCGCTGCTGCTGGTGCATGGCATGGCCGACGATAACGTGCTGTTTTCGAACACCACGCGCCTGATCGACGAACTGGTCAAGCGCAACGTGCAGTTCGATCTGATGACCTATCCGGGCGCCAAGCACGGCATCTCGGGCCGTACCAGCCAGCGCCATGTGTATGGCTTGATCGAATCCTTTTTCAAGAAGCACTTGGGCGGCACCGCGGCCAGGTAAGCCTGCGCCACCCCTCGACAAGCCGGAATGCCTGAGCGGGCTTTCCGGTTTTTTATTTGGCTGCTGAAAAATGTTGCACGCATTGCCACGGGAATTTAGGAAAAATCAAGAGAATGTCAATGGCGATGTCTCGTATACGAGACGCCGATACACTTTTTTACGAGATTACATTTGCCGTCAAATGCGTTCTTTTCCTATGGGAATGCTAAATACAAGGGCAAAATTGTAAGTTTCTTGTAACAATTTATGTCCCCCCGGAATTAATTCCTCGCGTTATTCTCCGTGTTCCTGATCTTGAGACACGCTCAGAAGAGCACGCACTAGAGGATATTTCCAAATGCAAGCCAACCGTACCAACGCAACTCGCATCACTTTCGCCTTCGCTTCCCTGATCATGGGCGCCGCCGTCGCCGTACCGGCCGCGGCTGCCACGCTGAGCGTCGGTACCGGCAAGACCTATGCAACACCGTGCAAGGCGTTCGCCGCAGCGCAAGCCGGCGACCTTATCGAAATCCAGGGCGGTACCTACGCGGGCGATGTCTGCGCCATCTACAAGAGCAACCTGACCATCCGCGGCGTCAACGGCCGCCCGAAAATCGATGCCGCGGGCAAGGCCGCGCTGAGCAAGGGCACCTGGGTTGTGGTTGGCAGCAATATCGTGATCGACAATGTGGAGATGCTCGGTGCCAGGGTGCCTGAGCGCAACGGCGCTGCCTTGCGTCTCGAAGGGACCAATTTCACCCTGCGTAACTCGTTCCTGCACAATAACGAAAACGGCGTACTGAGCGGCGTGAACACCGCCAGCACCGTGATTCTCGAGAACAACGAATTCGGCCGTAACGGCTATGGCGACGGTTACAGCCACAATGTCTATATCGGCAAGGTCGGCAAGTTGACCTTCCGCTACAACTACTCGCACGATGCCCATGTCGGCCACAACCTGAAGTCGCGCGCCCTCTACAACACGATCGCGTACAACCGCTTCTCGAGCCTGCGCAGCGGGGAAAGCGGCAGCACCGCCGCCGGCAAGCCCAGCTACGAAATCAATGTGCCGAACGGCGGTACTACCTTTATCATCGGCAACGTCATCATGCAGCCGGCGGCTTCGAACAATCCAGCCATGGTGTCCTACGGCGAAGAAGGCATCGGGACCGACCGCAACAGCGATCTGTACGTGATCAACAATACCTTCATCAACGACGACGGCAACCGCGGCACCTTCGTGATGGTGCGCAATGCCAAGGTCGGCGCCAAGCTGGTCAACAACCTGTTCAGCGGCTTCGGCACGGTCACCAACCAGACGACCGCCACCAAGACGACAAATTACCAGTCGCTGGCCTTCGGTTTCGTCGACAAGGCAGCCTACGACCTGCGTCCGCTGACGAGCGCGCTGATCGCGAATGCCGGTTCGACGCCGGCACCGGCCAGCGGCGGCGTGTCGCTGGCCGCGGCGGCGAGCTACAAGCATCTGGCTGCCGGCACCGCACGCGCGGTCCTGGGCACCAAGGTCGACATCGGCGCCTACGAAATCGAGTAAGCATCCGCTCCCGCAGCGGCAGACCTGGAAAAAAGGCCCCGGCGTGTCGACGCCGGGGCCTTTTCATTTTCGCGGCACCGCGCAGGGCGGCGCCGGACATCAGTTAGTGGCGTCTTTCAAGTTTTCCTTGACGTCGCCATACTTTTCCTGGGTCTTGCCTTCGACCTGGTTCTTCAGGCCCTTGGCTTGCTGTTCGGTGTTGCCGACCAGCTTGCCGGCTTCTTCCTGAATCTTGCCGCCGATGTCTTGCAGTTTGCCTTCGACTTGGTCTTTGTTCATGGTGATCTCCTGGTTGGGCAGCGTGGTCGGGTGACGACGCGATGGGTCCAGATTACGCATCCGGAGCCCAGCGATCTGTTCGGCGACGCACACAAGATGTGAATATTTTATCCACACAATTGCCCCCCATCCATGCGCCGAAATGCCGGCACCGGTGGTAATGTTTGATTATTCTTTTGTTAATCAATGACGATCATGCGCGAACCTGCCCACTCCTCCCCCGCCCCAGCCGAGGGCACGACCGACACGCCGCAACAGGAACATACGCTGGTCAAGCGCACCGCCCTGGTCAACGGCGTCAGCGTCCTCTTCATACTTGCGCTTGCCGCACTCTGGTTCGCGGCCGATGCCCTGCTGCTGGTATTTGCCTGCATCCTGTGCGCAGTCCTGCTGTATGAACTATCGACCATGCTGGCGCAGCGTATCAAGCTCAAGCGCGAGTACGCGCTGGGGGTGGTGGTCTTGCTGCTGTTCGCCGTCATCGGCGTGGGTGGCTGGGCCATGGCGCCGCAAATTTCCGAGCAGTCGGCCAAGCTGGCCGACACGGTGCCGAAGTCGCTGCAGCAGTTGCACAGCGCCGTCAACGCGTCTCCGATCCTCAAGAAAATCCTGGCCGGCCTGCCGCCGCCGGAGCAGATCGTCAAGCAGATGTCGCAGCTGGTGCCAAACGCCGGGCTGTTCTTCGGCGGCGTGCTGGGAGCGATCGGCAACGTCGTCATCATCCTGTTCGTGGGCATCTATTTCGCCGCCTCGCCGCGCCTCTACACCAGCGGGGTGATCAAGCTGGTACCGCCGTCGAAACGCCAGCGCGCGCGCCAGGTCCTGCAGAAGATCGGGCATACGCTGTCGAGCTGGCTGCTGGGCAAATCGGTGTCGATGCTGATCGTCGGCACGACAACGGCGATCGGCCTGTCCCTGCTCGGCGTGCCGCTGGCGCTGATTCTCGGGATCATCGCCGGCCTGCTCGATTTCGTGCCCTACCTCGGGCCGATCATGGCCGGCGCACCGGCGGTGCTGATCGCGTTCTCCATCAGTCCGGACCTGGCGCTGTACACGGTGCTGCTGTTCGCCGGCGTGCAGCTGGTCGAGGGTTATGTACTGCAACCGCTGATCGAATCGCGCGCGGTCGACTTGCCGCCGGCACTGACCATCGTGATGCAGCTGGTGTTCGGCACGCTGTTCGGGTTTGCCGGGGTGGCGCTGGCCACGCCGCTGGCGGCGGCGCTGAAGGTGCTGGTACAGATGCTGTACGTGGAAGATGTTCTGGGAGACAAGGTGGACGAGTCGCCGAAGTCCTAGCCGGACTGGCGGCCGGCGCGTTCGCAGGCGCGGGCACGCACGACAGAAAGCCGCGCCACGGCGCGGCTTGGTGGATGTACGGCGCAGAAATCAGCGCTTGCCCTTGACGATATCCTTCACGTCGCCCACTTTTTCCTGCACCTTGCCTTCAGCCTGGTTCGACAATCCTTCCGACTGCTGCTGGCGGCTGCCGACGGCTTCGCCGACCTTTTGCTGGATCTTGCCGCCGATGTCCTTGGCCTTGCCCTTGATTTGGTCCTCGTTCATGATGAGTCCTCTTCGGTTGAAAACGAGGGTCCAGCTTAGGCGCGATTGTCACGTTCCTCTGTTCGTTGATTAACATTTGGCTTGCGCCAGACGCTTGCCAGCCAGGGCTGCTGTTCGCGCGGCAAGCCGGGCGGCCGGTAGTAATGCTGCAGTGGAAGGAAACCGGCCGCGACCAGGTGGCGTTCCCAGGTCGGATAATCGTAGTAGCTGCCCCAGCGCGGCCCGTTCCAGCCTTCTTCGTTGTGCCCCCGTGGATTCGAGCTGAACAGCACGCCGCCGGGTTTCAGGGCGGCATACAGCTGTGCCAGCACGCCGTCCAGCGCCGCGCTCGGCACATGGAACAGCGAGGCGTTCGCGAACACGCCGTCGAAGAACGCCGACGGCAGGTCGAGATGCAGGAAATCCTGCTGCCAGACTTCGCAGCCGCTGTAAGCGCGCGCCATGGCGGCGAATTCGGCCGAGCCGTCGAGGCCGATGGCGCGGTGTCCGAGCGCGGTGAAGGTCTTGAGGTCGCGTCCCGGACCGCAACCGAAATCGAGCAGCGTGTAGGGCGCGGGCGCGGTGATCGCATCCAGCAGCGCCGTCACGTTCTGGCTGACGTCGTGGTCGATCGTGCCGGCGAAGAACTCGCGCGCCGTGTGGTCGTAATGCGCGAGGGTACGCCGGGAGAGTTCGTCAAGGCGGTCGTCGGAGCTGTCGGTCATGGCAATCGTGAATGGCAATCGTGAATGGCGCGGCGCGGCCGGGATGGCACGCCGCCTCGGCACAGGATAACCGATGCCCGCCGACGGCGCGGCGCGCCGTGCCGCCGGCGCTCACCAGATCTTCACGCGCTCCTGCGGCGCCAGGTACAGGGCCTGCCCCGGCTTGACGTCGAAGGCCTTGTACCAGGCATCGAGGTTGCGCACGATATAGGTGCGGTAGCGCGATGGCGCATGGCCGTCGGTCAGTACGGCGCGGCGCAGCGCGGCTTCGCGCGTCTTGCTGCGCCAGCCCTGGGCGAAGCCGGTGAAGAACGCGCGGTCGGCGTTCATTGTCTTGCCGCCCGGCGTGGTCTTGAACGCGTCGTAGGCCGCCTCCAGTCCGGCCAGGTCGGCCAGGTTTTCGCTCAGCGTCAACTGGCCGTTGACGGCCAGGTCCGGGAAGGGTCGATAGGCGCCATACTGCGCGACCAGCTTGCGCGAGGCGGCCCTGAAGTGTTCCAGGTCTTCCTTCGTCCACCAGTCGCGCAGCCGGCCCTGGGCGTCGAACTGTGCGCCCTGGTCGTCGAAGCTGTGGCTGATCTCGTGACCGATGATCGAGCCGATCGCGCCGTAATTGGCGGCCTCGGACCCTGTTGGATCGAAGAAGGGCGGCTGCAGGATCGCGGCCGGGAAGTTCATCGCGTTTTGCAGCGGCAAATTCACGGCGTTGACCAGTTGCGGCGGCATGGCCCATTCGGTGCGGTCGGGTTTGCGTTTTAGCTTGGCCAGTTCTTGCCGATAATGGTATTCCTCGGCGCGGATCGCATTGCCGAAGGCGTCGCCGGCGACCACGCGCAAGCCGTCGTAGGATTTCCAGCGCTCCGGATAGCCGATGCCGACATACAGCGCTTTCACCTTGGCCTGGGCATGCGCGCGGGTGGCCGGCGCCATCCACGCAAGCTTGTCGATACGGCGGCTGAAGGCGTCGATGATATTGGCCACCATTGCCTGTACCTTGGCCTTGTTTTCGGCTGGGAAATAACGGGCGACGTAGAGCTTGCCGACGGCCTCGTCCATCGCCGCATTGGTGGCGCCGAGCGCGCGCTTCCAGCGCCCCGACTGCTGCTGAGCACCGCTCAGCGCCTTGCCATTGAATTCGAAGCGCTGGTCGGAAAAGGCCTTCGGCAGCAGGCCTGCGTACTGGTTCAGCTTGTGGAAAGCCAGGTAGTCGCGCCAGGTGGCGACGTCGGCGTCGGCCAGCAGCTTGGCCGCGCCGACGATGGCGCCCGGGTGATAGACCTGGAAGCGGTCCTGGCCGGACAAGCCGGCCGCCCTGAAGAAGGCGTTCCAGTCGACACCCGGGGCCTTGGCCGCGAAATCCTGCATGGTCCAGACATGGTTTGACTTCTGGATATTCGCCGACTCCTCGCGCGTGGCGTGGGTCTGCGCCAGCGCCAGCTCGAGTTCGAAGACGCGCGCGGCGCGCGCGTCGCTCCTGTCCATGCCGGCCAGCTTGAGCATGGCGGCGATGTGCTGCTGGTACCGGGTGCGCAGCTCGGCCATGCGCGCATTGTTCTCGAGGTAATAGGCGCGGTCCGGCAAGCCGAGACCGCCCTGCAGCAGATAAGGCAGGTTGCGGGACGGTTCGGCCAGGCCTTGCGCCACCCATAGGCCGAACAGGTTCTCGGTGAAGAAATTGGTGGCGTTCAGGGGATCGACGTCGGCGCGGATCGAGCCGCCGAGCGCGCGCACCAGGCCGGCCTTGTCCTTGATGCCGGCAATACTCGCCAACACGGGTCTCAGCGGCGCCAGGCCGCGCTTCTCGATACCGGCTTCATCCATGTAGGCCGCGTAGAAGTCGGCCACCTTGCGCGCTTCGCCGCTCGTGCCCTTGGCCGCGCCGAGTTCCTCGATCATTGTTGCGATGCGCTCGTTGGTATCCTCGGCCAGGGCGCCCATCGCGCTCCAGGAACCGCGGTCGGCCGGGATCTCGGTCCTGGCCAGCCAGTCGCCATTGGCCCAGGTAAAGAAGTCGTCGCCCGGCAGCACCGTCATGGCGGCGCTCTTGCCTGGGGCGGGTTTGTCGGCGGGCGGCGCGACCTGGACCGCCTGGCCTGCCTGGACTGCGGCGATCGCCGGCGCGCCCAGGGCGCCACCGCAGAAGGCCAGAACGATGGCGGTGGTCGTCGGTGTCCAGCGAGTCTGCATGCTTTTCCTCGAATGATGAAGGATTGGATGACAATATAAGGACCGGATGACGCATCACGGTAGCGCTGCCGGCAAGGCGGCCAGCGCATCCGGTCCGAAGTTCTGGCCGCGACGTGTCGGTCAGTGTACCGCTCTCCCCTGTCCGCATGGCGCGTCGGCCGACGCCCCCGGCGACCGGAGCGCGCGGCTGGAAAAACTTTTCAATTATTTTCGCAAATACCCCTAAAGTTCCACCGCGCCCTGCCGTAAAAGGAGGACAACCGGTAATCCAGCCGAAAAAAAATTGTCGCGGCACTAACATGACCTCCAACGAAGTTCTCTCGATGTACGAAAATATTGCTGGCTTGACGGGCAAGATGGCGGTCGCGGCGCAATCGGGTGACTGGAAGCATTTCGACAGCTTGAAGGCGCAGTGCGCGGCTCAGGCGGGCGCGACGGCAAGCGGCGTGCCGCCGCTGGAAGGCGCCAAGCGCCTGCGCAAGATCGACCTGCTCAAGCAGATCATGGCCAACGACCGCGCCGTGCGCGACGTGACCGAGCCATGGATGGGCCAGCTGGAGCGCGCGATGCGCGCGCATTGAACCGCCCTCCCCGCGTCGTACGACAAGCGCCTGCGGGCGCTTTTTTTACGTCTGGACGAAAGACGCCTGCAATCGCAACGGAGGGAGCGAGCATGCCGACCGAGCCCTCCCGCACCACCCTGCCGACGGGTCCGCACTCCCGAAGCGTGCGCCGAGTGGACGCACAACAAAAAAGCGCCCGCAGGCGCTTGTTTGCTACGCAAGGGGTTGCGTATGAATTCGGAGAGCAACACCAGGTCGTCCCGGTGTTGCCTCTTTGCCGGTTGCATCCGGCGTCCGCTGCCGCTGTTGGCAGCGTGACCGCTTCCGAAAACAGGCGTCTCGCGACGTACATCCGGTACCCGCGCCACGCTATCGGTGGTGGCTGCGCCGAACTCTGTTTCGTTTTGTGGTTTTGATAACCAACAAATTCAGTATAGCGCAAATTTTAAGGATGTGTGATCGATTCGTGCGTGCCCTGTTCCGGCTGGGAAATCGCGTCGTCCAGGACCGGTTCGGCCGCCTTGGAAGGCGTTCCCTTGCCCCGTCCCGGCATCAGGCGCGCCTTCACCGCCGCCATGAAATGCGGCGTCGGCGCGCCGGGTACCGGCGCCGCCTTCGGCAGCTTGGCCGGTTTGTGCAGCGCCGCGATCTTGCCGAAGCCGGCGCCGTGGCGGCGGCGCAGCAGCATCAGCACCAGGGCGCCGAGCGCCAGCATGGCGGCCAGGCCGGCGCCGATCAGCTGCCATGGGGTGTCGGGTGCGGGCGGCTCGGCCTTCTTCGGCTTGCGGTGGATGCGCGGCGCGCCCGTGGGGGCGTCGCCGGGTGTCGCCTGCGCCGCCGGGGCGGACGCCGCGACGGGCCGCGGCGGCGCCGGCGGCGCGGTGCCTTGCAGCAGCTTGACCTTGTCTTCGAGCCGGTCCAGTTGCCGATGCAGCGCTGTATTCTTCTCGCCGAGCGCGACGCAGGCGTCCACATGCGCGCTGGGCGCCTGCGGGGCGCAGCTGGGCGCTTCGGCCGCGGCTTTCATGGGAGCAGCCGCTTTTTTCACGGGCGCCGGCCTGGGCGCGGCCTTGCGCGGCACGGGCGGTGTCGGCCCGCCCGCTTCCACGTATTCCTCGCCCGCATGCAGGGCAGCGGCCAGGCGCGGCGCCGGCACCGGCGCGCGGGCCGGGGCAGGAAGCTGGGGCGCCGGCTGCAGCTTCGGCGTCTCGGGCACGGGCGGCGGCGGCGGCGCCGGGTTCGGGTCCGGCGTCAGCCACAGGGTCACCAGGCGCACGCTGCGCTGGCCGCCGTCGGCCAGCTCGAGGTACAGGTGGAGATGGCGGCTCTCGACCGGTTTGAGCGAGGTCAGATGCAGGAACTGGCGGCCGTCGCGCCGCATCACCGTCATGGCCAGGCTGGAGAGGACCGGCGGCATGGCGATGTTCGCGCCGCGGTACACATCCGCGTGGGCCAGGCGCACGGCGACCGGCTTGCCGGGTTCCTCGACCAGGGTCAGCTCGACGTCCGCCACGAGCGCTTGCCCGATGTGCGACCGCACCTGGGCGTCGCCCAGTTCGGCGGCGTGGCCGGCCGCCGTCGCGGCCGCCAGCAACAGGCTTGAAAACAGGGTCAGTGTGCGAAACGCCATGGCGGGAAGAAGTTTGTAGCCTAAGCGTCATTAACGGGTGTTCGGATACACTCTTTAGCTCCCGCGTCGAATAAACAGGACAAGCCATGGAAATCCGGATGGAAAAAGACAGTTTCGGCCCGATCGAGGTCCCGGCCGAGCGACTCTGGGGCGCCCAGACCCAACGTTCTCTGCATCACTTCGATATCTCGACCGAACGCATGGCGCCGGAACTGGTCGCCGCGCTGGCCCAGGTCAAGCGTGCCGCGGCCGCCGTCAACCGGTCGCTCGGCAAGCTCGCGCGCGACAAGGCCGATGCCATCATCGCCGCCGCCGACGAAGTGCTGGAAGGCCGCCATCCGGACGCATTCCCGCTGGCCGTCTGGCAGACCGGTTCCGGCACCCAAAGCAACATGAACATGAACGAGGTGCTGGCCAACCGCGCCTCCGAGCTGATCGGCGGCGAACGGGGCGAGGCGCGCCTGCTGCACCCGAACGACGACGTCAACATGGGCCAGTCCTCGAACGACATCTTCCCCACCGCCATGCACGTGGCCGCGGCGCAGGCGGTGGCGAACAAGGTGCTGCCCTCGCTGGCGCGCCTGCGCGCCACGCTGCTGGTCAAGTCGCGCGATTTCGAGGACATCGTCAAGATCGGCCGCACCCACCTGCAGGACGCCACGCCCCTGACGCTCGGCCAGGAGTTCTCGGGCTACGTCGCCCAGCTCGAATTCGCCGAAAGCGCGATCCGCACCTGCCTGCCCGGCCTGCTGTCGCTGGCAGCCGGCGGCACGGCGGTCGGCACCGGCCTGAACGCGCACCCGGAGTTCGCGCCGCGCATCGCCGCCGAACTCGGTTCGCGCACGGGGCTCGCCTTCAAGACCGCGCCCAACAAGTTCGCGGCGCTGGCCGGACACGATGCGCTGGTGTCGGGCCACGGCGCCTTCAAGACGCTGGCCACGGCGCTGATGAAGATCGCCAACGACGTGCGCTGGATGGCCTCCGGGCCACGCTCCGGCCTGGGCGAGATCACGATCCCGGAAAACGAGCCGGGCAGTTCGATCATGCCGGGCAAGGTCAATCCGACCCAGTGCGAAGCGCTGACCATGCTGTGCTGCCAGGTGTTCGGGAACGACGTGGCGCTGACGGTGGGCGCCTCGCAGGGCAATTTCGAGCTCAACGTGTTCAAGCCGATGATCGCGCACAACTTCCTGCAAAGCGCGCGCCTGCTGGCCGACGGCATGCGCTCCTTCGACGAACATTGCGCCCGCGGCATCGAGCCGAACCGCGCCCGGATCGGCGAACTCATGGAGCGCTCGCTGATGCTGGTGACCGCGCTCACGCCGCACATCGGGTATGATGCCGCCGCGCGGATCGCCAAGCATGCGCAGCACGAGGGCATCACGCTGCGCGAGGCGGCCCGGCAATCGGGCCTGGTCACCGAGGAACAGTTCGACCAGTGGATCGTTCCGATGAACATGACGCGTCCCGATCCCGAGTAAGCGGCCCGCGCGGGCGCGCGCTTGCGCAAGCCCCGCCCCGGCACCCTGCTGAGGCGAGCCCAACCGTGCGCTCCATAATTCTCCCCGAGGATAATATGCAAAAGACAACTTTCGAACTGACATCCGAGTTCGTCGAACTCAACCAGCTGCTGAAACTGGTGGGCTTGTGCGACAGCGGCGGCGCCGGCAAGAACATGGTGGCCAGTGGCGTGGTGTCGGTCGACGGCAAGAAAGAACTGCGCAAGACCGCCAAGATTCGTACCGGTCAGACGGTGACGGTCGGCGACGTGCGGATTGCAGTTCAATAGGAGGGACTACCGGCCTCTACGGCGCACGTTTGCGCGCAGACAAACGCGACGGGTGGTCCTTGTTTTAATTTTAAGACGTGACCAATCGTCTTTTAAGGGTGAACGCAATGGAAACCCCGGAAGAAAATCCGCAAACGCAGGAACGGCTTATCGGCGATCTGCGCCTCGTCATCGAGAACGCACAAGAACTGCTGAAAAACACCGACCAATATACGAGCGTCCTCTACCAGAACGCGCGCGCCAAGCTGGCGATGGCCTTGAATGCCGCCAACGAGGAACTCGAGCGATTCGAGGATGCGCAGCTCAGTCGCATGATGGAAGCGGCCCGCCTGGCCGCCGAGAGTTGCGCGGGCCTCTCCGGCGAAGAGCGCGTCCTGCGCGCCTTCCATTGAAGTCACCGCGGCGCCATCGGGCGCCGCGCTTGCATTCCATCCGCTGCGAGGACGGGTCCTCGGTGCGGATCCGCCGGCGCCCCATGCGCCGGCCAGGATTTATGCCGTGGTGTTGATCTTGCTACCCAGGTTCGGGGGCAGGTTCTGCGGCGCCGGCGGCGGCGTGATGCCGTCGAGGATCTGGGTGATGGCCGTTTTCTGCGCGTCCTGCTGCTTCTTGAGCATGGTGACGGCGACTTCCTCCTTGCGGCCGGTCTCGGCGATAGTGGTGGACAAAGCGGCGATGCCGGTGACGTTCATTCGAGTCTCCTGGTGAGGGTTGTCCTCCTTTAACGGCTTGTCACGCGGAAACTTTAGCCTGCCTCAGCATCCAGTCGATCAGCCAGTCCAACACCGTCTCGGGTGCATTCAGGTCGAGCCAGGCCGGCCCCGGCCCCGCGGGCGCCGGCCCGTCGGACGCCACGGCCACGACCAGCGGGTCATCCGGGAACAGGGGTGCCCGCCCCAGCGACGGGCGATACACTTCGAGCTTGGGCAGCGGTTCCCATTTGTAGCCTTCGACCAGGGTCAAGTCGCCCGGCGACAGGCGCGCCAGCTGCTCGGCAAGCGGCGGCTCGGGCTGGCCGCGCAGTTCGCGCAGGATGGCGTAGCGGTAGGGCGAGGCGATCATCACTTCGGCCGCGCCGGCCATCCGCAGGCGCGCGCTGTCCTTCTGCGGCGGCTCCAGTTCGATGTCGTGGTGGCTGTGCTTGACCACGTTCACGCGCAGCCCGCGCCCGGCCAGCTGGGCGACGAGGAATTCGAGCAGCGTCGTCTTGCCGCTGCCCGACCAGCCGACCACGGCCAGCACGGCGCCCGCCACCGGATCAGTAGCCGACACGGTAACGGGTGCCCCGGAAATTCATGACCGCGTATTTCGGCATCAGGCGTTCCAGTACGAGGCCGGGCGCGAGCTCTTCGCCTTCGCGGCGCAGCATCTTGTCGACCAGCAGCAGCCGGTCCGCGGGATTGGGCGAGTAGATATAGCCGCCGACGGCCACCTTCGGCACCTCGCGCTGGATCGCCTCGGGCAGCTGCTGCAGGGTGCGCAGGTGTTCCTCGACGATCGGATCGGGCGCGCGGGCCGGTGCCGGCGCAGGTTCGGGCGAGCGCGCCGGCGCCGGCAGGTAGACCGGCTCGGGCACGGCTTCGCGCGCGGCCACCGGCGGCGCTGGCGCGACAGGGGCAACGTGCGGCGCCGCCGCTGTCGTGGGCCGGAGGGCGGCCGGCGGCGCAAGCGGGGCAGTGTCGCGCACCACCCTGGCAGGCTGCGCGGGCGGCACCGGCGTACCGGACGCCGGCGGCGTTTCCACAGGCGGCGCAACCGGCATGGCCGCTGGCGCCGCCGGCACGGACTGCGCCGACGCGCCGGGCGCGGCCTTGCCGGCCTGCGCCAGCACGGCAGGCGCGCCCGCCGGGGTGCGTGCGCGCCACATGAGTCCCGCCGCCACTGCCACGACGACCACGCCCGCGCCCAGGCCGACCAGCAGCGGCTTGCGCTGCGCGCCGGCCGCCACCACCGGCGCATGCACCGGCTGGGGCGTATGGATGCCGGGCGCATTGCCCAGCTGGCGTTCGGCTTGCGCCTTCTTGAGTGCTTCCAGAATGTACGACATTTAGTATCCCGTCCTGGCGGCGGCGAGCAGGCGCGGCTCGGCGACCCCGGTCAGCTGGTTGAGGCGCATGTAGGTGCGCGGTCCGGCGACGCCGTCCGCTTTCAAATTCTGCCTGGCCTGGAAGCTGCGCAGCAAGTCCTCGGTGCGCGCATCGAAAGGCTGCTGCGGGGCCGGCGCGGCGGCGCCGCCGAGCCGGGCCAGGCGCGCGGCCAGCCAGTCGACGTCCACGCCCTGGTCGCCGGGCGCCAGCCGGTCGCGGAAGGCGCGCGGCACCTTCCAGAAAGTCGTGTACTCGCCGGTGAAACGCGGCACCAGCGCGGCCAGGTCGACACGCTCGCGCTTGCCTTTGGCGAGCAGGGTCACGTTGCGCTCGTCCATGCCGACCAGCACCGCATGGCTGGTGGCGGGTCCGTCGCGCAGCACGATCACGGCCGGACGGTCGAGCTGGCGCAGTTCATAGATGCCGCCGCGCCCCGCATGGCAGCGCAGGTCGAGCCGCAGCGCGGCCTGGCAGGGTTCGCCCGGCGGCAAGGGCGCGCCCCACAAGGCGCCCAGGGCGCGCAGGGCGGAGGCCTCGTCGGCATGGCCGCGCGGCGCGCCGGCCAGCGCAGGGGCGGCGGCCGCGGCGGCGCCCTTTGCCACCGCATCCGCCCTGGCCGGCGCCGGCCCGGCAAGCGGCGGCAGCACTTGCCAGGCCGCAGCGGCGCTCAGTGCGGCGCCCGCCAGCAGGCCTGCGCCGACCAGCGGCCAGCGCGCCGTGCGCAGCGGCGCCGCTTCGTTCGCAAACACTTCCTCCGCGGCCTTTCTCAGGATGGTGCGCGTGACGGTGCCGCTGTTCTCGACATAGGCGCCCAGCAGCGCGCGGTCGCACAGCAGGTTGATGCGGCGCGGCACGCCTCCGGTCGCACGGTGCACCAGCGGCACGATCGCCGCCGGAAACACGGGCGCGCCCTGGGCGCCGGCCACCGCCATCCGGTGCGCGATATAGGCGCCGGTTTCCAGCTGCGACAGCGGTCCCAGGTGGTAGCGCGCGATCACGCGCTGCGCCAGTTGTTCCAGTTCCGGACGCGCCAGCATGGTACGCAGTTCCGGCTGGCCGATCAGAATGATTTGCAGCAGCTTGCGTTCGCTCGTTTCCAAGTTGGTCAGCAGGCGCAACTGTTCGAGCACATCGGGCGCCAGGTTCTGCGCCTCGTCGATGACGAGCACGTTGTTGCGCCCCTGCGCGTGCGATTCGAGCAGGCAGGCGTTGATGGCATCGACATAGCCCTTGATCCCATCCTTGCCGCCCGCGCCGCCGGGCGCGGCGATGCCGAACTCTTCGCAGACCGTTTGCAGCAGTTCGCCGACGGAAAGCTTCGGATTGAAGATATACGCGAGCCGGCAATTTTCGGGAACCTGCTCGATGAAGCAGCGGCAGACCGTGGTCTTGCCCGCGCCGATATCGCCGGTGAGCAGCACGAAGCCGCCGCCGCTGTTGATGCCGTACAGCAGGTGCGCCAGCGCCTCGCGGTGGCGCTCGCTCATGAACAGGTAGCGCGGGTCGGGGGCGATCGAGAACGGCGCCTGCTTGAGCTTGAAGTAATTGGTGTACATGCTGGTCTAGCGGCCTGGCGGAAGAGGTTTATACCTGGCGCAGTATATTTTGGATTTGCCCTGGTGATAAGCGATGACGCTGCCCGGGTTCGCCACCCTCAATGGCGCGGCCGAGGCATCGGCCGCCTTGTGGCGCAATCCCGCCCTCGCGCGGATCGCCGCTTCCAGTTCCTCCGGCTCGGCATCGATCACGGCGGCGACGAACACCATCGGATTGCTGTCGTCGCTGACCATGACGTCGAGCACCTGCTTGCCCCACAGGGTCGCGTCGCCCTTGAACCAGTGCGCGCCGCCCTCGCGCCGGGTGGAAGGACCGAGGGCGGTGCTCAGGTAAGCATGGAAATAGGCATTGTCGAGCTGACTGCGGCACAGCAGCGCGCCGCCGATGACGGGTCCGAACGTCGAGGGCAGCGCCTGCGCGCCGGCGCAGGCGAACGCCAGCAGCACGCCGGCGGCGCGGCGCTTGCCGCTCACAGCTTCGACAGCCAGTTGCGGTTGGCGGCGATCTTCGCCTTGGCCGATGCCGGCAAAGCCTCGTAGCAGCCCGGATGCTGCTTGAGCGCGTGCTCGCGGACCTCTTTCTCGAGGCCGTTCACGATAAACACGTAGACGGTGGCGCCTTCGCCATTCTTGCGCGTGCCCATATAACGAATCACTTGTTTCTCCTTACTCGACCCGCCCATTATGACACCTGCCGCCCCCGAAGGCAGCGCCGGGGAGCGGCGGGATGCCGCCGGACGCACCGGACAGCGTCGCGGATCGTTGTGCTCGAACCACGCTTCGACCTGCGCGCGCGCCGGCGCCGGCCGTGTGAACGTCGGCGGGTCCGGCGCGCGGCGCGTGGCGGCCAGCGCCGGATCATGCCGCGCGCCATACCAATTCAAATACCACCTGCACCGCCCCTCCTTCACAGGAACCTTATTCGAAGCAAGGGTCGTCCGTCACGACCGCCATGCAGAAGTTCAATACCAATTAGCTACCTGTTGACAAGCAGAACTCGCCTCCCTATAGTGCCCGGACCTCCCCAGCACCTATTTCCCATGATCGAATATCTCATCGGCGTCGATGGCGGCGGCACCGGTACCCGCGTACGCCTGGCCGATCCCAACGGTGTCGAACTGGCCCAGGCCAGCGCCGGCCCCTCCGCCCTCTCGCACGGCCTCGACAATGCCTGGACCGCCATCCTGTCGGCCATCGGCGAAGCCTGCGCGGTGGCCGACGTCGGCTTGCCGCCCCTGTCCTCGATGGCGATCGGCCTCGGGCTTGCCGGCGTGCACAACAAGGACTGGGCGGCGCGGTTCGTGGCCGCCGATCCCGGCTTCGCCGCGCTCGTGCTCGACACCGACGGCTTCACTACGCTGATGGGCGCCCATGGCGGCGCGCCGGGCGCGATCGTGGCGATCGGCACCGGCAGCGTGGGCGAAGCCATGCGCGCCGACGGCAGCAAGGTCGAAGTCGGCGGCTGGGGTTTCCCGGCCGGCGACGAAGCCAGCGGCGCCTGGATGGGCCTGCGCGCGTTGAACCACATCGAACAGGTGCTCGACGGCCGCGTGACGGGCGGCGCCTTTGCCGGCGACGTGATCGCCGCCTGCGGCGGGGAGCGCGACGCGGTGCAGATCTGGCTCGGCCGCGCCAACCAGACGGCCTACGCCGGCCTGGCGCGCTTCGTCGTGCTGCATGGCGAGAGCGACCCGGTGGCACGCGCCATCCTCGAACACGCCGGACGCGAAGTGGCGAGCATCGCCGCCGCCCTCGATCCGCAAGGCGCCCTGCCCCTCGCCCTGTGCGGCGGCCTGGGCGACGTGCTGCTGGCCTGGCTGCCCCCGGACACGCGCGCACGCTGCCTGCCTCCCCAGGGCGATTCCGCGCGCGGCGCCCTCTTCATGATCGAGCGCCACCTCAAGGACACCCGATGAGAGGCAACATCCTCACCCCCGGCGGCTGGATCGGCGGCGAATTGCGCTTCGGCGCCCGCATCGACGCCGTCGACGGCGGCCCGGTCGACCCGGTGGCGAACGGCGACGACTACATCCTGCCCGGCTTCATCGACGTCCACGTGCACGGCGGCGCCGGGCGCGACATGATGGAAGGCGGCGACGCGCCGCACGTGATCGCCGCGCTGCACGCCAGGCACGGCACCACCAGCCTGCTGGCGACGACGATGACCGCGCCGCCCGACGACATCGAGCGCGCCTTGCGCGCCATCGGCGCCGCCTGCAAGGAGCGCGGCAAGGGCGAAGCGCGCATCCTCGGCGTGCACCTGGAAGGCCCGTACATCAACGCGGCCAGGCTCGGCGCGCAGCCGCCGTTCGCGAAGGAAGCCACGCTGCTCGAGGTCGAGGCCTACGAGCGCCTCGCGCCGCTGCGCGTGATCACGGTGGCGCCCGAGATCCACGGCCACCTGGAACTGGTGCGCCACTTGAGCGACGCGGGCATCCGCGTCCAGATCGGCCACACCAGCGGCTCCTATGAAGACGGCGTGGCCGCGCTCGAACACGGCGCGGCCGGCTTCACCCACCTGTTCAATGCGATGCCGGGCCTGCACCACCGCGACCCGGGCATGGTCGGCGCAGCGCTGGCGCATGCCCGGTATGCCGAGATCATCCCCGACCTGCTGCACGTGCATCCGGGCGCGATCAAGGTCGCCCTGCGCGCGATTCCACAACTGTTCTGCGTGACCGATTCGACGGCGGCCGCCGGCATGCCCGACGGCGACTACATGCTGGGGCGCCAGGTCGTCCACAAATGCATGGGCGGCGTGCGCCTGGCCGACGGCACCCTGGCCGGCTCGACGCTGACGATGGACGGCGCCCTGCGCAACCTCGTGCGGATCGGCCTGTCGATCGAGGACGCTGCGCGCCGCGTCTCGACGAATGCCGCCGACTACCTTGGGGAAGCGCTGCGCGGGCGTCTCGCGCCCGGCTGCCACGCCGACTTCGTCGTGCTCGACCGCGGGCTCAATATCAAGGCCGTGTATATCGAAGGAGAAGCGCTGTGACTTCGCTCATGCTGCAGGAAGCCGTCTCCGCCGGCGACTGCGTCGCCCTGCAATTGTCGCAGGACGGGGAGCGCTACGCGGCGCTGGGCCGCACGCTGCGCTCGACCAATTTGAACAGCGCCGTGACCGTCGCGCGCGGCAGCTCCGACCATGCCGCCGGCTATGTCGCCTACCTGGTCATGTCGCGCCTGGGGCGCCTGGTGACGTCCTTGCCGATGTCGCTCGTCACGCTCTACAAGTCGCCGCTGGTGACGCGCGACACGCTGGCGATCGCGATCTCGCAATCGGGCCAGAGCCCGGACTTGGTCGAGCCGGTCCGCTATTTTCGCGACGGCGGCGCCACCACGGTGGCCCTGGTCAACGATACCGGGTCGCCGCTGGCGCAGGCCGCCGCCTGGGCCCTGCCCCTGCATGCGGGCAGGGAGCAGAGCGTGGCCGCCACCAAGAGTTTCATCGCGAGCCTGGTCGCCGGTGCGCGCCTGGTCGCCGAATGGCAGGACGACGCGGACCTGAAAGCCGGCCTGGCGGCCCTGCCCGGCGACCTGCGCGCCGCGTCCCGGATCGACTGGTCGGCCGCGCTCGAGGTGCTGGCGCCGGCGCGCAACATCATGGTCGTCGGACGCGGCATCGGCTTTCCGATCGCGCTGGAAGCGGCCCTGAAACTCAAGGAAACCTCCGCCCTGCAGGCGGAAGCCTTCTCCGGCGCCGAGATCAAGCACGGCCCGATGGCGCTGATCGAGGACGGCTATCCGCTGCTGATCTTCGCCACCCGCGGTCCGGCCCAGGCGGGCCTGGTGGCGCTGGCAACGGAGATGCGCGGACGCGGCGCGCGCGTGCTGCTGGCCGCGCCCGGGGATATCCCGAAGCGCGACCTGACGCTGCCGGTGGCGGCCACGCCCGACCTCGACCCGATCGTCGCCATCCAGGCCTTCTATGTCATGGCGGCGCAGTTGTCGAAAGCGCGCGGCCTCGATCCGGACCGGCCGCGCCACCTGAGCAAAGTGACCAGGACCAGCTAAGGATAGGTTCCAAGAATAGGTTCCAAGAATAGGTTCCAAGACCAACCAAGCAATCAAGACCAACCGAGGCCAGAGAATTTATGGACGACCTGAAACAACTTGCCGGCCAGCTGATCATGGTGCGCCTGTTCGGCACCGAACTCGACGACGACACGGCAGCCTTCCTGCAAGCGAACCGCGTGCGCGGCGCCTGCCTGTTCCGCCAGAACATGGTCGACGCGGGCCAGCTGACGCGCTTCACCCGCGCCCTGCGCACCGCCATGGGGCCCGCGGCGCTGATCGCGCTCGACCAGGAAGGCGGCGCCGTGGTGCGCTCGACCTGGGTGCCGGCGCCGCCGTCGGCGATGGCGCTGGGCGCGGCCAACGACCCGGAACTTGCGCGCGAGGTCGGCGCGGCCGTGGCGCGTGCGGTGCGTTCGCTCGGCTTCAACTGGAACTTCGCACCGGTGCTGGACCTGAACAACAACCCGCACAACCCGGTGATCGCCGAGCGCTCCTTCGGCGCCGACCCGGACGCCGCCACCCGCATCGCCATGGCCTGGATGGCCGGCAGCGCGCATGAGGGCGTGGCCTGCTGCGTCAAGCACTTCCCCGGCCACGGCGACACCCATGTCGATTCGCACCGTGCGCTGCCGACCGTCGACAAGCCTTTGGCCGAGCTGGAACGGTTCGAATTCGCGCCGTTCCGAATGGCGGCTCCCCACGCCCCGGCGATGATGACGGCCCATATCGTCTACCCGGCGCTCGACGCCGAGTATCCGGCGACGATGTCGCGCGCCATCCTCACCGGCATCCTGCGCGAGCAGTGGCAGTACCAGGGCGTGATCATCACCGACGGCATGGACATGGACGCGATCGCCCACCGCTACGGCGTCGGCGCGGCCGCGGTGCGCGCGCTGGTGGCGGGTGCCGACATGGTGATGGCGATCGGCTCGCGCGAGGCGCAGATCGAAACCATCGAGGCGATCGCCGCGGCGATCGGTTCGGGCGAGCTGCCGATGGCCGGTGTCGAGGCGCGCCTGGCGCGGCTGGCGAAGCTGGCCGCCGCGCACCCGGCCGGCGGCGCCATGCGTCCGGCCGCCCAGGTGACGGCCGCGGACCGGTGCGAAGTCCTGGTCAGCGAGGCCCCGGGCGCCGACGAGGCGCCGATCTACACGACCGACGACGAGGACCGCGCCCTGATGGCGCGCGCCTGGCGGCGCGGGCTGAGCGTCAGGGGGAACGCCTTGCGCCCCTCGCCCGGCGCGCGCCTGCGCCTGGTCGCGCGCCAGGACGTGGTCAGCGACGGCGTGTCGGAGGCGGGCGTGCCGGCCGCGCTGATCGCCGCCTCGCTGGCCCAGCACTTCGAGGTCGAGCTGGTGACCTTCGCCGATGCCGACAGCTTCGACTGGGCCGGCCTGCCCGAGGACGGCCGCTTCACGATCCTGGCCTCGACCTCGCGCCGCCGCTACAGCCCGCAGCTGCGCGCCCACTGGCATCCCGACCTGCACCTGGCGCTGTGGAACCCCTACCAGGCGCTCGACTTCGATGCGCCGGCCCTGATGACCTATGGCTTCGCCGCGCCCGCGCTGGCGGCGGTGAACGCCTGGCTGCTGGGCGAGATCGAGGCCACGGGCCAGTGCCCGGTACCCGGCTTCTGAAGCGCGTTGCCGCAGTGCGTTACCGTACGTCAATCACGGTAACGCAATGTAACGCCAGCCCCGTCCACCCTGGCCCTGCGGCACAATTGCGCCGCAGCGTCCCGCGGGTTTATGGGACAATGCGCGTTTGCCCAAGCTTGGCAAAAATGCCACCTTGCCGCGGATTTGTACCGCTCATCTTTTTCGAAGGATCATTCATGTCCCATTTCCGCCTTGCTCGCCTTTGCCTGCTGCTGGCTGCCGTCGGCCTGAACACCGCGCCTGCCCTGATGACGGGCGCGCACGCCCAGAAGGCCGCGGCGCCCGCGGCCGCGCCGGCCAACACCGTGCGTCCCGAGCTGTTCAAGCTGCTCGACTCGAACGCCATCCAGCAGCTGATCGCCGCCAAGAATTCGGCCGAACTGCAGAGCCGCATCGCCCAGGCCGACGCAATCGCGAACAAGACCCCGTACGAGAACTACGTCCTCAATCGCATCAAGATGGCGCACGCATCGTTGACCGGCAACGATCAGGGCATCCTGAGCGCCGCCGAGGAAGTGGTGAAGTCGGGCTTCGAGCCGCGTGATGCGCAGGCCAAGCTGGTGCTGGCAATGGCCAATATCCAGTACAACGCAAAGAACTACACCGCCGCCGCCGAACAGCTCAAGCGCTACGAATCGATGGGCGGCGACATGAGCGCGGCCCGTTCGCTGCAGGTGCGCGCCCAGTACCTGAACAAGGACTATGCCGGCGCCAAGACCCAGCTGCTGCAAGTGGTCAATGACGCCGAGAAGGCAGGCAAGGCGCCGTCCCAGGAAGACCTGAAACTGCTGATCAGTGCCGCGCACGAGTCGAAGGACAGCGCCGCCTACGAGACCGCGGTCCAGAAGATGGTCAACTACTATCCGAGCGACGAATACTGGAAAGAGCTGATTCGCGTGGGCGTGGTGCGCAAGCCGGGCTTCAGCCAGGACAACTACATGCCGGTGCTGCGCCTGGAATTCGCCGCCACCAAGGTCATGCGCGAAGAGGACTACGTCGACCTGGCCGAAACGGCCATGCGCGACGGCTTCCCGACCGAAGCGAAGAACGCGATGGACGCCGGCTTCGCCGCGGGCGTGCTGGGCAAGGGCGCGAATGCCAAGGCCCATAACGCGCTGCGCGGCCGTGCCGACAAGGGCGCCGCCGACGACGCCAGGAACATCGCCGCCGGCGAAGCCTCGGCCTCGAAGTCGAAGAACGGCGCCGGCCTGGTCAACCTGGGCTGGGCTTACTCGACGATGGGCCAGCACGACAAGGGCATCGGCTTCATCGAGCAGGGTATCGCCAAGGGCAACCTGAAGCAGCCCGACGAAGCCAAGCTGCGCCTGGGCGCGGCCCAGGCCAAGGCCGGCCGCAAGGACGACGCCATCAAGACCTTCGAGACCGTCAAGGCCGGCGGCGGCCTGTCGGACGTGGCGCGCGTCTGGACCATGATGCTCAAGCAGCCTGCCACGGGCGGCGCGCCGGCCACGGCGTCGGCGATGACCGCCACCCCGGCACCGGGCAAGTAATCACGCAGCTTCATGCGACAGCGGGCGGCGCCGGTGGTGCCGCCCGCTTTTTATTGCCGCGACCGTTCGCCAGCGTACATCGGGCGGCGCATGCCTTGCGCATAATCGACGCATCACATGGACGCATCACATGGAGAGTGTCATGACCACGGTACGCACAGGCCAGGCGCCGGCCCGACTCGAGCGCGAGCAGTTCCGCCGCAAATTCATGGATGGCTTTTTCGATCCCGCCTACCAGGAAGTTTCGGCCGAACTGGCGGCGGTCGAGGAAGTCGCCTGGCAAGCCTACCGCGACAAGCGCAAGGCGCCGCGCACCGTCAAGGCCGGGGCCGGCTTCGCCGATCCCGATTACGACCTCTCGATCGAATGGAAGGCCGCGCGCGACCGCCTGCTGGCGGCCGAAGCCCACCAGAAGGACCCGCAAACGCCCAACCGCATCCTGCTCATCAACGCCTCGGCGCGCAACGACGGCAGCTGTCCGGGCGAGATGTCGAAGTCGTGGCGCCTGACGAAAATCGCGCGCGACGCGCTGGCCGCCTGCGGCGTCGAGACCGACCTGCTCGACCTGTCGCGCCTGACCTCGGACTACGACCGCCACATCCATCCCTGCAAGGCCTGCGCCTCGACCGCCATGCCGCTGTGCCACTGGCCGTGCAGCTGCTATCCGAACCACGCCGAACGCCAGACCGGCGACTGGATGAACGAGATCTACGAACGCTGGGTCGCCGCGCACGGTGTCATCATCCTGACCCCGGTCTACTGGTACCAGACGCCGTCGACGCTGAAGCTGATGATCGACCGCCTGGTCTGCGCCGACGGCGGCAACCCGGACCCCAGCTCTACCCAGGGCAAGGATGCGATGCGGGCCAAGGAGATCGAGCTCGCCGGCTGGGACTATCCAAAGCACCTGGCCGGACGCGCCTTCGGCGTCGTCGTGCACGGCGACGTCGCCGGCATCGAAGGCACGCGCCGCTCGCTGACGGACTGGCTGAACTGGATGGGACTGGTCGACTCGGGCAGCTTCGGCGCGCTCGACCGCTTCATCGGCTACTACGAGTCGTATGCCGAGAGCCACGAGGTGCTCGACCGCGATACCGACGTGCAGGAAGAAGTGCGCAATGTCGCACGCGCGGTGGCGCTCACGGTGCAGGATTTGCGGTCGGGCCGCGTGGTGCCGCCGGCGGCGAAGCTGAAGGCGGCGCGGCTGAAATGACAGGGCCGCCGGCAAGGCGCCGGCGGCGGCGCCTACATCGCCGTGAACCCGCCGTCGACCGACAACTCGTGTCCGGTCACGAACGATGCCTGCGCGGAGCACAGCCACAGCGCCGCATCGGCGATTTCGCCCGCTTCGGCGAAGCGCCCCATCGGGTGCGCGGCGCGCAGTTTCCTTTCCATCGACGGCTCGTGACTGAGCGCGCGCGCCAGCATCGGCGTGCGCACGGCGCCCGGACACAGCGCGTTGACGCGGATGCCCTCTTTCGCGTACTCCAGCGCGGCGCTCTTGGTCAGGCCTGCCAGCGCGTGCTTGCTGGCCGCGTAGACGGCCTGCCCGGGCGCGCCGACCGCGCCGAACGCCGAGGACAGGTTGACGATCGCGCCGCCGCCCTGCTTGCCCATCTGGCGCAGCTGGTATTTCATCGACAGCCAGACGCCCTTGACGTTGACGTCCATGATGCGGTCGTAGACGGCTTCGTCGAGCTCGCTCAGGCGCGCGCCCTCCTCGAACAGACCGGCGCAGTTCACCGCGCAATCGAGCCGGCCGTACTGGCTGACGGTCTTGTCGACCAGGGCCGCGACCTCGGTCTCGCGCGTGACATTGGCCGGCACGAACAGGGCCTTGCCCCCGCTTTCGACGATCATCGCCGCCGTCGAATGGCCGCCGTCGACGGCGATGTCGGCCACGACCACGGCCGCGCCCGCGCGCCCAAAGGCGAGCGCCACCGCGCGGCCGATGCCGCTCGCCGCGCCGGTGACCAGCGCGACCTTGCCGGCGAACGCAATGGCGCCCGCTTCATGTTCTTTCCTGCCCTTCATCCGATGCTCCTGCCCGCGCCCGGCAAGGGCGCCTTGCGCTAGAAAATGCTGATAGGCAATATTCTAACGTCCTGGCGCCGATTCACCAAATTGGCGCGTGCGCGCTGGGCGGAGCCCGCATTCAGGGTGCGGGCCTGGCCCCGGCTGCCGCCCCGGCCCTGGCCTTGTCCTGGTCGCCTGCCATCACCACCGACAGTGTCGACGGATCGATCGCCTTGCGGAAGGCGGCGTTGAGCTGCGCCAGGGTGACGGCCATCAGCTTGGCCTCGAACTGGCGCGACCATTCGTAGGTGCGGTTGCGGTACAGGTAAGAGGTCCAGCCGGCGGCGAGCGCGCCGTCGTCGGCGCGGGTCTGCTGGCGCTGCTGCATCAGGCCCGATTTGGCGCCGGCCAGCTCGACGGCGGTGAAACCGTCCTTGAGCGCCCGCGCCAGCTCCGCGCGGACGGCGCCATCGAGGCGCTGCAGGTTCTGCGGCGCGGCGATCGCGCTGATGCCGAAGGCCCCTGCCCGGTCCAGGTCGCCCGCTTCGAGCTGCGAGCCGCCGCCGTACGACAGGCCATCTTTCTGGCGGATGCGGTCCATCAGGCGCGAGCGCAGGCCGCCTTCGCCGAAGATGTAATTGGCCAGCATCAGGGCCGGATAATCGGGGTCGTCGATGTTCAGGTCCAGGTTCAGGCGCGCGGTATAGAACCCGTTTTCCTTGTCCGGCGTATCGAGCGTGGTCTTCAGGGGCGCAATCTCGGCATGGCGGCGCAGGATGGGCGCGACGTTGGCCGGCGCTTTCCAGGCGCCGAAGAGTTCGCCCACCAGCGGCGCGATGGCGGCCGCGTCGAAGTCGCCGACGATGGCCATCTCGGCCGGCACGGTGCCGTAGAACTCGCGGTGATGCAGCCGCAGCTCGTCCAGCCGCGCGGCGTTCAGTTCGGCCAGGTCGTCGTCGAAACTGTTGGCGTGACGCACGTCGCCCTTCGGGTACAGGTTGAAATGGCGGGCCAGCGCGCGCGCGGCCACCGCCTGCGGTTCGGCGCGGCTCGCTTCCAGCGCGACGAGCGACTGGCGCCGCAGCTGTTCGAATTCAGGCGCCGGGAAGCTCGGCTCCTTGAGCACGTGGGCCACCAGGCGCAGCGCTTCGGCCAGGTGCTCGCGCGTGGTCTGGAAGTGGGTCAGGCCGCCGGCGATCTTCAGGCGGTCGAACTCGTCCGCCAGCTGCTCGCGCGTGAAGCGGCTGGTGCCGCGCATGAGCATGGCGGCCGTCAGCTCGGGCACGGCGCCTTTTCCGAACAGGTTCTTCTCGTCGCCCATGTGCTGGCGCAGGTTGACGGTGACCGCTTCGCCGCGGTTCTTCTTGGGCAGCAGCGCAAGCTTGACGCCGCCCTGGGTGAGGAGCTGGGTGCGTTTCAGGATGTTTTCCTGGGTCGGCTCGAAGTCTTCCGCCACCAGCGTCGAGGCCTGCGGCTTGAATTGCTTGAGAATGCTCTCCACGCTCGGCGCCGGCGGAATGACCGCGCGCTGCGGCGCGTCTTCGGGCAGGAAGGTGCCGGTGACGCGGTTGTCGCGGCGGAAATAGCGTTTCGCCACTGCCGCCACCTCCTCCGGGGTGATCGTCTTGATGCGCTCGCGGCCCGTGAAGAACAGCCGCCAGTCGCCCAGCGCGATGGTCTCGGACAAGGCCACGCCCACGCGCTGCGGATCGTTCAGGCTGCGCTCCATGTCGTTCTCGTACATGCGGCGGATGCGCGCCATTTCCTCTTTCGTCGGCGGTTTGCCGGCAAAGCTTTCGACCGTCTCGGTCAGCGCCGCGCGCACCGGTTCGAGCGGCTCGCCCTTCTTCACCACCGCGCCAACATACTGCAGGCCGGGCGCGTAGCCGGTTTCGCCGAAGCTGAACACCTGGCTCGCCTTGCCGGTCTCGACCAGCTGTTTGTGCAGGCGCCCGGTCGGCACGTCGCCCAGGATCGCCGAGGCGAAGGCCATCACGTCGCTGTCGTCGTGCAGGCTGGACGGCACTTTGTAGCCGAGCATGACGATCTGGACGTCGCCCTGGCGCCGCACGGCGAAACTGCGCTCGCCGTCCTGGGGCGGTTCCACCGTCCAGAATTCGGGCAGCGTGCGTTTCGGTTTCGGAATGGCGCCGAACAGGCGCGAAATCTTGGCCAGCGTCGCATCGGCGTCGAACTTGCCGGCCACCAGCAGCACTGCATTGTCGGGCTGGTAGTAGGTGCGGTAGAAGGCCTGCAGGTTGCCGATCTTGACGTTCTCGATATCGCTCCGGTTGCCGATCGTCGAACGGCCGTAGCTGTGCCAGTCGTAGGCGACGCTCTGCATGCGCTTGACCAGCACGCCCGAGGGCGAATTCTCGCCGCTCTCGAATTCGTTGCGCACGACCGTCATTTCGGAATCGAGGTCCTTCTTGGCGATGAAGGAGCCGGTCATGCGGTCCGCTTCCATCTGCAGCGCCCAGTCCAGGTTGGCCGGCGAGGCCTGGAAGACTTCGTAGTAGTTGGTGCGGTCGAGCGAGGTGGTGCCGTTGAAATCCATGCCGCGGTCGGCGAACTGGCGCGTGATGTCCGGGTTCTTCCTGG
The DNA here is from genome assembly GCF_042656795.1 of Massilia jejuensis. NCBI lineage: Bacteria > Pseudomonadati > Pseudomonadota > Betaproteobacteria > Burkholderiales > Oxalobacteraceae > Massilia > Massilia jejuensis. The sequence goes on along the minus strand of NZ_JBHSMS010000040.1, from coordinate 94,173 downwards.
AGCCCTTGAACAGCAGGTGCTCGAGCAGGTGCGCCATGCCGGTCTCGCCGTAGTTCTCGTGGCGCGAGCCGACCAGGTAGGTGACGTTGACGGTGACGGTGGGACGCGAGGTATCCGGGAACAGCAGCACCTTGAGCCCGTTGGCCAGGCGGTATTCGGTGATGCCTTCGACCGAGGCGCCCAGCGTCACGCCCTTCGGCAGCGGCTTGGCGGGGGCCGCCAGCACGGCGCCGGTGGCAAGCAAGGCACAGGCGCCCGCGATCAGGTGCGCGCGCAGGCCGCGCGGGGTACTCGTCAAATTCATGTCATCCCGTCAGATTCGTGCGCCGGTGCGGCGCGCCAACGGCGATGGTAACAGATGGTTGCATGATAATGCCGCCACGCACTAGTTCGAATGCGCGGCGCCGCCGGCAGGACGGGCTGTCGCCGATGCCTTCAGTGGCGCGCGCGTTTTTCGTGGGCTTGCTGGTTGCCGCTGATGCGCGACAGGTCGCCCATTTCCTCGGCCAGGAATTCGAGCAGGTCGTCGGCGCTGACGATGCCGCACAGGCCGCCGTTGCTGTTGACCACCGGCACCCGGCGAATCCCGCGCACGCGCATGTGCTCGATGGTCTGGTAGACGTCGTCGTCTTCGCGGCAGGTCAGCAGGTCGTCGCTCATGATGTCGCCGGCTTGCAGGCTGGCCGGATCGAGCCCGAGCGCGACGACCGAGACGACGATGTCGCGGTCGGTGACGATGCCGGCGGGAATGGCTTCGCCGTCGCTGCCATCGACGACGACCAGGTCGCCCACATGGTGCTTGCGCATCAGGAGCGCGGCGCCCTGCACCGTTTCCTCGCGGCTGCAACTGATGGTTTGGACGGTGCAGATGTCGCTGATGTTCATGGTGTGTTCCCTCCCCTGCTGGTCGGATGGCCGGCCGCGCGCAGGCGCTGCCGAACCGCGCGCCGTTGTGCGGCCGTGCAAATTCAACCTAATGCAGCAAGGTGCTTTGAGTTTGATCTAGCTCAAACGCTTTCGGGAACTTAGCGCGCCTTAAGGCACTGTCGGCACGGAACGCAGCGCGCCCATGGCAGTCAGATCTTCGGAACGCCTGGCAACTCGACGAAGCAGGCATCGACGACTTGCAAGTCGTTGTCCTTGGCGAAGTCGATCAGGAAGTGATAGGCCAGCGGTTCGGCCTTTCTCAGCTTGTTATTGACGACCACGGCCTTGACGCCGTTGAGCACGGTCGGATGGACGTAGGGAGAGAACTGGAGATGGGCATGGCGGCCGCCGCTGCCTTCGGGACGAAAGCAGGACATGACGCCGCACAAGCGCTCCGCCCAGTCGCTGGGGCGGAACTGCTTGCCATTATTCGTGAGGCCCAGGATGAAGAATTCGCCGACGGCGCCTTCCGTCCCGGTGTGCGGTAACTCGGCCATAGTGCTGCTTGAACGCTGCGTGGAGGAGAGGCAGTATTATATCTTATAGAAGACTTGAGGGCGAGCCCATGTCGACATGGCTAGCCGAGCCAGGCCATACTCGACAGTAAAAGCAAAAGAATCATCCATAGTATCAGGGCGCGCCAGACAAGTCCTACCGTGCTTTGCAGTGCCCGCAGGCTGGGCTCTTCGCCCGGCAGGACGTCGTTGTCGGCGTCGCTCAGGTCCACCAGGGCGGCGTCGACCGGCAGCAGTTGCGGCGCGTTTTCGTTCGGGGTACCCAGGCGCACGCCCATGGCGCCGCCGCCGGCGGCCAGGATGATGCCGCGCGATTCGTCGGCCCAGCGGTTGGCGAAATTGCGCCAGGCGTAGATCGCGTCCTCGAAATTGCCGACCACGGCAAAGGCGATCGCGGTCAGGCGGACCGGGATCCAGTCGATCCAGTAGAACGCTTTCGCCGCGAACTGGCCGAAGGCTTCATTGCGCATGTGCTCGGGTTCGTTCCAGGCGCGCGCCAGGTATTCGGAGACGCGGTACAGCACCGCGCAGGCGGGGCCGGCCGGCATCAGGAACCAGAAAAACACCCCGAACACGCTGCGGTGGGTCGTGATGAGCGACATTTCGACGGCGATGCGGGCGATTTCGGTAGGGTCCATGCCGACCGTGTCGATGCGCGCCCATTCGGCTAGCAGCGCGCGCGCCGTGGCCTCGTCGCCATTATTCAGGGCCAGCTGGATGGAAGTGAAGTAGTGGCTGTAGTGGCGAAAGCCCAGCGTCAGATAGACGATGGCGACGTTCCACGCAAACGCCAGGAACACCAGGCCGAAGTATTGCAGCACCCAATACACGAGCGCGACCGGCAGTACCAGGATCGCCATCATCAGGAACCAGCCCATGCGGCCGTTTTTCGGCTCGCCCGCATTGAACCAGCCTTCGATCCGCATCGCCAGGCCCTTGATGCCGCCATACACCTGGTTATCCGCGCGCAGGGGCTTGAGCTGCTCGATCAGCAGTGCGCACAGGATGGAAAAAAATGTCATGCAAGTCCTTCTTTGTTTAAGGCAATACCACGCTGCCCGCTACGATAGCGCAGGTCACCGCCATAATCAAATCGGGGCTTGCAAGATTTTTCTAGGTTCTCAGGAAATGGAACAGGTTACGGAGCATGCCGGCCGTCGCGCCCCAGATGAAAAAACGTTCATAGGGCATCGCGTAGAAGCTGCGCCGGCCCTTCCCTTCGGGCAGCTCGAACGACATGCGCTGGTGGTGCAGGCCATTCATCAGGAAGGCGAGCGGCACTTCGAAAATCTCGGCGACCTCGTTCGGATCGGCCGCCAGCCCGAATGGCGGCGCGACCAGGGCGACCACGGGGGCGACGCGGTAGGCGCTGCCGGTGACATAGTCGGGCAGCACGCCGACGATCGACACATGGCGCCGGTGCAGGCCGATTTCTTCTTCCGACTCGCGCAGCGCGGTCTCGATCGGCGAGGAGTCGAGCTCTTCGGCGCGGCCGCCCGGAAAGGCGATCTGGCCGGCGTGGTTGGTGAGATGATCGGTGCGCAGGGTCAGCAGCACGTTCAAGCCTTCGGGGCGATCGACCAGGGGAATGAGCACGGCGGCGCGGCGCAGCTTGAAGCCGGGCGTGACCCAGGACTCGTCGGGCGACTCCGGTTCCCAAGCCAGGCGCGGGCGCGCGAAGCTGGCGCGCAGGTGCTGCGCCGTCAACAAGGCGGGATCGATGGCCGGTTCGCCTGCAATGGCGTCGACGGGCAACTTGGACGGATCCAGATGAACCTTCACCAAAGCGTTTCTCCTGGTTACGACATTAAACCGAAAAGAAAAAGGCATCCCGGGGGGATGCCTTTTTCCGTTCCACAGACGCGATTACTGAGCGGCTGGGGCGGTTGCGACCTTGCGCTGCGGCAGCTTTTCTTTGATACGTGCCGATTTGCCCGAACGCTCGCGCAGGTAGTACAGCTTGGCGCGGCGCACGTCACCGCGGCGTTTCACTTCGATCGAAGCGATCAGCGGCGAGTACAGCTGGAACGTACGCTCGACACCTTCACCGGACGAGATCTTGCGAACGATGAAGTTCGAATTCAGGCCGCGGTTACGACGCGAGATGACGACGCCTTCGTACGCCTGGGCGCGCTTGCGGCTGCCTTCGACGACGTTGACGCTGACGATCACGGTGTCGCCCGGTGCGAAATCAGGAATGGAGCGGCCAAGGCGCGCGATTTCTTCCTGTTCAAGTTGTTGAATCAGATTCATTTTTTATGACTCCATAAACCATCATGCTGGCGCGATTTGACAACCATGCGACGCCCAGTAGAGGATGGGGTTGAACGTACGGGCAACATGCCCCCACGTCTCGCACCTGACGGTGCATTTTTCGACATCACTGCGCAGCAGGGAGCGACATCAAAAACTTGTCGTCGGCCGGCGTCAGCTGGCCCGCCGCGCGCGCCTTGTCCAACAGTTCCGGCCGTTTCCTCGCGGTCGCCTCCAGCATGCGCTGGCGGCGCCACTTGCTAATCTCGGCGTGGTTGCCACCCATCAGGACCGGCGGCACCGGCACGCCCTCGTACACTTCGGGACGGGTATAGTGCGGCGCATCGAGCAGGCCGTTGACGAAGCTGTCTTCGACCGCCGAGGCATCGTCGCCCAGCACACCGGGCAATTGCCGCACTATCGCATCCATCAGGGCCATCGCCGGCAATTCGCCGCCGGAGAGCACGAAGTCGCCAAGTGAAATTTCCTCGTCAACCACGCGGTCCAGCAGGCGCTGGTCGACCGCTTCGTAGCGGCCGCACAGGACGACCAGGCCCGGCTCTTCCTTCAGCGCCATGACGCGTTCGTGCGTCAGCGGCTTGCCTTGCGGCGACATGAACACCACACGCGGCGGCGGCAGGCCGAGTCCGGCCTGGCGCGCCTTGGCCGCATCGACCGTCGCTTCGAGCGGCCTGGCCATCATCACCATCCCGGGGCCGCCGCCATACGGGCGGTCATCCACGGTCCGATGGCGGTCCGTCGTGAAATCGCGCGGATTCCACAGCGTCAATCCCCAGCGTTGCTGCTCGAACGCGCGGCGGGTCACACCCGACTGCGTCAACGCGGCAAACATCTCGGGAAACAAGCTCACGACGTCAAATTGCATCGGGACCTCGTCTCGCACAGACCGGGTTCACGCTGTTCAACCGAATCGTCAGGGCCAGGCGCATCGGCGCAGACTGTACGCCGCTACGGCGAGACGCATGCAACGCAGCCATGACGGTGTTGTCGAACGCGCTAATAATCCAGGCCCCAGTCCAGGGTAATCTTCTTGGTCTTGAGCTCGACGTGCTTGACGAACTGGTCGACGAATGGCACCAGGCGCTCGGGCGCCTTGTCCGTGCTTCCCTGCTCGGGCACGGGCGCGATGCGCAGGATCGACTGCGGACCGTTGCTCATCATGTCGATGACCGTGCCGAGCGCTTCGCCCTGGAGATTCACGACCTCCATGCCGATCAGGTCGGACCAGTAATACTCGTCGTCTTCGAGCGCCGGAAATTGCGCCCGCGATACGAACACGGCAGCGCCCTTCAGCGCCTCCGCCGCATCGCGGCCGGCCGTCCCGACCAGGGTCGCGACCACGTCGCCGCCATGCATCTTGGTGGTCCGCACGGCGACGGACCGCAGGCCCGGTTTATCGAGCCACCAGGTCTTCACGTTCAGCAGCGCATCGGCATCCGTCGAAAACGGCGTGACGCGGATGGCGCCGGCGATGCCATAGGCACCGGCCACGTACCCGACCTGGGTCAGGTCGTCAGGGGCTTGCACCCCTCCCGCGACTGGAGCAGCTGAATCGGTCAAACCTGGAACCCTGCTTTAGGCTGCCGGAGCCTGCTGGGCGACCAGGCGCGCGACGGTTGGCGACAGCTGTGCGCCAACGCCTTGCCAGTAAGCCAGACGGTCGGCGGTGATACGCAGGCCCACTTCGGCGCCCGAGGCCATCGGGTTGTAGAAACCGATGCGCTCGATGAAACGGCCATCGCGACGGTTACGCGAATCGGTTGCAACGATGTTGAAGAACGGGCGCTTCTTGGCGCCTCCACGAGCTAAACGAATAACGACCATAATAATTCCAAAAAGTTGTGCTGGGCGGAGAAAGCCGACGATTATAGCGCGCAATGCCGTGCAGCAGCAAGCGATAATGATAAGGTGAGCAACAAGGCGCGCGGTCCCGGCCGAATCGGGCATTATCCGCTATTTTTCACACGGCCGCTACCTGCCCGCTGCCTGCCCGCCACCCGCCCGCCGCACCCGCAGCCGGCTGCGACACCTTGATACATTGCATTTACATTAAAACTGGTGCTTTTGCCACCTTTATGGACGATACTCTGCATCTTCGTGTAACACATCCGTTAATGCATGGCACACAAAAACAAGACGCTCGCCACGGCGCTGGCGCTGACCCTGGGAACGCTGGGCGCGCATCGCTTTTACCTGCATGGCGGCGTCGACCGCCTCGGGCTGCTGCATATCGGCAGCCTGCCGATCGCCGGCCTCATCTTCAGTAACGCGCACGGCCTCCATCCCTTTTATGCGCTGCTGCCGCTGCTCGTGTCCGGCATCGCGGCCTGCATCGAAGCGCTCGTGATCGGCCTGACGCCCGACGACAAATGGGATCAGCGCTTCAATGCCGGCGGCAAAACGCCCTCGCGCTCGACCTGGATCCTGGCCGTGCTGCTGGTGCTGACCCTGCTGATCGGCACGACGGTACTGATCGCCACCATCGCGCGCCTGTTCGACCTGATGTACACCGGCGGCGCCTACGGCTAGCATTCCAGGCCCCGCCAGGCCGCCCTTCTCACAGGCCGGCCGGCCAGCGGTACTTCGGCAGCTCGGCCGGCGCGGCGCCACCGATGATGACGATTTCGCGGCGCGGCGCCAGCTCCAGCGTTGCCGGGTCGCCGGTGTAGCGTGTGAGCCGTTCGTTCTCGACCAGGTAGAAGCGCACCGGGCCGGCCAGGCCGGCGGTGCCGGACGTTCCCAGTGGCTGGTTCCAGAGTGCGAAAAACTGCCCGAGGGTAAATTTCTTCGCCACGTCGGCCTCCATGTGCACCATGCCCATGACGTCGTGGGTGTGCAGTTCGTAGGTACAGCCGCCTCGTCCCACGTTGTCGGGAATCCCGAGCCGCGTTCCTTCCTTGTAGACCGACACCAGCGAGTGCTGGTGGTAGCCGATGGTGCCGAGGCAGCCGACGCCGCCGACCGCCACCCGCCCGGCCGGGGCTACCCAGGCGCCCCAGCCGGGCGTGGCGGAAAGGGTGCTGGCGACGAGATCGGTATACGAGGCGGCCAGCACGGGCTCGGGCGGCGCCGGCTGCACGGGCGGCGCCGGCTGGGGCTGGGGAGCAGGACGCGGCTGGACCGGCGGCGCGTCCGTGACGATGGGCGCGGGATCGGAATCGCCGCCGCCGCAGGCGGCGAGCAACAGCAGGGGCGCAAGGGCGAAGGCGCAAAGGCGGATTGTCTTTGTCATGGTGGGCTCGAGGTATGGATGGGTCGAGCCACTCTACGAACGCGGCTGTCATGTTCCGTTTAACCTGAATCAAGCTCAGCGGATTCGCCGTTCGATTTGCCGGCCGACACGCCGTCCGATGTGCGCCCATGAAAAAAGCGGCTCGCAGGCCGCTTCGGTACTGCGCGGGGACACGGCCCCGGAACGCTCAGAACTGCTCGACGTCCAGCGCCAGCACGCCCGCGCTGCCTTCGACGATCGCGCTGCGCAAGCCGCCCGCGCCCGACAGGATATGGTCGGCGAAGAAGCGCGCCGTGCCGATCTTCGCGCGCAGGAAGGCGGCATCGCCTTCGCCCGCATCGAGCTTGCGCTGCGCCACCAGGGCCGCGCGCGCCATCTGCCAGCCGCCCAGCACGATGCCGGCCAGCTTCAGGTAGAGCACGGAACCGGCGAACACGCCCTTGATGTCGGATTTGACGTTGGCCACGACGAAGTCGACGACTTCTTCCAGCGCCGCCGAGCCCAGCGCCAGCTGCTTGCGGATCGCCGCCAGGTCCGCCGCATGGGCGCCGCCCTGGGCTGCGGCCAGGGCGCTTTCCGTCGCCCGCACCTGGGCGATGACCGACCTGGCCACCGCGCCGCCGTCGCGCACCGTCTTGCGGCCGACCAGGTCGTTGGCCTGGATCGCGGTCGTGCCTTCGTAGATGGTCAGGATCTTGGCGTCGCGGTAGTGCTGCGCCGCGCCCGTTTCTTCGATGAAGCCCATGCCGCCATGGACCTGCACGCCATCGCGCGCGACATTCTCGCTCATCTCGGTCGACCAGCCCTTGATGATCGGGACCAGGTATTCGTAGACCGCCAGATTGGCCTTGCGCGTGGCTTCGTCGGCGTGATGGTGGGCCACATCGGAGATGCCGGCGCCGACATAGGCCAGCGCGCGCGCCGCCTCCGTCTGCGAGCGCATCGACATCAGCATGCGGCGCACGTCGGGGTGGTGGATGATGGCAACGGGGCCTGCGGAACCGGCGAGATCGCGCGACTGCACGCGGTCCTTGGCGAAGGCGACCGCCTGCTGGTAGGCGCGTTCGGCCAGGCCGATGCCCTGCATGCCGACGCCGAAGCGGGCCGCGTTCATCATGATGAACATGTATTCCAGGCCGCGGTTTTCTTCGCCGACCAGGGTGCCGATGGCGCCGCCGTTGTCGCCGAACTGCAGCACGGCCGTCGGGCTGGCCTTGATGCCCAGCTTGTGCTCGATCGAGACGCAATGCGCGTCGTTGCGTGCGCCCGGCGTCCCGTCCGCATTGACCAGGAACTTCGGCACGATGAACAGCGAGATTCCCTTCACGCCCGGCGGCGCGTCCGGCGTACGCGCCAGCACCAGGTGGATGATGTTCTCGGCCATGTCGTGCTCGCCGTAGGTGATGTAGATCTTGGTGCCGAAGATCTTGTAGCTGCCGTCGCCCTGCGGCACGGCACGGGTGCGCACGGCGGCCAGGTCGGAGCCGGCCTGCGGCTCGGTCAGGTTCATGGTGCCGGTCCACTTGCCGGTGATGAGCGGCTCGAGGTAAATGGCTTTCTGCTCGTCGGAGCCTGCGGTCAGCAGCGCCTCGATGGCGCCGTCGGTCAGCAGCGCGACCAGCGCGAACGAGATCGATGCGGCGTTGAGCATCTCGGTGCACGGCGTGCCCACCAGCTTCGGCAAGCCCTGGCCGCCGAATTCGGTCGGGTGCCCGATGCCCTGCCAGCCGGATTCGCCGAAGGCCTGGAAGGCCACCTTGAAGCCGGCCGATGTCGTGACCTGGCCGTCGTGCCAGAAGCTCGGCTCCTTGTCGCTCGGATGGTTCAGGGGAGCGACGACTTCGCCGCAGAATTTCGCGTTCTCTTCGAGTACGGCTTCGACGGTGTCGCCGGTGGCATCCTCGCAGCCGGGCAGCCGGCTGACCTGCTCCAGGTTCGCCAGCTCGTTCAGGACGAACAGCATGTCTTTGATCGGGGCTTGGTAGCTCACGATATCTCCTCAGAATTGGATGTGAAACAGGCCACGGCAGCCGGGCGGATGCCGGGCCGGCGTGGCCTGTGCGCAGCGCGTTCCTGCCGGTTAACCGAGTTCCTTGACCAGGGCCGGAATCACTTCGAACAGGTCACCCACCAGGCCATAATCGGCCACCGAGAAAATCGGCGCTTCCGGGTCCTTGTTGATCGCGACGATCGTCTTCGAATCCTTCATGCCGGCCAGGTGCTGGATCGCGCCCGAGATGCCCACCGCGATGTAGAGCGACGGAGCGACGATCTTGCCGGTCTGGCCGACTTGCCAGTCGTTCGGCACGTAGCCGGCGTCGACCGCGGCGCGCGAGGCGCCCATGGCCGCGCCGAGCTTGTCGGCCAGCGGCTCGAGCAGCTTGAAATTGTCGCCCGAACCCATGCCGCGGCCACCGGAGACGATGATCTTTGCGGCCGTCAGTTCCGGACGGTCCGACTTGGCCAGCTCGCGGCCGACGAAAGCCGACTTGCCGAAGTCGGCGGCGGCGGCGATCGATTCGACGGCGGCCGCGCCGCCGGTGGCAGGGGCGGCATCGAAGCCGGTGCCGCGCACGGTGATCACTTTGACGCTGTCGGTCGACTGCACGGTGGCAATCGCGTTGCCGGCGTAGATCGGGCGCTCGAAGGTGTCGGGGGAATCGACCTTGGTGATTTCGGAAATCTGGGCCACGTCCAGCGTGGCGGCCACGCGCGGCAGGATGTTCTTGCCGTAGGCGGTCGCCGGCGCCAGGATGTGCGAGTACAAGGAGGAAGAAGAGCGGGCGACGGCCAGGATCTGCTCGGCCACGTTCTCGGCCAGGCCGTCGGCGAAGTAAGGCGCGTCGGCGACCAGCACCTTGGAGACGCCGGCGATCTGCGCGGCCGCTTCGGCGGCGGCGCCGCAGTTCGAACCGGCGACCAGCACGTGGACCTCGCCGCCGCACTGGGCGGCCGCCGTCACGGTGTGGTGGGTGCTGCCTTTCAGCGAGCCATTGTCGTGTTCAGCGATAACTAATGCGACCATGATGTTTCCTATATTGTGGTGTGGAGGCGATGGCCGGTCAGATGACTTTGGCTTCGTTACGCAGCTTGGCGACCAGGGTGGCGACGTCCGGCACCTTGACGCCGGCCGAGCGCTTGGCCGGCTCGACGACCTTCAGGGTCTTCAGGCGCGGGGCCACGTCGACGCCCAGTTCTTCCGGCTTGATCGTTTCCAGCGGCTTTTTCTTGGCCTTCATGATGTTCGGCAGCGTGACATAGCGCGGCTCGTTCAGGCGCAGGTCGGTCGTGACGATGGCAGGCAGGGTCAGCGCGACGGTTTCCAGGCCGCCGTCGACTTCGCGCGTCACGGTGACCTTGCCGTCTTCCAGCACGACTTTCGACGCGAAGGTCGCTTGCGGCCAGCCCAGCAGGGCGGCCAGCATCTGGCCGGTCTGGTTCGAATCGTCGTCGATGGCCTGCTTGCCGAGGATGATCAGCTGCGGCTGCTCCTTGTCGGCCAGCGCCTTCATGATCTTGGCCACGCCCAGCGGCTCGGTCTCGCCATTGGTTTCGACCAGGATGCCGCGGTCGGCGCCGATGGCCATGCCGGTGCGCAAAGTTTCCTGGCACTGCGGCACGCCGATCGAGACGGCAACCACCTCGGTGACCTTGCCGGCTTCCTTCAAACGGGTTGCTTCCTCGAGCGCGATTTCGTCGAACGGGTTCATCGACATCTTGACGTTGGCGATATCGACGCCGCTGCCATCGGACTTGACGCGGACCTTGACGTTATAGTCGACCACGCGTTTGACGGGTACCAGGACTTTCATAGGTGTGCCTTTGGAAAATTGAAGAGGTCTAGAGTGGCCTAGATTATAAGAGATAAACAGCTTCAGGGCCAAATTAAAGCACGATCGTGCGATTTTTGGCTAGAGGAATTCTTCCAAAAAGCTGCGACCGGTAACACGGGGAACGGGCGGGACAGTGTCGTGTCCCGCCGGGAAGGCGCTTACTTGCGGCGCATCAGGAAGACAAACTCGCCATTGGCCTGGGTATGGGACAGCAGCGCGTTGCCCGTCTGCTTGGCGAAAGCCTGGAAGTCGCGTACGGAACCGGTGTCGGTGGCCGTAATGCGCAGCACCTCGCCGGTGGCCATGTCGGCCAGCGCCTTCTTGGCTTTCAGGATCGGCAGCGGACAGTTGAGGCCGCGCGCGTCCAGGTCTTTCTGGAATTGAATAGTATCGGTATCGAAAATGATGTCGCTCATCGCAGGCCTGCTAAGGTGGTGATTCTGTTTGCATACTACTCCAATTACCGGATTATGACGCGCCGCACCAAAATAGTCACGAAATGTTGCGCACCCACCACCGGGAATGGATGAGCCACGAAAAGCTTGAACGCAGGCGTGCGGGCCAGGCAAGCCCGGCCATGCGGCAAGGCATGTCCTTCCGCCCGCGGCCGCGCCCTTTCCCCCGGTTTAACTTTTCCGCACCGCACCGATGCGCGGATGCACCGGGATGGCGCTGACCGTGGCTGGATGCTCCCGGCAGCGCCTAGGCGGATACCCCGTCGCCGCGCCCGATCGGCCGGCGAGAAACCGCGCCGTCCAAGCCGGTCCGGTTTCAGCCTGTCGCCTCAAGCGCGCGCGCCGACCCATGCCGCCACGCCGGCCAGCGCCGCCGGCAGGCCCGACGGATCGGTACCGCCCGCCTGCGCCATGTCCGGACGCCCGCCGCCCTTGCCGCCCACCTGCTGGGCCACGAAGTTGACCAGCTCGCCGGCCTTGACCTTGCCCGTGGCATCCTTGGTCACGCCCGCGATCAGGCTGACCTTGCCCTCGAGTACACTTGCCAGCACGATCGCGGCCGTGCCCAGCTTGTCCTTGAGCTTGTCCATCGTCTCGCGCAGGCTCGTCGCGTCGGCGCCGTCCATCGTCGCGGCCAGCACCTTGATGCCGTTCACGTCGACCGCCTGGTTGATCAGCTCGTCGCCCTGGCCGGCGGCGAGCTTCGACTTCAGCGCGGCCACTTCCTTCTCGAGCAGCTTGACCTGATCCTGCACCTGCGCGATACGCGACGGCAGTTCTTCCGGCGCCGTCTTGAGCGCGCCGGCGGCGGCCAGCAGCCTGGCGTTGGTGGCTTGCACCCAGGCCAGCGCGCCCTCGCCCGTCACCGCCTCGATGCGGCGGATGCCGGCGGCCACGCCGCCTTCGGAGACGATCTTGAACAAGCCGATGTCGCCGGTGCGCGTCACGTGCACGCCGCCGCACAGCTCTTTCGAGGAGCCGATGTCGAGCACGCGCACCTCGTCGCCGTACTTCTCGCCGAACAGCGCCATCGCGCCATGCTTGACGGCGTCGTCGAAGCTCATGTTATGCGCTTGCGTCGGATGGTTTTCGAGGATCTCGCGGTTGACGATCGTCTCGACCCGGGCAATCTGTTCCAGCGTTACCGGTGCGTTGTGGCTGAAGTCGAAACGGGTCTTGTCCGGATCGACCAGCGATCCCTTTTGCTGGACGTGCGAGCCGAGCACTTCGCGCAAGGCCTTATGCATCAGGTGCGTGGCCGAGTGGTTGCGGATGGTGCGCGCGCGCTTGGCCTGGTCGACCTGGGCATCGACCGTGTCGCCCACTTTCAACGCGCCGCTACGCAGCACGCCGTGGTGGCCGAAGACCTCGGCCTGGATCTTGAGCGTGTCTTCGACTTCGAATTCGCCGCCGGCGGCCTTGAGCAAACCGTGGTCGCCCACCTGGCCGCCCGATTCGGCGTAGAACGGCGTCGTGTCGAGCACGACGATGCCTTCCTGGCCGGCCTTCAATTCCTGCACCGAGACGCCTTCGGAATACAGCGCCAGCACATGGGTGTTGTGCAGCAGCGATTCGTAGCCGACGAACTTGGTCTTCTCGCCGGCGTACTCCACCTTCGCGGCCATCTTAAACTTGCCCGCGGCGCGCGCGGTCTTCTTCTGCTGCTCCATGGCGGCGGTAAAGCCGGCTTCATCGAGCGTCACGCCGCGTTCGCGGCAGATGTCGGCGGTCAGGTCGAGCGGGAAGCCGTAGGTGTCGTACAGCGTGAACGCGGTGCCGCCGTCGAGGTTCTTCGCATCCTTGGCCAGTTGCGCTTCCAGGATCTTCATGCCGTTTTCCAGCGTCTCGCCGAAACGTTCTTCCTCGGCCTTCAGCACTTGCGCGACGCGCTCTTTCGCGTCCAGCAATTCCGGATACGCGCCGCCCATTTCGAGATTCAGGTCCTCGACCAGCTTGAAGAAGAACGGACGGGTCTGGCCCAGCTTGTGGCCGTGGCGCAGCGCGCGCCGGATGATGCGGCGCAGGACGTAGCCATGGCCTTCGCTGCTCGGGATGATGCCGTCGACGATCATGAACGATGCCGCGCGGATGTGGTCGGCGATGACCTTCAGCGAATTGTTGTCCAGGTCCTGCGCGCCGGTTTCGCGGGCGGCAGCCTTGATCAGGGCCTGGAACAGGTCGATCTCGTAGTTGCTGTGCACGTGCTGCAGCACGGCGGCCAGGCGTTCCATGCCCATGCCGGTGTCGATCGACGGCTTCGGCAACGGGGTCAGGGTGCCCGACTCGTCGCGGTTGAACTGCATGAAGACCAGGTTCCAGATCTCGATGAAGCGGTCGCCGTCTTCCTCGGCCGAACCTGGCGGCCCGCCCCAGATGTCGGCGCCATGGTCGTAGAAGACTTCGGTGCACGGTCCGCAAGGGCCGGTGTCGGCCATCTGCCAGAAGTTGTCCGAGGCATAGCGCGCGCCCTTGTTGTCGCCGATGCGGATGATGCGCTCTTTCGGCACGCCGATTTCGTCGGCCCAGATGTCGTAGGCTTCGTCGTCCTCGAAGTAGACGGTGACGGTCAGCTTCTCGGCGGGGAGCATGTAGACCTGCGTCAGCAGCTCCCAGCAATAGTGGATCGCGTCGCGCTTGAAATAGTCGCCGAAGCTGAAGTTACCCAGCATCTCGAAGAAGGTATGGTGGCGCGCGGTGTAGCCGACGTTTTCCAGGTCGTTGTGCTTGCCGCCGGCGCGCACGCAGCGCTGCACCGAGGTCGCGCGCGAATACGGGCGCGAATCGAGGCCGAGGAAGACGTCCTTGAACTGCACCATTCCGCTGTTGGTCAACAACATGGTCGGATCGTTGCCCGGCACGAGGGGGCTGGACCGTACGATCGTATGGCCCTTGGACTCAAAGAACTTGAGGAACTTTTCGCGAATTTCGGAAGATTTCATGTTGGCGGGTGCGGAAAGAGCGCAGTACGGTAGATAAAGCAACGATTATATCAGCCGCTGGTCACTTGATTACATGGCCGTGGCACGGACGAAAACGGCCCCGGTTCAAGCGAAATCCGGCCCGATCAGGTCGATGCGGTCGGTGCAGAAAGCGTCCACGCCCCAGGCCAGCAATTCGCGCGCGCGGCGCGGCTCGTTGACGGTGTAGCAGAACAGGCCGAAGCCGGCCGCCCTCACCTCCCGCGCCAGGCGCGGCGTTAGGTGCCTGTGGCTGGTGTGGATGGCGACCGCCCCGACTTCCCGGGCACGGCGTTCCCAGTCGGGCGGCAGTTCGCTCATCAGGCAGGCGCGCGGTACCTGGGGCGCCACTTCGCGCGCCGCTTCCAGCGCCAGCATGCTGAACGAGGACAGCAGCGGCACCGCTGCCATGTGCCCGGCGGCGATCTCGTCGGCGAACAGGGCCGCTGCGACGTGCGCCACCGTGCCGCCGGTCTCCAGGTCGTAGTCGGGCGCCGGCTTGATTTCCATGTTCATCCAGACCCCGTGCGCCTTGCAGAACTGCGCATACTCGACCAACAGCGGCACCGGCTCGCCCTCGTAGGCGCGTGCGAACCAGCCGCCGGCATCGAACAGCGCCAGTTCGGCCGCGTCGTAGTCGTAGACATGCCCGGAGCCGGCCACGGTACGCCCCAGGTAGGGATCGTGCATCACCACCGGCACGCCGTCGCGCGCCAGCATGATGTCGTATTCGATGGCGCGAAAGCCGCGCCTCAGTCCCTCGCGCAGGCCGGCCAGGGTATTTTCCGGCGCCAGCACGCCGCCGCCGCGGTGGGCCAGCACGCGCGGGTAGGGCCAGGAGCCGGGACACGTCGCCATGGTCAAGCCGCCGACATGCGCGAGGACAGCCAGAGAAAGCCCGCCACGTTCGCCACTACCGTGCACCAGAACAATTGCTGGAACGAGCGCCTGGATGTCTTGTGGCGCAGCCACTGCTGGGCCAGCAGCGCGCCCGGCCAGCCGCCTACCAGGCCCAGCAGCAGCAAGCTGCCTTCCGGCGTACGCCAGCGGCCATGGCCGGCGGCGGACTTGTCGATGGCGTAGGCGACGAAGCAGCTCAGGCTCGTGATCAGATAGGCCGCAGCGACCAGCCACGACAGATTCCACATCAGCATAGCGGCGCCATAGAGCAAGGCGAACAGGAGAATCGGGAGATAAGGCATCGCATCAGCTTAGCGCGAGCGCCGTGCAATTGCTAGCTGGAACCGATGTGACTGCTTATCTGCGTATTTATGGCTACTACGTTCGATAACGTACCGAGTCGGGCCGGCAGGCACCCTACCCTCGTCGCTCACCTTGTCATTTATGCAGGAGAACATCATGGCTTTTGATTTAGGAAATCTGTTGCAGCAATACATGGGTGGCGCCCAGGGCGCCAACAACACCCGTGCCGAGCAGGACTTCGACCGTGTCGCGCAGGAAGCGCCGCGCGAAGCCGTTGCGCAGGGCGTGACCCAGGCCTTGCGCTCGGACCAGACGCCGCCCTTCCCGCAGATGGTCGGGCAGATGTTCGGCCAAAGTAATCCAAACGAGCGCGCCGGCATGCTCAACCAGCTGATCGCCGCCGCCGGTCCTTCCCTGATCGGCATGCTCGCCGGGCGCGGCAATTCGGGCGGACTGGGCGGTATGGCCGGCGGACTGGGCGGGCTGGGCGGACTGCTCGGCGGCCTGCTCAATGGCGGCGGCACTGGACAGCAGCCGCAGATCACGCCGGAACAGGCTTCGCAAGTCTCGCCTGAGCAAGTGCAGGAAATCGCCCAGAAGGCGGAACAAGAAAACCCGGGCGTGGTCGACCGGATGGGGGACTTCTACGCCCAGCATCCGAACGTCGTCAAGGGACTCGGCGGCGCGGCACTTGCCATCGCCCTTGCCCACATGGCGTCGAACATCCAGCGTCGTTAATTCCAGCATCATCCACCAACAACCAAGGAGCATCCCATGGGCATTCTGAGCAATATCTTCAACAAAATCTTCCCGAACTCGAACGCCGCCAAGCAGGCGCAGGCACAGGCACAGGCCCAAACCGCACCGCGTCCGACCGCTCCCGCAGCGCCGGCTCCAGCCGCGCCGACGGCGGCTCCCGCGCCGGCAGCGATGGACCAGGTCGACGTCGAAGCCATCCTCAACAGCAAACTGCAAGCCTCGGGCCAGCAGTTGAACTGGCGCACCTCGATCGTCGACCTGCTGAAGTTGCTCGACCTCGACAGCAGCCTGCAGTCGCGCAAGGAACTGGCTGCCGAGCTCAACTACACGGGCGACACCAGCGATTCGGCCTCGATGAACATCTGGCTGCACAGGCAGGTGATGAACAAGCTGGCCGCCAACGGCGGCAAAGTGCCGGCTGACCTGAAGGACTGATACAGGCATTGCCCGGGCGGCCCGATCGGCCGTTCCGGGCTCGCGTAGCCGGGACCTGGCGCCCGGTCGCGGGGGCGTTGCATGCATGGCAACCCGCGTCGTACGCAGCGCGCACTGCGCACCGGGCCGTCCTTCACGGCCAATCCATCCTGCTGGTCAAAATTGTTGTCCTGAAGCTGCATTTCCCCCTCCACTTTCCTCTTTGCGGCCACGGCGTGCGTCCTTGGCATATATACTCGTTAAGTTGCCATTGAGCAGCACCTATTGGCGTGCCTGACTGAACAAGCGGGCAGCATTGCCGCCGCCCCGGCGCGATCGCGGTCGATGCTGCTCGAAGAGACAGGTTCCGAGTATCGTTTCGATGAAAGTATCCATGCCCCTTCGCCACACTGCCCGCACCGAGTCGCAGCGCTTGCGCTGCCTGAATGAGTTGCAGGTACTCGACACCGCTGCCGAGGCGGAATTCGACAGCCTGGCTCAGATCGCCTCCCTGGTCTGCGAAGTGCCCATTGCCTTGATCAGCCTGGTTGCAGCCGACCGCCAGTGGTTCAAGGCGAATATCGGACTGCCCGATGTGGCCGAAACCGATCGCAGCTCGGCATTCTGCGCGCACACCATCCTCGGCGACGACTTGCTGGAGATCGAGGATGCGTCCGACGATTCCCGTTTTCATGACAATCCGCTGGTGCGCGGCGCACCTGGCATCCGGTTCTATGCCGGCGTGCCCTTGACCATGGCCGACGGCGCCAGCGTCGGCAGCATCTGCGTCATCGACCGCCGTCCGCGCCGGCTCGATGCGCGCCAGCGCGAGGTACTGCGCCACCTGGCCAATGCGGCGGTCAAGCTGCTCGAGGGGCGCCGCGCACTGCTCGATGAACGCGACATGGCCAGCGCCGCGCATGCGATGCTCGAGGAACTCGACGACACCCTGGAGCGTCTCGGATCGAGCGAGCTGCTGCTCAACCGCACCGGCGAGGTCGCCGGCGTCGGCGGCTGGCGGTTCGACCTTGCCACCCAGAAAATTGAATGGTCCAAGGAAACTTGTCGCATCCATGGCGTGGCGCCCGATTTCGTTCCAAAGCTTTCCCAGGCCCTTCAGTTCTATGCCCCGGAAGGCCGGCCCCTGATCGAACAAGCCCTCGCCATTGCGCTGGAGACGGGCAAGTCCTGGGACCTCGAACTGCCCTTCATCCGTGCCGACGGCAAGCGCATCTGGGTACGCGCCGTTGGCGAAGCCGAACTCGAAGCAGGCAAGCCGGTACGCCTGTTCGGGGCCTTGCAGGACATCACGCGCCAGCGTGCACTGACCGATGAAATCGCGGAACAGCACGAACTGCTGCGGGTCACGCTGCAATCGATCGGCGACGCGGTCATCACCACCGACGCCGATGCCATGGTTACCTGGCTCAATCCGGTCGCCGAGCGCATGACCGGCTGGCGCAACGACGATGCGCGCGGCCGCCCGGTCGGCCAGGTATTTCATATCGTAAATGAAGCTACCCGCGCACCGACCGAGAATCCTGTATACACCTGCATCGAGCAAGGCAAGATCGTCGGGCTGGCCAGCCATACGGTGCTCATTTCACGCGATGGCAACGAGTATGGCATCGAGGATTCGGCGGCGCCGATCCGCAGCAGCAACGGCCTCGTGATCGGCGTGGTGTTGGTATTCCACGATGTGACGGAGCAGCGGCGCCTGAGTGGCGAAATGAGCTACCGCGCCAAGCACGATGCGCTCACCGGTCTCGTCAACCGCACCGAATTCGAGGCGCGCCTGCGCAACGTGCTCGATAAGGCGCATGAGGAGCGCAGCATGCATGCCCTGCTGTTCATCGACCTCGACCAGTTCAAGCTCGTCAACGACGCCTGCGGGCATAGCGCAGGGGACCAGTTGCTGCAACAGGTCAGCAAGCTGCTGAAAGATACCGTGCGTGCGCGCGATACCCTGGCCCGCCTCGGCGGCGACGAATTCGCCGTCATCCTTGAATATTGCTCGATCGACCAGGCGCAACGCGTTGCCCAGCAAATTTGCCAGCGCATGGACGATTTCCGCTTCGTCCACGACAATCGGCGCTTGCGGATTGGCACCAGCATCGGGCTGGTGCCGGCCGACCAGCGCTGGAACACGATCGCGGCGCTGATGCAGGCGGCCGACACCTCCTGCTATGCGGCCAAGGAAGCAGGCAGGAACCGCGTGCATGTCTGGTTCGATACCGACCAGGCGATGCGCGCCCGGCATGGCGAAATGCAATGGGCCGCCAGGCTGGAACAGGCGTTCGACGAAGACCGTTTCATCCTGTATGCCCAACGTATCGAGGCGCTGGCCACCGGCGCCCAGGGCCTGCATGCGGAAATCCTGATCCGGATGCGCGATGCCGACGGCGCCCTGATCCAGCCGGCGGCCTTCCTGCCCGCGGCCGAGCGCTTCCATCTCGCTTCGCGCATCGACCGCTTCGTACTGGACCGTGCGCTGCGCTACCTGCTGTCGCTCCCGGCCCTGGACGGTCTGGACACGCTTTGCATCAACCTGTCGGGCCAGTCGATCGGCGACCGGGCCTTCCACCAGCATGCCATGGATGCCCTGACGAAGGCCGGGCCGCTGCTGTGCCGCTGCATTTGCCTCGAAATCACCGAAACGGCGGCGGTGACCAACATTGCCGACGCCAATGCCTTCATCACGCAGGTGCGTGCCTTGGGCGTGCGCATCGCGCTCGACGATTTCGGCGCCGGCGCATCCTCGTTCGGCTACCTGAAGAACCTCGATGTCGATATCCTGAAGATCGACGGCCAGTTCATCAAGAACCTGATCGACGATCCGCTCGACCAGGCGGCCGTTTCGTGCTTCGTCGAGGTCGCGCGCGTGGTGGGGGTGAAAACGGTGGCCGAATTCGTGGACCGGGCGGCGGTCCTGGAACGGGTGCGCGAACTGGGCATCGACTTCGCCCAGGGCTACCACCTGCACCAGCCGGAGCCGCTCGAAACGCTGTTCGAACGTGCCCTGGGCCAGACGCCGGTCGTGGCGGCGCCGGCCGTGCCGGGCCGGGGCTCAGCGCGGGCGGTCCTCGCGACCGACTAGAAGTAAGCCAGCCCCAGTGCGCGGCGCACTTCGTCGACCGTCCCGGCCGCCACTTCGCGTGCCTTCATCGTGCCTTCCTTGAGCATGTGCATGACCTGGCCCTTGTCCTGCGCGAACGCTTCGCGGCGGGCGCGGATCGGCGCCAGCATCTCCTGCAGCACCGCGTCGAGACGCTTCTTGACGATGCTGTCGCCCAGGCCGCCGCGCGTGTAGTGCGCCTTCATCTCTTCCAGCGCCGCCTTGTCGTTGTCGAAGGCGTCCAGGTAGAGGAAGGCGACGTTGCCCTCGACGTGGCCGGGGTCGGACACTTTCAGGTGCAGCGGGTCGGTATAGACCTGCTTGACGGCGGCGCGGATCTGGTCGGCGCTGTCGCCGAGATTGATCGTGTTGCCGAGCGACTTGCTCATCTTGGCCTTGCCGTCGATGCCGGGCAGGCGGCCGATCTCCGGCACCAGGGCCTTGCATTCGACCAGGATATCCTGGTTGACCAGGCGGTTGAAGCGCCGCACGATCTCGTTGCACTGCTCGATCATCGGGATCTGGTCGTCGCCCACCGGCACCAGGGTCGCCTTGAAGGCGCTGATGTCCGAGGCCTGGCTCACCGGGTAAGTCAGGAAGCCGGCCGGGATGTCGCGTTCGAAGTTGCGCAGCGCGATTTCGGCCTTGACCGTCGGGTTGCGTTCCAAACGGGCGACAGTGACAAGATTAAGATAATAGAATGTCAACTCCGCAAGCTCTGGAACCTGGGACTGGATGAAGATCGTCGAGCGTGCCGGATCGATGCCGACGGCGAGGTAATCGAGCGCCACTTCGACAACGTTCCGGTGTACCTTTCCGGTGTCATCCATGTTGTCGGTGAGCGCCTGGGCGTCAGCGAGCATGATGAACTGGCGGTATTCGTCCTGATAGGCAACGCGATTGCGCAGGCTGCCCACGAAATGGCCGAGGTGCAGCGGACCGGTCGGACGGTCGCCGGTCAGGATGACGGGTGCGGGAGTGGTCGTCGCAGGGGAACTCATTGCATTTCCTAGTCTGTGCCCCGATCCCGCCGCGCCAAAAAAAAACGCCACCTGAATCGAGGCGGCGTTCATGTGAGTCACATCTTCTCGTCTGGGCCGCGCGTCGTCAGCGGCGCCACCAGGTGCACATCGAGGAGTGTGGGTTGAGAAATTTCATGGATGGCATGGTTGCAGGTTGACGGCGCAATGTCAACCGGAAGTCGACGCTGGACCGCGACGAGGGGAAGCGGGCCGGCCCACCATGGCGGTGTCGGCACATTCCGCCTTTACAACGCGCAGCCAGATCCGAACGGTCGATTGTTCCGAACTTTATCTTTTCGGCGACCGTCTAAAAGTATTTTGTTGTTAAAATTCTAATAAGTGGTGAAACGATGAATAATACGAGCCCGAACAGCCAACCCCGCCCGCTCGAACTCTGGGGCGGCCTCGAATGTACCGTCAACCGTGTGCAAGACGATTATTTCAGCCAGCTCGACCGCAACGGCCATGCTGTCCGCAACTGCGACATCGGGCGCTTCGCCGCTCTCGGCATCCGTGCCATCCGCTACCCGATCCTGTGGGAGCGCACGGCCCCGGACGGCATCGACAAGGCCGACTGGACCTGGCCCGACGAGCGCCTCCCCGCCCTGCGCGACGCGGGCGTCACCCCGATCGCCGGCCTGGTCCACCATGGCAGCGGCCCGCGCGACACCAGCCTGCTCGACCCCGCCTTCCCGGAACGCCTGGCCGAGTATGCGGGCGCCGTGGCGGCGCGCTATCCCTGGCTGACCTACTACACGCCCGTCAACGAGCCCTGCACCACCGCCCGTTTCGCCGGCCTGTACGGCGTCTGGTACCCGCATGCGCGCGACGACGCGAGCTTCATCCAGGCGCTCCTGATCCAGTGCCGCGCCGTGGTGCTGTCGATGCGCGCCATCCGCGCGGTGAACCCGGACGCGAAGCTGGTACAAACGGATGACCTCGGCAAAACCTACAGCACGCTGGAAATGGCCAACGTCGCCGAGTTCTACAACGAACGGCGCTGGCTGGCCTGGGACTTGCTGTGCGGGATGGTCCAGCACGAGCACCCGCTCTGGAACTACCTGATCCGCTCCGGCGCCACCGAGGCCGACCTGCTCTGGTTCCGCGACAATACGTGCCCGCCAGACATCATCGGCGTGAATTATTACGTCACCAGCGAACGCTGGCTCGACCACCGTCCGGAGCGCTATCCGCAGCACCACCGCGGCGTGGCCGACGGCATCGCCTGCGCCGACATCGAGGCTTCGCGCGCGCTGGCCACGCCGACCGCCGGCATCGGTCCGCTGCTCACCGAGATCTGGGAGCGCTACCGGCTGCCGCTGGCGATCACCGAAGCCCATATCGACGCCAACCGCGAAGACCAGTTGCGCTGGCTGCTGGAAATCTGGCAGGCGGCGCACACGGCGCGCGCCAACGGCGTCGACCTGCGCGCCGTCACCGTCTGGTCGCTGCTCGGCTCCTTCGACTGGAACAGCCTGGTCACACGCAACGCCGGCTACTACGAACCGGGCCCGTTCGACGTGCGGTCCCCGACGCCGCGCCCGACCGCGCTGGCCGCGATGATGCGCGAACTTTCCTCCGGCCAGCCGCTGTCGCACCCGGTCCTGCGCGGCCAGGGCTGGTGGCGCCGTCCGGGCCGCTTCCTGTGCACGCCGGTCGCGACCCCGGCCGCCCTGACCTCGATCGTGGCCGACGGCCATCGCCTGCTGGGCGCCGCTGCCGGGTCCAGCGCCGCCCCCATCCTGATCACGGGCGCCACCGGCACCCTGGGCCGCGCCTTCGCCCGCGTCTGCCAGAAGCGCAACCTGGCCTACAAGCTGCTGTCGCGCCACGACATGGACATTGCCAACCCGGCTTCGGTCGAGCGCGCCCTGCGCCACTACCAACCCTGGGCCCTGATCAACACCAGCGGCTATGTGCGCGTCGACGACGCCGAGAACGAGGTCGAGCGCTGCATGCGCGAAAACACCGCCGGCCCGGCTATCCTGGCCGAGGCCTGCGCGCGCCACGGCGTGCACCTGACCACCTTCTCGAGCGACCTGGTGTTCGACGGCCGCAAGGAGCGCCCCTACGTCGAAAGCGACGCGCTCACGCCGCTGAACGTCTACGGCCGCAGCAAGGCCGAGTCGGAGGCGGCCGTGCTGGCCCGGCACCCGGGCGCCCTGGTGGTGCGCACCAGCGCCTTCTTCGGCCCCTGGGACAAGCACAATTTCGTGACCCTGGCGCTGAACGCACTGGAACGCGGCGAGACCTTCGTCGCGGCCGACGACATGACCGTGTCGCCGACCTATGTGCCGGACCTGGTGCACACCTGCCTGGACCTCGCCATCGACCGCGAATGCGGCGTCTGGCACCTCAACAACGGCGGCTCGGTCACCTGGTTCGCCCTGGCGCAACTGGCGGCCGGCAAGGCCGGCATCGATGCCTCGACCCTGGTGGCCCAGTCGTCCGGCACGCTCGGCATGGCCGCGGCGCGCCCGGTCTACAGCGTGCTGCACAGCGAACGCGGCATCCTGCTGCCGACGCTGGAAAACGCGCTCGACCGCTATATCGAACTGCGCACGGTCATCGACCCCGAGTACGAAGAACTGGTCAGGACGGCCGAGACCCGGGTACCGGTCGCCAGCGGCCATCGCCAGCAGGAACAAACGCCGGCCGAGGCGGTGCACGGGTTCTGAACCTTAGCGCTGCGCCGACGCTGCCGCCCTCATGCGCTGCGCCTGGCCAGCAGCGGTTGCAGCGGCACGCGCGGGCGGGCGCAGGGTGATGTTGAACGCCTATGATCTGTCTGCCCATTCTCTGCCGCCCGGGGCGATCCGTATCGAACCGCTTCCCTCCCGTCGCCCAGGGCGCTCCAGCGGCACGCATCGTCCCGCATGGTCCGGCTCCGGGTCCGACCGCCCGGCGTTATAGAATGCCAACGCCCCTCCCACAACTCCAAAGGCGCGTCCCGTGCAAGAGCAACACGCTTTCCCGTTTTTCCGGGAAATCATTCTATTCCTGATCCTCGCCGGCATCCTCATCCCCACGCTGCAGCGCCTGCGCATCAACCAGGTGCTCGGCTTCCTGGCCATGGGCGCCCTGGTCGGCCCCTTCGGGCTGGGACTGCTCGCGGCCCAATTCCCGTGGCTGGCCTGGCTCACCTTCCCCACCGGCCAGGGCATGTCGATGCTGGCCGAAATCGGCGTGCTGTTCCTGATGTTCATGATCGGACTCGAACTGTCGGCGGCGCGCCTGTGGTCGATGCGCGCCTGGGTCTTCGGCGCCGGCACGGCGCAGGTGCTGGCCTGCGCGGCGCTGATCGGCGGCGCCCTTGCCCTGCTCGGCCAACCCTTCGCCACCGCCGCCATCCTCGGGCTGGTGCTCTCGCTGTCCTCGACCGCGGTCGTGATGCAGCTGATGAGCGAACAGGACAGCACCGGCAGCCGGCTCGGCCAGGCGGCATTCGCCGTGCTGATGCTGCAGGACCTGGCCGTGGTGCCGATCCTGGTCGTCATCGGCGTGCTGGCGCGCGGCGGCGGCGACGGCGCCGCCACCATGGCCCTCGTCACGCTGGCGAAAGCCGGCGGCGCCATCGCGCTCATCTACCTGATCGGCGGGCGCGTGATCCATCCGCTGTTCAAGGCCTTCGCGCGCCACCGCCAGCCGGACGTCTTCATGGCGCTGATCCTGCTCAGCACCTTCGGCATCGCCGGCCTGTCGGCCGCCGCCGGCCTGTCGATGGCGCTGGGCGCGCTGATCGCCGGCCTGCTGCTGGCGGAAACCGAATTCCGGCACGAGGTCGAACTGATGGTCGAGCCCTTCAAGGGCCTGCTCATGGGCCTGTTCTTCATGACTGTCGGGATGGGCATGGACACGCGCCAGGTCGCCGAGGCGCCGCTCTGGCTGGCGGCGGCCGTGCTCGGCCTGGTGGCGATCAAGACGCTCGTGGTGACGCTGCTGTTTCGCGCCGGGCGCCTACCCTGGGGCCGCGCCGTCGAAGGCGGGCTGCTGCTGGCCCAGGGCGGCGAATTCGCCTTCATCGTGCTCGGCTACGCGGTCACGGCCAAGCTGCTCGATCCGGGCCTGGCCGCGCGCGTGATGCTCGCGGTCGGCCTGTCGATGTTCATCACGCCGATGCTGGCGCGCCTCGGGCGCGCGATCGGCGAACGGGGCGAGCGCGCCGCGCGCGAGCGTTCGGTCCGGCACGACGAGAACAAGCTGGCCGCCGCGCGCGGCCAGATCATCATCGCCGGCTTCGGGCGCGTCGGCCAGCAGCTGGCCAAGCTGCTCAAGGCGCAGGACATTCCCTTCATCGCCTTCGAGAACGACGCCGCCGTGGTCTCGCGCCTGCATGCGCAGGGCATCCCCGTCTTCTTCGGCAATGCCGCGCGTCCGGAACTGCTGCGCCTGGTGCAGGCGGAGGCGGCGCCCGCCATCGTGCTCACCATGGACAATCCCGCCTCCTCGCTGCAGGCGGTCAAGGGCATCCGCCGCGAATTCGCCGAGGTGCCGCTGTTCGTGCGCTCGCGCGACGAGCGCCACGCGCGCACGCTCAAGCGCGCCGGCGCGACGGTGGTCGTGCCCGAGACCCTGGAAGCGAGCCTGCAGCTGTCGGCATTTGTGCTGGAATCGATGGGACTGGACGAGCGCACCGTGGACGACATCGTCGACCGCGAACGCGACCTGTTCGCCGAGCAGCTCAACGACGCGGGCCTGCGCGAACCGGGTCACCGCACCTCGGACTGAGCCGGCCCGCGCCGCCGGGCCGGCCCCGGCGCGGACCGCCGAACGCGGCCAGCTATAATCGCGGCTCGACAACCTGGCAAACGAAATCATGACAGCTACCGCTAACGTCAACGGCGCGCCCAAGGCGCTGGGCCATATCCGCGTGCTCGATCTGTCGCGCGTGCTGGCCGGCCCGTGGTGTTCGCAAAACCTGGCCGACCTCGGTGCCGACGTGATCAAGATCGAGCGCCCCGGCAGCGGCGACGACACGCGCGCCTGGGGGCCGCCGTACGCGAAGGACGCCCAGGGCCGCGACACGAGCGAAGCGGCCTACTACCTGTCGGCCAACCGCGGCAAGCGCTCGGTGACGGTCGATATCGCCAGCGCCGAGGGCCAGGCACTGGTGCGCGAACTGGCGCTGCATGCGGACGTGGTGATCGAAAACTACAAGGTCGGGCAGCTCGAGCGCTATGGGCTGGACTACGCGTCGCTGAAAGCCGTCAAGCCGGACCTCGTCTACTGCTCGATCACCGGTTTCGGCCAGGACGGCCCGTACGCGCACCGCGCCGGCTACGACTTCCTGATCCAGGGCATGGGCGGCCTGATGTCGGTCACGGGCGAGCGCGACGAGCTGCCCGGCGGCGGCCCGCAAAAGGCCGGCGTCGCGCTGACCGACCTGATGACCGGCATGTACGCCACCGTTGCGGTGCTGGCCGCGCTGACCCACCGCGACCGCACCGGCGTTGGCCAGTACATCGACATGGCGCTGCTGGACACGCAGGTGGCGATGCTGGCCAACGTCGGCAGCAATTACCTCAACAGCGGCAAGGCGCCTGCACGCTGGGGCAACGCGCACGCCAACATCGTGCCCTACCAGACCTTCGCCTGCCTCGATGGCCACATCATCGTGGCAGCCGGTAACGACGGCCAGTACCGGAAGTTCGTCGAAGCCGGCGGACGGCCGGAACTGGCGGCCGATCCGCGTTTCGCGACCAACCCGCAGCGCGTGGCCAACCGCGACGTGCTGGTGCCGCTGCTGGCCGGGATGGTCGCCACGCGCCGGCGCGACGAATGGATCGCGCAGCTGGAAGCGGTCGGCGTGCCTTGTGGACCGATCAACGACGTCGGCGAAGTCTTCGCCAACGAACAGGTGCGGGCGCGCGGCATGGCGGTCGAACTGGCGCATCCGGCGGCCGGCAAGGTCACGCTGGTGCGCAGTCCGATGAAGCTGTCGTCGACACCGGCGACGAGCGACAAGGCGCCGCCGCTGCTCGGCCAGCATACCGACGACGTGCTGCGCGAGGTTTTAAGCAGGAGTGGCGACGAGATTGCGGCGCTGCGCGCGCGCGGAGTGGTGTAAGAACCTGCCCCAGCAGGAAATGAGTCCTTGCCGGCGCGCGTGATCGCGGGTCATGCGCGCGCCCGGCCGCGTGCCCCGGCCGGGTGCGCGGGTGGTACCTGCCTAGTGCAGCTTGTGCTTGAAGTCCGACAGCTCGGCATGCACGCGGGTGACGACCGCCTCCACATGCGCCGGCATGTGCGACGACGACCGGCTGATGCGCTTGGCTTCGTCGCCCATGTCTTCCAGGCTGTCGACGCACTGAACGATGCGTGCCTCATCGTTCGACTGCATCACGTCCTGCGCCTGCCTCACCTCGCGCGAAATACGCTCGATACATGCGCGCATTTCCGGCGGCGTATCCTGCGACGCCTTGCAGGCCTGTTCGGCTTCGCCGATGGTCTGCTGCAGGTGATTGTAACGTTGCTGAATTTCACTGGCTTGCAGCATGATGACCTCCTCAACATAAAGAGAGCAGCTTATTTTAGCGCTGGATCAAGAATGCGTGCGCGCCGTACGCACTGACCGATGCCAATAGGTACTGTCCCGCCTTCAAACATGCCTGGGCCGGTCCAGTGCGCACTGCCAGCCGCACGACGCCTGCTGGTTCAGCCGGATGGCGTCGCAGCGGAAGTCTCGAGCGGCGCCAGGCCGCGCAGGCGCAATGCGATCAGCATGGCGGCCACCAGCACGGCGCCGAGCAGGCCGACGACGCCGGGCCAGCCGGCGTACTCCCAGGTGTAGCCGCAGACCCAGCCGATCACGCTCGAGCCGAGGTAGTAGAAGAAGAGATAGAGGGCCGAGGCCAGTGCCTGCGGGGCGCGGGCGCGGCGGCCGACCCAGCTGCTGGCGACCGAGTGCGTGGCGAAGAAGCCGAAGGTGTAGAGGCCGACGCCGACGACGACCGCGGACAGGTTGCCGAACAGCGTCAGCAGGAGGCCCGCGAACATGACCGACATCACCAGCCACAGCACGTTGCGCCGGCCCAGGCGGTCGGCCAGGCGCCCGGCCCAGACCGAACTGAAGATACCCAGCAGGTAGAGCACCGACAAGGCGCCGACCGCGCTCTGGCGCAGGCCGAATTCGGGCCCGAGCAGGCGGTAGCCGATGTAGTTATACAGGCTGACGAAGGAGCCCATCAGCAGGAAGGACAAGGCGAACAGCCAGGGCAGGCCGGCGTCGCGGCCGTGGTTGCGCACGCCCTGGACCAGGCCTGCGAAGCCGCCCTGCCCGGGCCGGAAGCGCTTCGAGCCCGGCAGGCTGCGCCAGAATTCCCAGGCTGCATACAGGCCGGCCGCGCCCATCACGCCGAGCGCGGCGCGCCAGGACCAGAAATCGCTGATCACCGAGGCCAGCACGCGCCCGAACATGCCGCCGAAGGCGCTGCCGCTGATGTACATGCCCATCGACAGGCCGAGCGAGCCGCCCTCGATTTCCTCGCTCAGGTAAGCCATCGCGATGGCCGGCATCCCGCCCAGCATGAAGCCGAGCAGCGCGCGCAGGATCAGCAGCTGGGTATAGTCGCTGGTGAAGGCGGCCAGCAGCGTGAGCAGGCCGCCGCTGAGCATGGAGGCGGCCATCATGGGCTTGCGCCCGAAGCGCTCGGACAACACGCTCGAGATCAGCAGCGAGACCGCCAGCGTGGCGGTGGAGATCGACAGGGCCAGGCTGCTCTGGGCGGGGGTCAGGGAAAAGTCGCGCGCGAGCAGCGGCATCAGGGGCTGCACGCTGTAGAGCAAGGCGAAGGTGGAAAAGCCGCCGAAGGCCATGGCGCGGTTGATGCGCTTGAAATCGGCACTGCCGGCGGCGATGGCGGAAGAAGACATGGGCAATCCTGGAACTCGACCGCACATGATACCGAAGAATCGCAACGGCCATCGGCGCCCGCCTGCGGCGCCGGCAAGCGTCGAACTCAGGGATACTCGGTATCGAGCTCCGACCCCGCATAGTTCTCCAGCTCGGCGATCAGCTGGGTCATCGGCGCCTTGGTCCGGATGCTCTGCAGGACGGTACAGTGATCGCGGTACGAGGCCACGCGCTCGGCGATGACGGCGCGGTGCGGGGCGGGGATTTTTTCGAGGAAGGCGGCCCAGCCGGTCTCGTAGTCGGGATCGTTCTTGCGCACCGATTTCACGAAACGCTCGAAATCCTTCTGGCCGGCGCGCGCGACGACGGTGCCGCCCTCGACGGCGAAGATGACGGCCAGCGCGATCACGCCTTCGGCGTTCAGGTCGGGGTCGGCGATCGGGCCTTCGTAGTGGTGCTTGCGCAGCCAGCGGGCGGCCTGCACGATCGCTTGCACGCCCTCGCGCTGGCGCACCTGGCCGAGATAGCGGTCGTAGCCGGTCCAGGTCTCGCCCGGATCGGCGGTGCAGATGTCGACGAAGAGTTCCTTCAGGCGCCGGCTCGCATACACCGGGTCGTTGTCGTATTCGCCGACCAGGCTGTCCTCGGGCAGCGCCGACAGTTCGCGGATCATGCGAAAACCGGCCTGGAACACGTATTCGGCGCCGTCGGCGACCAGGATGTCGAGCGCCGCGATGTCGCTCTCCTCCTCGCCGCCGTTGCCGACCAGCTGTTCGAGGCCGAGCGACATGCCGCCCACCGTCAGCAGCAAGGCGCGCTGGATGCCTTCGGCGGTGCGGTCGTTGGTGAACTTCTCGGCCACCATCGCGGTGATCGACGCGAGCTCGTCGGCCAGGCCGATCGCCTCTTCGGCGTCGGCATGGGTCGGCAGCAGCCGGATCGCGCGCACCAGGCGCGGCAGCTTTTCAATGACGATGGCGGGCAGCATCGATGGCGATCCGCTCACGAAAAGATGTCCGAACCGATGCTCTTGCGGGTGCTGCGGCGCGGCATGGTGCGCACCGACGGCACCTGCTTGCGCAGGCGGTACAGCAGGTCGCGCGTGCTGCGCTGCTGGAAATCCGGGTCTTCGTCCGGGTCGTCCGGGAATTCGGCGTCGGCCATCTCGGCACTATGGCGGAACTCGGGGAAGAGTTCGATCAGCGAGCGCTCCCAGCCGTCCTCGCTGGCTTTGGCCAGGTCGATCGCCATCGGCACGATATCGCTGTCGGACGAGGTCTGGCCCGTTACGTAGCGGCCCTTGGCGATGATCTCGCCGGCCACTTCCAGGATTTCCTTCGGCGCCAGCGACCAGAGGATGGCGAACACGGTCGCGCCGTGGTCGGTGGCCGAGGCCTCCATCAGCAGCTCGTGGCGGCGGTCTTCGTCTTCGGTCGCGTAGACGACGCCGTGCACGTGGTTGAACAGGCCCTCGGCGATGCGCTCCGGGTCGTCCTCGATCATGTTGTCGGGCCAGGTCGCCGCCATGTAGGCCAGGCTGTCGGCCCAGGCCTTGGGCGGCACCAGCAAGGTCGCCAGCGAGGTCTTGCCGCCGTCGAAGCCGGCCAGGTGCAGGGCCGTCACTTGCGGCGGCAGCGTCGCCAGCACTTCGGTCACGGCATAGTCGCCGTGTTCGTCGGCCGCCTGCGAGAACGCTTCTTCGGCGTGTCCCAGCGAGCCGGCCAGCACCAGTTCGCTGACCTGGCGGGTCAGTGCCGGCAGGTTGGCGCTCGTGCTTGCGCCCTTGCGTGCATCGTCGCTCATTCGCGTTCTCCTTCGCCATCGAAGATCCCGGTGAAGTCTTCCGAGACCATGCCTTCGTCGTCGTCGCCGGTGTCGTCGCCGTCGTCGCCCTTGGCCAGCTGCTCGAGCGACTGGTCGTCGTCTTCCCAGCGCTGCTGGTGCTTGAAGAGGAAAGCGGTGATGATCGCCTGGCGCGCCAGCTCCGGGTGGTTTTCCGTCATCGAGGCGTACATCGCCGCGCCTTGCTCGCCCGTGCACTCGGCCATGGCGAACACCTTGTCGGCACCGTCGCCCTCGTAGTCGGCCGCTTCGCGCAGCAGGCCCTTCGGGTCGAGGAACCTGATCTTGTCAACGAGGGCGAATGCCATCAGGTTGACGTCGTCGATGCCCGAACCGCCGGCATATTCCGACACCAGGGCGTCGACCATCATCTGGTAATTTTTTTTGTTCGGCGGGTCGCCCAGCGTGCCATCGATCTGGCCCTCCAGTTCGCGCGACTGGTAGGCGAATTCGGGATGTACTCTTTTCATGTTCTGTCCTGTAAATGCAATGGGTGCGGCCGCGCTGTCGTGCGCTTCAGACCTGGAGCGTGACGCCGTTGAGCGCGAACAGCGAGCGCCACAACTCGAAGGCTTCGGCTTCGGCGTCGAGCACGATGCGGTGGTTCACGCTCTGGTTGTATTCGTCGCGCCGGGCCGGGTCCGACAGGATTTCGTAGGCCTTGGTGACGGCCTTGAAGCGCGCCTCCGCGCCCGGCGCATCGTTGCGGTCGGGGTGATAGCGCATCGCCAGCGAGCGGTAGACCTTCTTGATCTCTTCGTCGCCGGCATTCGGCGCGACGCCAAGGATCGCGTATAAATTTTCCATTTTGGAACTCTCCGGCTGCTGCCGATTCACCGGCAAAACGGGATTATCCTATAGAAAACGCCAACGTGACAGGAAGGCCGCAGGCCCGGTGCACCGGGCAGGCGCCGGAAAGCACCTGATATCGGTGGCCAGTATGATCCCCGCCAGGCAGGCGAACCGTGCGCTCGGCCACATAGCCCGACCCTGGCATGACCTGTCTACGGTAAAATGCGAGCAACTTTACCTATTCAACACACCATTCATGAGTAACGACAAGAACAAGGCGGCGGCCAGCGTGCCGCCGTCGAATTTTCTTCGCGCCATCATCGACCATGACCTGGCGGCCGGCACCCATACCCGCGAAGGCATGCCTTCGGTCATTACCCGCTTTCCGCCGGAGCCGAACGGTTACCTGCACATCGGCCACGCCAAATCGATCTGCCTCAATTTCGGCCTGGCGCGCGATTACGCCGGCCGCTGCCACCTGCGCTTCGACGACACCAATCCGGAGAAGGAAGACCAGGAATACGTCGACACGATCATGGATAGCGTCAGGTGGCTTGGTTTTTCGTGGGAGCAAGGCGGCGAGGAATTCCTCCACTACGCCAGCGATTATTTCGGCAAGCTCTACGAGATTGCCGAATACCTGATCCAGAAAGGCCATGCCTACGTCGACAGCCAGAGCGCCGACGACATGGCGCGTAACCGCGGCAACTTCGGCACGCCGGGCACCAATTCGCCGTTTCGCAATCGCCCGGCCGAAGAATCCCTGCAGCTGTTTCGCGACATGAAGGCCGGCAAATACAAGGACGGCGAACACATCCTGCGCGCAAAGATGAACGAGGACGCGATGTCGTCCCCGAACATGACCAACCGCGACCCGGCCCTGTACCGCATCCGTCATGCGCACCACCACCGCACGGGCGACGACTGGTGCATCTACCCGATGTACGACTACACCCACCCGCTCTCGGACGCGCTCGAATCGATCACCCATTCGATCTGCACCCTCGAGTTCCAGGACCACCGCCCGTTCTATGACTGGCTGATCGCCACCGTGACCGAAGGCGGCTTCTTCACGCCGCCGGTGCCGCGCCAGTACGAAATGTCGCGCCTGAATCTGACCTATGTGGTCATGTCCAAGCGCAAGCTGCGCCAGCTGGTCGACGAAGGCATCGTCGCGGGTTGGGACGATCCGCGCATGCCGACCATCGTCGGCCTGCGCCGCCGCGGCTACACGCCGGAGTCGATCCAGCTGTTCTGCGAGCGCATCGGCGTGTCGAAGTCCGACGGCTGGATCGACATGAGCACCCTGGAAGGCGCGCTGCGCGACGACCTCGATCCGAAGGCGCCGCGCGCGATCGCCGTGCTGCGTCCACTGAAGCTCATCGTCGACAACTTCCCGGACGGCGAGGCGCACGAGTGCACTTCGCCGGTCCACCCGCACCACCCGGAAATGGGCGTACGCACCTTCCCGTTCACGCGCGAGCTGTGGATCGAACAGGAAGACTTCATGGAAACGCCGGCCAAGGGCTATTTCCGCTTCACGCCGCCCGTGGGCGGGCAGCCGGGCAGCCGCGTGCGCCTGAAATACGGCTATGTCGTCGAATGTACCGGCTTCGACAAAGATGCCGACGGCAAGGTCACGGCCGTGCACGTCAATTACTTCCCGGATTCGAAATCGGGCACGCCAGGCGCGGACAACTACAAGGTCAAGGGCAACATCACCTGGGTCAGCGCGGCCTGCGCCCTGGCATCGGAAGTGCGCCTGTACGACCGCCTGTTCCTCGATGCCCAGCCGGACGCCGGCGGCAAGGATTTCAAGGCCCTGCTGAACCCGAACGCGCTCGAGACGGTGACCGCCTACCTCGAGCCGGGCATGGCGGCGGCGGCGCCCGAGCAGCGCTTCCAGTTCGAACGCCACGGCTATTTCGTGGTCGACCAGGCCGACTCCACGCCGGGCAAACCGGTGTTCAATCGCGTGACGACCTTGAAGGACAGCTGGGCAAAATAAGCTGCCCCGCACGACTGCTCCGATCCCGCCCGGGTTTTCTCTTGGCGGGATTTTTTTCGACCACGCCGTTCCCATTGCGTCACCTAGCAAGTCTGCCAGGTTTCAGCGTGCGCAGCTTGCGCGATTCTGATTCAAATCAATGAGCATAATGCTACGGGATTGGACATGGGGATCACACGCAGCTGGATCACGAAATTCAATGCAATCGGCATGGGTTCGTGGATGGGCGCGTTGCTGTCGCTCAGTGTCGGCGTCGCCCTGTACATCAGCACCAGCCAGGCGATCGAAAACGACGCCCGGACGCGCTTCGACCATATGGCGCGCAGCGTCCAGTCGACGCTCGATGGGCGTTTCAAGACCTATGCAGACTTGCTGCGCAGCACGGCCAGCCTGTTCCTGACGACCGAGCAGGTCACGCGCGAAACTTTCCAGCGCTATGTCGCGGGCCTCGACTTGCCGCACCATTTCCCCGGCGTCGAGTCGATCAATTTTGCCCAGTACCTCACGGATGCCGAACGCGATCGGTTCGAAGCGCACATGCTGCGCAATATCGACGGACGCGGGCGCAACGCGAGGATCCTGCCCGAGGGCCGGCGCACCGAGTACACGGTGCTGACCTTCGTCGAACCGGGGACGACCTGGATCAAGCGGATCGGCTTCGATTTGCACACGGCGATAGGCGCTGTGGAGCTCCTGGCGCATTCTCGCGACACCGGGGAAGTGTTGACGTCAGGCGCCCCGGTCAATGCAGGATCGCTGGTCATCGGCCTGACGATGCGCTTGCCCGTGTATGGCGCTCCCATGCCGTTGCCGGAGGTGGGCCAGCGCCGCGCCGCCTATCTTGGTACGGTTGGGATCGGGTTCAGCGTTGACAGCCTCGCTCAAGGCGTGCTCGACAATATGCCAAGGAACGCGACGCGGCTCGTGATCTCCGGCACGGCTCCGGGCAAGGAACCCGGCAGTGCGGCCGGTGGCTACCGCCGCAACGTGTTCTTCGACAACCGCCCGGGCCTGGCCGCGGACGAGCAGGTCGAATTCCGCGCGCGCTTGCCGGTCGGTGTGGACGGACGTGGCTGGGACATCGATTTTAGCGTGACGAAGCGCAGCCTGTATTCCAGGCTCGACCGCGCCCTGCCCTGGGTTGCGATGCTGGCCGGGATAATCGGCACCGCCCTGCTGTATGCACTGTTCCAGACGCTCAGTTGCTCGCGCCGGCACGCCATTGGCCTGGCCGAGGAAATGACCGGCGAATTGCGCGCCAGCGAAGCGAAACTGAAAAAAACCAACGAGAACCTGCGGCGCCTGGCCGCCCACGCGGAAAACATCAAGGAGAGCGAACGCAAGCGCATTGCGCGCGAGATCCACGACGACCTCGGCCAGAACCTGCTGGCGCTGCGTATCGAAGTCGACCTGCTCGCGTCGCGCACCGGGCGCCATCCGCACCTGAACGCGCGCACGCGCTGGATGCTCGAGCAGATCGACGCGACGATCAAGAGCGTTCGCCAGATCATCAACGACCTGCGCCCGAACGTGCTCGACCTGGGCCTGACGGCGGCGGTCGACTGGCAGATCGCCGAGTTCCAGCGGCGCACCGGCCTGAGCTGCGAGCTGGTGTCGCACAACCATGACCTGCATGTGAGCGACCGCTGCGCGACGACCCTGTTCCGCATCCTCCAGGAATCGCTGACCAATGTCTCGCGCCACGCCCGCGCCACCAAGGTGCGGGTCGAACTGGCCGTCGACCCCGAATCGATCTCGATGACCGTCAGCGATAACGGTGTCGGCCTGACCAAGGCCGGCGGGCAGAAGCCGGGCTCGTTTGGCCTGGTCGGCATCGAGGAAAGGGTCCGCATCCTGAGCGGCAAGTGCATCATCACCAGCGGTCCGCAAGCCGGTACGACGGTCCATATCTCGATCCCTGCGGCGAACAACCTGCTGTCCGTCTCCTATGTACCGGCATCGCCCGCCACGCCCCATCCCGCCTTCGACAGCATGTAGGCGCAGCGACTTGAATCTTGTAGGCCTACTGCCCGTCCTGCTGTAGGCGAATTTGCGACAAAAATTTATTGACACGATTCAACTTGCGGAAAATCAACGATTTTCGGGCGCTTGAAGCCGACAATTCATCTCAGTGCTTCGCGTCAATACTGACAGTCAAGCTTACCCGGAGGAGGACTAACCATTTGCCAGCACCACTACATCGATCGCCGGTATGCACACTCGAAATAACGATGCAGTCGCCAAAACAAAAGGATAGATCATGATCTCGAACAACGACTTCGCCCTCATCGCCGCCCTGGATTTGAACCCGATCAAAACAAAACTGATGCACAAGGAGTCCGGCGAGGGCTGGTCCCTGGAACGTGCGAATGCCATCGAGACCGAGTACCGCCGCTTCCTGTACCTGATGAAGGCCTTCCCGCATGTGCCGACGGCCCCGCTCGTGGACGTCGACACCTTCTGGCACTACCACATCCTCGACACGATGAAATACGCCCGCGATTGCCAGCAGGCCTTCGGTTACTTCGTGCACCACTACCCTTATCTCGGCCTGGTCGGCGAAGACGGCGCCGAAGAGCACAAGCAGGCTGGCGAGCGCATGCGCGAGTTATACGAGTCCACATTCGGTGTGTCGTATGTGCGTCCACTGCGGGCCGACGGCGTCCTGGAAGCCGCCGACGTGCAGACGGCCTGCGAGCCGGTCATGCGCAAAGCGGCGAACTCGGCATGGTGCGTCGGCCCGAGCGTCGTCAAGGCCGCCGATGTGCGGAGCGCATGGTGCGTCGGTCCGAGCGTCGTCAAGGCGGCCGATGTCCAGAGCGCCTGGTGCGTCGGCCCGAGCGTCGTGAAGGCGGCCGATGTCCAGAGCGCATGGTGCGTCGGTCCAAGCGTCGTCAAGGTGCGCGATGCCCAGACCGCATGGTGCGTTGGCCCGAGCGTCGTCAAAGTCGCCTGATATGCCACCGATCCCGGCGGCCGAACGCTTCATCGAAAGGTCGCCGGGGCAGGTATCGGGTGCGCCGGCCGCGCCGTCGTAGGCCGCGTGTAGCCAGCCCTGCCTGCCTCAGACACCGGCCCTTTCCGCCTGTGGCGCAATCGCCAAGCATCCACCGAGCGACGCAGTGCGCGCATGCCGCCGTCGCCAATTTCGTGCACGCCCAACAGTGCGCCTGGTGCATTAGGCAACACAAAAAGCCGACGCGGCTCGGGATACCAACTCAGGATTTCTTGTGACGCGCGCGCAGTTGCTGGCGTTCCTGGGTCTGCACCTTGTTCTGCCTGGCTTCGTACAGGGCCATCGCCTCCTTCCTGGCCTGCTCGACGGTACGCATCGCTTCGTGATCGTCGTGGGCGACGAAATAATCGTCGGCCTGGGCGTCGACGACCAGCTTGATGGCAGTCTCGTCGTCGAGTTCGTACATCTCGGTCAGCAGGGTGGTGACTTCGTCCAGGAAGGCTTCGTAGGTCAGGGTCGTCATGATGGGGCTCGTCTCGGAATGCTTGCGGAAAGGGCCGTCATTCTACCAGCGCCCACTGCGCCAGGGCGTGCTGGACGTCGGGATAGCGCAGGCGCACGCCGAGTTCGCGCCGCAGGCGCGTGTTGTCGAGCCGGCGCGACTCCGACATATACGACATCAGGAGCGGCGAGACCACTTCGCGCAATGCGGCGCGCGGCAGGCGCGGCGCACGCGGCAGGCCGTAGGCATCGGCCACCACGTCGAAATAGTCGGCCATCTTCAGGCGCGTATCGTCGGTGGCGTGATAGATCCGGCCGGGACGGGCGCGAAACAGCGCCAGCATGACGATGCGCGCCAGGTCGTCGGCCTGGATGTGGTTCGTATAGACGTCGTCTTGCGGGCGCAGCGCGGGCGTTCCCGCGTGCAGGCGCTTGAGCGGCAGGCGGTCATGCGCATAAATGCCCGGCACGCGCAGGATCGCGGCGCTGCTCCCGCTGCGCCTGGCCCAGGCGCGCAATACGCGTTCGGCGTCGACGCGCCGTTCGGCGCGCGCATTCTTCGGCGCCACGGGGCGCGTTTCATCGATCAGCGCCCCGCCGCAATCGCCATAGACGCCGCTCGTGCTCACATAAACGAGGCGCGCCCCCTCGGGTAGAATGGCGGTCACGTTGCGCGTACGGACATCGCGCGCGCCTGCCGCCGGCGGCGGCGCCAGGTGCACCACGTACCGTGCCAGGCCGCGCAGGCGCGCCAGGCTGGCCGGCCGGTCCAGGTCGGCGAGGATCGGCACGGCCCCGGCGGCGCGCAGGCGCGGGGCGTGTTCCGGATCGCGTGTGACGGCAAAGACGCGAAAACGCGGGCACAGCAGCGGCAAGAGGCGCATGCCCACATCGCCGCAGCCGATCAGGAGCAGGCGCGGACGGCCCAGGGGGTATTTATTGTTGTAGTTCATTTGAGGATTGTATGACGTTCCAGATCACTGTCCAGCCAAGCGGCACCCAATTTTCCTGCGAGGCCGACGAAACCGTGCTGGCCGCGGCGATTCGCGCCGGCGTCGGCCTGCCGTACGGCTGCAAGAACGGCGCCTGCGGTTCGTGCAAGGGCAAGGTGGTCGGCGGCGCCGTGACGCACAAGCCGCACCAGGGACGCGCCCTGTCGGAGCAGGAAAAACTGCAGGGCATGTCGCTGTTTTGCTGCGCGCTGCCGCAAGGCGACGTGGTGATCGAGGCGCGTGAAATCGGCGGCAGCAGCGATTACCCGATCCGCAAGATGCCGAGCCGGGTGCAGTCGATCACGCGCGCCGCGCCCGACGTCGCCATCGTCACGCTGCAGCTGCCGGCCAACGAGGCGCTGGCCTACCGCGCCGGCCAGTATGTCGAATTCCTGTTGAAAGACGGCAAGCGGCGCGCCTACAGCATCGCCTGCGCCCCGACCCTCGAGCGTCCGCTGGAGCTGCACATCCGTCACCTGGCCGGCGGCCTGTTCACCGACCACGTGTTCGGCGCCATGAAGGAACGCGACATCCTGCGCTTCGAAGGGCCGCTGGGCACCTTTTTCCTGCGCGAGGAGTCCGACAAACCGATCGTGCTGCTCGCTTCCGGCACCGGCTTCGCGCCGGTCAAGGCCCTGGTCGAACACCTGATGCACCTGAAGTCGGCCCGCCCGGTTCGCCTGTACTGGGGCGGACGCCGTCCGCAAGACCTGTACATGGACGAGCTGTGCCGGGCCTGGACCACGACCATGCCCGATTTCACGTACACGCCGGTCGTGTCCGACGCCCTGCCCGAGGATGGATGGAGCGGCCGCACGGGCTACGTGCACGCGGCGGTGATGCAGGATATTCCGGACCTGTCCGGCTACCAGGTGTATGCCTGCGGCGCGCCGGTGATGGTCGACGCGGCGCGCAAGGAGTATGCGGCGCAATGCGGCTTGCCGCCGGAAGAGTTCTTTGCGGATGCGTTCACGACGGAAGCGGATTTGGCGCAAGGGTAAGGGTGGACCCTGCTGTTTCCGGCGCCGCCAAAAACGGATCGCTTTCCTCATTGCAAGACGGATTGGGTATGCAGCCTGCGTACGGTACGCGGCAAACGTGGCAAAAAGTGTAAGATCGGCTTCAAGAACTTTGATAACGGGAGTCATCTTTATGCAAATCAATGTCAATACTGACCGTACTATCGACAAACACCAAGGCCTGGACGAGCACGTCCAGGCCATCGTGCAAAATTCCATTGGCCGTTTCGGCGAGCAGATCAACCGCGTGGACGTGCATCTGAGCGACGAAAACAGCCAGAAGCAGCTCGACGGCGGCAACAAGTGCATGATGGAAGCCCACGTCGCCGGCTATGCGCCGGTGGTCGTCACTGAACACGCGGTGAACCTGCACCAGGCCATTACCAACGCCGGCAACAAGCTCAAGCGCGCACTCGACAGCGCCCTGGGCCGCCTGGCCGACAAGGGCCGCCGCGAACCGCTGCCGCTCGACGTGATCGATACCGAGGACGAACTCGCGCCCGAACAGGACAAGAATCTCACCAGCGGCGCGTAAAGCCGGAACTGGAAAGAACGAGCGCGGCCTGGCCGCGCTTTTTTTACGTCCGCGTCCCTTCGAGCATCGCGTGCAGTGCGCGCAGGTAGCGCAAACCGGCCAATGCGCGGCTGCCATACCAGGACATCATTTCTCCATCGACCAGCAGCACTGGAATGCCGAGCTGCTTTTCGAGTGCATCCGCATGCGCCTCGGTGAACCGGTAGGGCTCGGTCGACAGCAGCACCGCGTCGAGCTTGCCAACCAGTTCGCTCGACCAGTCGAAGCGCGGATAGCGGCTCGCATCCGGCAGCGCCGGCACGTCCCAGCCGATTTCGCCGAGCATGCGCGCGATATAGGTGTCGTTCGAGACGCTCATCCACGGGTCTTGCCAGATGCAATACAGCACCGTGCGCGGCGGGCCGGCGGGCATGGCTTTGAGCAGGGCATATTCGGCCTCGAAGGCGGCGCACCAGTCTTCGGCCCGCTGCCCGGCGCAGAAGATGCCGCCCATTAGCCTTGCCAGGTCCAGGTTGTCGCGCGGCGCCAGCGGGTGGGTCACGACGACATGCGGCACGAATGCGGCCAGCGCCTCGGCCGTCGGTTTTTCGTTCTCGTCGATGTTGACGATCACGTGGGTCGGTGCGAGCTTGCGGATTTTTTCGAGGTTGACGTCCTTGGTGCCGCCCACTTTCGGGATCGCGGCAACCAGCCCGGCGGGATGGATGCAGAAGCCGGTGCGTCCGACCACCTGCCGCGCAAGGCCCAGCGCGCACAGCAGTTCGGTGATCGAGGGAACGAGCGAAACGATGCGCGCGTCCGGCGCCGGCGCGTGCGCGCGGCCGAGGGCGTCGATGGATGGATGGGGGGATGGATGCATGCCCGCTATTGGAACACCACTGTTTCCGAAACGCCAGCGGAACGCGGGGGAGGATGGTTTATCATGCCTTCATCCACACTACCCAGCCTGACGCGGAGGAACGTTTTGAAACTGATCGGACCATTTC
Source organism: Massilia jejuensis (assembly GCF_042656795.1). Lineage (NCBI taxonomy): Bacteria > Pseudomonadati > Pseudomonadota > Betaproteobacteria > Burkholderiales > Oxalobacteraceae > Massilia > Massilia jejuensis. The sequence continues at coordinate 53,984 of NZ_JBHSMS010000040.1, read as the reverse complement.
GGGATTCGGGCTACACGGTGGACAACCTGGCGCTGTTTCGCGACGCCGACCTGGCTGCCGCCGCCCTCGCCTTGGCCGATTGCGAGGTGGTGCAAGTGGCCGCGGGCGAACCGATCGCGGACCCGGTGCGGGCGCGGCTGTACATCGTGCTGTCCGGCATGCTTGAAGTCGAGACCGACGGCCATGCCGGCAGTGCCGACGGCGGCGTCAACCGCATCATGCCGGGCGAGAGCGTGGGCGAACAGTCGGTGCTGGACGACGCCGCCAACCTCGACGCCGTGCGCGCGGTGGAAGAAACGCGGCTGCTGGTGATCGAATCGAAGCTGGCCTGGGAATTGATCGACCATTCGAACGCCGTGGCCCGCAACCTGCTGCGCCTGATGTCCTTCCGTATCCGCGCCGCCAATGCCCTGCTGCGCCGGCGCCAGAAGCTGGGCGAGTTCTATCGCCAGCTTTCGCTGAACGATACCCTGACGGGCTTGTACAACCGCGCCTGGCTGGCCGACATGCTGCCGAAACTGGTCGGTCGCGCCCGCGCCCAGGGCAGCCCGCTGGCCCTGCTGATGGTTGACCTCGACAATTTCAAGAAGTTCAACGACACCCACGGCCACCTGGTCGGCGACGCGGCCCTGTGCGCGGCCGCCAACGTGATCCGCGACGGCCTGCGTCCCTCCGACTTTGCGGTGCGCTATGGCGGCGAGGAATTAATGGCCGTGCTGCCAGAAACCACCGCCGAGCTGGCGCATATGGTGGCCGACCGCCTCTGCCAGCGGATGCGCGAAGCCGTGCTCTTTCCCGACATGCGCGTGCCGCTGCCGCACATCACTGCCTGTTTCGGCGTGGCCGTGCTCGGTCCGGACGGCGACGAAATCAGCCTGATCGAGGCGGCCGATGCCGCGCTCTACCGCGCCAAGGAAGCGGGCCGCAATTGTGTGAGCATGTGAGATTGACGCAAGCGCGCTTCGCACCGACAATCCGTGCCATTCTTGATTGTCCGTCAAGACCGCCCCACACAACGAAACGATGAGCACACATACTTTCCTCTGGCACGACTATGAAACCTTCGGCGCCCAGCCGCGCCGCGATCGGCCGGCCCAGTTCGCCGCGATCCGCACCGACGCCGACCTCAACGAGATCGGCGCGCCGCTGATGCTGTTCTGCCAGCCGGCCAACGATTACCTGCCCGATCCGCAGTCCTGCCTGATCACCGGCATCACGCCGCAGCAATGCCTGGAACTGGGCGTGCCGGAGCACGAATTCGCGCGCCAGATCGAGGCGGCCTTTTCCGAGCCGGGCACGGTGGGCGTCGGCTATAACACGATCCGCTTCGACGACGAGGTCACGCGCTTCCTGTTCTGGCGCAATTTGCTCGATCCCTATGCGCGCGAATGGCAACACAACTGCGGCCGCTGGGACCTGCTCGACGTCGTGCGCATGACCTACGCGCTGCGCCCGGACGGCATCGCGTGGCCGACGCATCCGGACGGACGTCCGAGTTTTCGCCTGGAAGACCTGACCCGCGCCAATGGCCTGGCGCACGAGTCCGCGCACGATGCGCTGTCGGACGTGCGCGCCACGATCGCCCTGGCGCGCCTGATTCGCAGCAAGCAGCCACGCCTGTTCGACTTCTGCCTCGAACTGCGCCGCAAGGACAAGGTCGCCAGCGAAATGGGCTTGCACCTGGAGCGCACGGCGCGCCAGCCTTTCCTGCACGTCTCGGGCATGTTCCCGGCCGAACAGGGTTGCCTGGGCCTGGTCTGGCCCTTGGCCCAGCATCCTGCCAACAAGAACGAGATCCTGGTCTGGGATTGCCGCCACGACCCCTCGGAACTGTTCGGTCTCGACGTGGACACGATCCGGCTGCGCCTGTTCACGCGCAGCGCCGACCTGCCCGAGGGCGTGACCCGGCTGCCGATCAAGAGCGTGCACCTGAACAAGTCGCCGATGCTGGTCGGGAACCTGAAAACACTGAGCGAGGCGCAGGCGACGCGCTGGGGTATCGACCTCGACCAGGGCCGCGCGCATGCGCGGCTGGCGGCGGACGGTCCCGACATGGCCGCCACCTGGGCCCAGGTCTACCAGAAGCCGGCGGCCTCGACCGCGACCGATGTCGACGAGGATCTGTATGGCGGTTTCGTCTCCAGCAGCGACCGCCGCAAGCTCGAAGCGCTGCGCATGCAGACGCCGGCCCAGCTGGCCAGCGCGCGTCCCTCGTTCGAGGACGAACGCCTGGCCGAACTGCTGCTGCGCTACCGCGCGCGCAATTTCCCCGAGAGCTTGAGCGAAGCGGAAATGGAACACTGGGAAGAACACCGCGCCGCCCGCCTGTTCGACGGCGCCGGCGGGGCGCGCACGATCGACCGCCTGTTCGGCGAGATCGATGCGCTGTCGGAAACGGCGGACGAGCGGGCCGAGGAGATCCTCGGCGCCCTGTACGAGTACGTCGAGGCGATTGCGCCGAGCAGGTGACGAGGCTGGCGGGCGTGGCGGGTCCGGCTGCCGCCGGCCTCGCCGACCGGCGCTCTACGCGCGCCGGTACCGGTTGATCTCATCGCGCGTCTCGCGCGCCACGCGCCGCGCGGCCGCCGCGAAATCCTCGCCGTCGTGCGCCGTCGCATACAGGATCGCGCGCGAAGAATTGATCATCATCCCGGTGCCATCGGCCGTACGGCCCGCGCGCACGGTTGCCTCGACGTCGCCGCCCTGGGCGCCGACGCCCGGCACCAGGAGCGGCATGTCGCCGACGATCTTGCGCACCTGCGCCAGTTCTTCCGGGAAAGTGGCGCCCACCACCAGCGCGCATTGGCCGTTGCGGTTCCACTTCTCCGCCACCAGGCGCGCCACGTGCTGGTACAGGGGTTGCCCGCCGACGTCGAGGAATTGCAGGTCCGAGCCGCCCGCGTTCGAGGTACGGCACAGCACGATCACGCCGCGGTCGGCCCATGCCATATACGGTTCGACCGAGTCGAAGCCCATGTAGGGATTGACGGTCACCGCGTCCGCGCCATAGCGCTCGAAGGCTTCGCGCGCGTACTGGTGGGCCGTCGCCCCGATGTCGCCGCGCTTGGCGTCGAGGATCAGCGGGATATGCGGATAGCGCTCGCGCAGGTAGCGGCAGATGGCCTCGAGCTGGTCTTCGGCGCCGAGGGCGGCGAAATAGGCGATCTGCGGCTTGAATGCGCAGGCGAGATCGGCCGTGGCGTCGATGATGGCGCCGCAGAACCGGACAATTGCGTCCGGTTGTCCCTGCAAATGGGCCGGGAAGCGGGTCAGGTCAGGGTCGAGGCCGACGCACAGCAGCGAATCGTTGCGGGTCCAGGCGGCGGAGAGTTTATTCATGAAATTCACGTTGGGCCCCTTGTAACAGTGTCATTGCAAACCCAATATTGTACCTGTCGCCCACGACCCGGTCCCGCTACAGGCCCGACCGTGCGACCGGCATGGACGGAGTACTGTATAGTTTTAACTATTCGACAACTCGCACTGACAGGGACATCATGACGTCTTCCGTATTTTCGCGCTGGATCCGCCTGCTGGCGGCGGCCACACTGGCAGGGTCGCTGCTCTCGGGCTGCGGCTACAACGAATTCCAGACCAAGGACGAAGCCACCAAGGCGGCCTGGAGCGAAGTGGTCAACCAGTATCAGCGCCGCGCCGACCTCATTCCAAACCTGGTCAATACGGTCAAGGGCTATGCCTCGCACGAACGCGAGACGCTCGAAGCCGTCACCCGCGCGCGCGCCGCAGCGACCAGCTTTCAGATCACGCCGGAAGTGCTGAACAATCCGGAAGCCTTCAAGAAGTTCCAGGAAGTGCAAGGCGAACTGTCCGGCGCGCTCTCGCGCCTGATGGTCGTCTCCGAGAAATATCCTGAACTGAAGGCCGACACCAGTTTCCGCGACCTGCAGTCGCAACTCGAAGGCACCGAGAACCGCATCACCGTGGCGCGCCAGCGCTACATCGCGTCGGTACAGGACTATAACGTCCAGGTACGCAAGTTCCCGACCAACCTGACGGCGATGATGTTCGGCTACGAAGCCAAGCCTTCGTTCACGGTCGAGAACGAAAAAGCGATCTCGACCGCGCCAACGGTCAACTTCGGCAAATAGCGATGGCCGTGCTGCGTAGCTTGTGGCTGGTGGTGCTGGCTGTCCTCCTGGCCGGCCCGGCCCAGGCCCAGCTGAAACCGGTGCCGGCGCTGACCGGCCGCGTGGTCGACGAGGCCGGCATGCTCGACGCCAGCCAGCGCCAGCGCCTGGAAGCGGTGCTGGCCGAGCACGAGGCCAGGAGCGGCAACCAGATCGCGGTACTCCTGGTCAAGTCGACCGAGCCGGAGGCGATCGAACAATTCGGCATCCGCGTGACGGATGCCTGGAAGCTCGGGCGCAAGGGCGTCGACGACGGCGTGCTGCTGCTGGTCGCGCGCGACAACCCGGGCGCGCTACGGCGCCTGCGCATCGAGGCCGGACGCGGCGTGCAAGGCGTGCTGACGGATGCGCAGTCGAAGCGCGTCCTGCAAGACGTCATCGCACCGCACTTTCGTAAAAACCATTACTACGAGGGCCTGGTCGCGGGGGTGGGCGCAATCGCCGCCCTGCTGAACCGGGAACGATTTCCCGAGCCGGCGCAGCAGGTAGCGCCAGCCGACAGGAATGCAGGTTCAGGAGAAGGCGGTTTCGGCATGTTCGGTATCTTGGCGTTGATAATTGGTTTCATGCTGGTGCGCTCGATGTTCAAACCCCGCCGTTCGCGCCTGTCGCGCGGCGGCTGGAGCAGCGGCGCCACCGGATTCATCCTTGGTAATATCCTCGGCAATGCGGGACGCGGCGGTGGCGGCTTCGGCGGCTTTTCGGGCGGCGGCGGCTTCGGCGGCGGCGGTGGTTTTTCAGGCGGCGGCGGCAGCTTCGACGGCGGCGGCGCCTCGGGAGACTGGTAATGGCAGATCACATGACCCATGAATCGTTCGGACAACGTTTCAAGCGTGTAGTGCGCCACTGGAGCAGCAGCAAGGCCGATGCCCAGCGCGCCTTCCCGGAAAGCACCTTGGCGGCAGCGGCGCAGGCGATCACGGCGGGCGAACAGACCCACCGCGGCGAAGTGCGCTTCATCGTCGAAAAGTCGCTCCCGACCGACGAGGTCTGGGACGGCGTCACGAATCGCCAGCGCGCCCTCGCCTTGTTCGCCGACTACGGCGTCTGGGATACCGAAGACAATTGCGGCGTGCTCATCTATGTGAACCTGGCCGAGCACAAGGTCGACATCGTGGCCGACCGCGGCATCGACCGCAAGATCGACGAAGCCACCTGGCAAGCCATCTGCCGCACCATGACCGACGGCTTCAAGCGCGGCGACTTCCACGGCGCCACGCTGGCGGCCATCGAGCAGGTCAACGCCCTGCTGCGTACCCATTTCCCCGCCGAAGGGGTGCGTCCCAACGAGCTGCCCGACAAACCGATCATGCTGTAACGCAAGCGCACGCCAGCGCCGCCACCGACGCCTTGCCAGGCCCTGGCCGCAGCGATCGGCGCCCTGGCAGCCGCTCTTTCCTCATCGGTGCCTGTCCCGGGCTTCGGGCCTGCCGTTACAATGACGGCAACTGAACTTCGTGAAAGAGCGCCATGAAACTCGCCGACAAGATCGCCCTCGTTACCGGGGCCAGCCAGGGCATCGGCCTGGCCTGTGCCCAGCGCCTGGTGCGCGAAGGCGCGCGCGTGATGCTGGCCGACGTGCGGCCGGAAGTGGCGCACGCCGCCGCCGCACTGGGCGAGGCCGCCCGCTTCTTCTGCGCCGACGTCAGCCAGAAATCCGACGTCGACGCCCTGTTCGCCGCGACCATCGGGACCTTCGGCCGGGTCGATATCCTCGTCAACAATGCCGGCATCACCCATGCTGCCGACTTCCTCGACCTGCTGGAAGAAGACTTCGACCGCGTCCTGCGCGTCAACCTGAAATCGATGTTCCTGTGCAGCCAGGCCGCGGCGCGCGACATGGTCAGGCGCCGCAGCGGCGGCTGCATCATCAACATGTCGAGCGTGAACGCCGAGCTGGTGATTCCGAACCAGGTGCCCTACGTGATCTCGAAAGGCGGCGTCAACCAGCTCACGCGCGTGGCCGCCATCGGCCTGGCCCAGCACGGCATACGCGTCAACGCCATCGGCCCTGGCACGATCCTGACGGAACTGGCCAGGCAAGCCGTGCTCTCGAGCCCCGAAGCGCGCCACACGATCCTGTCGCGTACGCCCCTGGGCCGCTGCGGCGAGCCGGAAGAAGTGGCGTCGATCGCCGTTTTCCTTGCCAGCGACGACGCCTCCTATATCACGGGCCAGACGCTGTATGCCGACGGCGGACGCATGCCCCTGAACTATACGGTGCCGGTCAGGGAATGAAGAAGGAAGGATCAGGGAAGAACCAGGGAATAGCGGAAAATGATCGCGCAAGACACGGTGGCCGGTGCCATGCGCCCAGGCGAACTCAGCAATATTCACGGAACGCATGTCAGGTATCTGAATTTGCAATTAGACAAATATATCGCGGCGCAGCATAATTCACCTGTCTCCACTATTCTCCTCCAAGAAAATAGTTTTAAGCCCGCTCATGAAGCGGGCTTTTTTTTGTCCGTTGCGGTCCACGTCGGATGACATCTGCAGAGTCTCCTGCATGTGAAACGTTCGCTACATCTCTCGAAAGCTTGCGGTAGGTCATATCCATGTCACGATCGCTCTTTATACTCGATTCATCTGCAGTACACGCAACCGATATGCCTGATTGCAGACAAGTGTGTGACGCAGACGCGTTGCACACCCACCGAACAATGTCTCTTGGCCCGATCTTGGGTTGTGCCCATCAAATTTTCTGATGGGCATTTTTTTATATGCAAGCATGCGCATTGCATAAATGTGAACATTGACCTTGCAGCTTGGGCGCTTTTGACTATCATGTAGTCTCGTCTCAAGCCGGCATACGCAAGCAGGATCGCCAGCCAGATCCCAAGGCCGATGCCGCCATTCACCAGACAAAGGGAGCCGGACCGATGAATTTTCAAGTCTCCGAACAGCATACCGAACGCGCATGCGCCAGCCGACGACAGCATGAAGAGGCCGATTGCCTGGTCCTCAGCGAACTCAACCCGCTCGTCGTGGTCGACCACATTGACGATCAGCAAGCCGCAGTCAACCTCCTTACCTTCGGCAACGTGCGCGAAATCTGTCCCAAGTGCCGCCACAGCCACTTGCAACTCGTGCTGCGCCAGACCGCCGTGCGCATGGCCCACCTGTTCTGCGCCGAATGCGAAAGCTGCTTCGACGCCCGCTATCCCGACGGCGCCCCGGCGCTGAGCATCTGATCGTCCAGCCGCACTCCCTGCCGTGCCTGCGCACGGTTACCTGCCGTGGTATGGTTGCCGTTTTTTAATCTGGTCGACCATGCCGCATTTCCTGTCCTGCCTGTTGCTCGACCCGCGCCTGAACAGGCTGCGCTACAGCGCCGCGATCGCGCTCTTTCTCTCGATCGTCGTTGCCGGCTCGATACCCGGGGCGCGTGCCGACATCGGCCAGGTCGCGCCGGGCGTGGTCCTGCATTCGGTCGCCTATGCCGCCCTGGCCTTGCTGTGGTTCACCGCCAGCAGTGGCAATGCGTCCAGCCGCAGCCTCGCCACCGTGCTGGCCGTCGCGCTCATGGGCGGTATCGACGAAGCGGTGCAGAGCCTGTTCCCCTATCGCGGCGCCGATCTGCGCGACTGGATGGTCGACTGCGCCGCGGCGCTCGCCACCTGCGCGATCCTGGCGCTGATCCTGCCCAAGGCGGCCCTGCAACGCAGCTGAACTCGGCTCGCAATCATTTTCCCGCAGAGATCCCCGCTTGATCTGCCTCATGCCGCACACGAGTCAGCTGGAACGTCGTGCCCGTTTGCGCCTCTTACCGAAGTGGCAGACGACATCGTCACGCATACCCACTGACAAAATCAACGGAGGATCGATCATGAAACAACAACATCGGAGCGTGTTGCTGGCGGGCTTGCTGGCCATGGCCGTGGGCCTGTCGGGCTGCAAAGCCATGCGCGGCGGCGATGCCAGCGGCGATGCCGGCGGCTCGGCCAGCTGGGGCGGCGGCACCGGTTCGGGCACCACCGGCGGCACCACCAGCAGCGACCAGGCCGGCACCTCGGGCGCGAGCAGCACGGGCAGCACCACGCAAGGCAGCGCCACGGGCACCACGTCCGATACCGGCAGCGGCGCACAGGGCGCGTCCCAGGCGGGCAGCGCCACTGCCGCCAGCGCCAGCCCGAACGGCACGGTCGTCTCGATCGAACTGGTGCCACGTCCGGCCAGCGGCATCGGCGGCGCCGGTTCGGTCGGCGGGGCGGCGGTCGGCAGCAGCGGCACCGGCGCGACCGGCAGCTCGACGGCCTCGGACCGCGTCTACCGCGTCACCCTGCGCATGGACGACGGCAGCACCCAGGTCGTCACCCAGGAAACCACGCCGGACTTCCGCAGCGGCGACCGCGTCAACATCAGCGGCGGCACGATCCGGCGTTAAAGCCGGACATGCGCGGCCGGCCCAGGCGTCCCGTCACGGCGCATGGGCTGGACTGTCCGCCGGGCAATTTCCGCAACCTTAGCATGATCAAACCACCCGCTCGACCAGATAGCCGCGCTGGTGCGCCATGCTGGCCAGGCCGATGCCCTTGTGGTGCAGGGCGCCGCGCAGCCGTTGCTTGGTATCGGCCGGGATGTGCCGTGTGATGTCGTCGCCGGGCGCCGAGCGGCCGTGGCGCGCGAGTGCGCGCGTGAAATCGTCGCCGTCCCGCGTGGCTGGGTCGGCAGGCACGGCAACGGCAAGTCCATTCCGGTCACGGTGCGCTCCCGCCACCGGGGTATGCCGCGGTCCGGCCCGCCTCACGCGGGCGAGCGCGCCAACCGGGAAGCGGCGAGGTGCCGCTTGCGCCGGGTGTCCGCCGCCGTGTGCGGATTGCCCCGGCCTGTCCCATCGACGGGAATCAGGCCGGGTCGACGTCCTTCTCGTCCTCTTCCTTGCGGGGGTGCAGCTGGACGTTGCGCGTAGCCGCCGAGATCACTTCGAGCGGCAACTTCGGCGTGCGGTCCGCGTTTAGCAGGCCGTTGGCTTCCTGGAAGGTATCGGCGAACTGGGTGTAGCAAAAGCCGCTGAACATGAAGGTTTCATTGACCACCTTCAACAGCCCGCGGTACAGGTTGTGGAAGCCGTCGGCCGTGGTCGAGCGCGAATACCCCCAGGTGCCCTCTTCCGGCGTGCCGCGGGTGTCGTAGGCGATGCCGCCGAACTCGGTCAGCACGATCGGCTGGCCGCGGTGCGGGAAACCGTCCAGCGTCAGGATGCGCCCGCCCGGACGCCGCTGGTCGAACAGCGTGCGCACCGGATCGCTCACTTCATAGCGCGCCTTGACCTTTTCCGGATCGCAATCGTAGTCGTGGATGCCGAGAATATCCGTGGCCGACGCCTCCCAGCCGTCGTTGCCGATCACCGGCCGCGTCGCGTCGAGCGTGCGCGTCAGGTGGTACAGCGCCTCGACCGCGTTGCGATGCGCTTGCGTCAGTGTCAGGTTCGGCACGCCCCAGGATTCGTTGAACGCGACCCAGACGATGATGCAGGGATGGCTGTAGTCGCGGTCGATCGCTTCGGTCCACTCGCGCACCATGCGCGTGATCGCCTTCGGGCTGAAGCGGTAGGCCGAGGGCATCTCTTCCCACACCAGCAGGCCCAGCTTGTCGGCCCAGTACAGGTAGCGCGGGTCTTCGATCTTCTGGTGCTTGCGTACCCCGTTGAAGCCCATCTGCTTGGCCAGTTCGACGTCGCGTTTCAGGTGCTCGTCGGAGGGGCCGGTAAGGAAGGATTCGGGCCAGTAGCCCTGGTCGAGCACCAGGCGCAGCTGGTAAGGCCTGCCATTGAGCATCAGGCGGTCGCGGTTGATCGCAAACGCGCGCAGCGCCGTGTAAGACTTGATGCGGTCGACCACGCGGTCGCCGCAGCGCAGCGTCACCTCGGCATCGAGCAGGGTCGGACGCTCCGGGCTCCACAGCAATTCATTGCGTGAATCGTCGATGCCGGGGTCCGACAGCGCGATCTTGCGGTTCGCCTCGCCAGCCAGCAGCTTGTAATGATCGTCGGCCAGCAGGTGTGCGCCGTGCCAGATCTTGACCTCGATGAACATGTCGTCGCGGATTTCGCCGCCGGCGAAGACCTCGCAGCCGATCTCGAAGGTCTCGAAGATCGGCGTCCACTTCAGCTTCTGGATAAAGGTTTTTTCGACTTGCTCGACCCAGACGGTCTGCCAGATGCCGGTCGTGCGCGGATACCAGATCGAATGCGGCTCCAGCAACCAGTCCTGCTTGCCGCGCGGCTTGGCCAGGTCGGCCGGATCATCCTCCACATACACCGTCACCAGCTGCTTGCCGTCGGCCTTCATGGCCGAGGTGATGTCGGCCGAAAACGGGGTATGGCCGCCTTCGTGCTCGGCGACCAGCTGGCCGTTGACCCAGACGCGCGCGGAATAGTCGACCGCGCCGAAGTGCAGGATCGTGCGGCCCTCGTTCGGCATGACGGTGAACTCGCGCTCGTACCAGCAGACGCGGTGGAAACCGGTGTCACCGATGCCCGACATCTTGGTCTCGGGTGCGAACGGGACTTCGATTTCGTGGGTCCATTCGGTCACCTCGCCCGGCAGCTTGAAGCGCATCTCGTCGTCGAAACAGAAGCGCCACTTGCCGTTCAGGCTGATCCAGTTGTCGCGTACCAGTTGAGGACGTGGATATTCAAACTGACTCATTGTTTTCCTTTCGTTCAGTCGGAACCGGGATCAGGATGCGGCCCTGCCGCCCGTTCCTGTTGTATTCGTTGAGGGCGGCCTCGGCCGCCTGTTGCGCGTGACCCGCGCTGCACAGCGCCACGCACGCGCCGCCGAAACCGGCGCCGGTCAGGCGCGCGCCGACCACGCCCGGCTGCGCGCGCAGCAGCGCGCACAGCTCGTCGAGTTCGGGGATCGACACTTCGTAGTCGTCGCGCAGGCTGAAGTGCGACGCGTTCATCAGTTCGCCGAAGCGCGCGGCCGGCACGCCGCCGGTCGCCTCCAGCACACGCAGGTTTTCCCGCACCACGTGGCGGGCACGGCGTTTCAAGGGTTCCGGCAGGCTTTCCACCGAGTCCGGATCGGCGACATCGCGCAGCGCCTTCACGCCCAGGATGCGCGACGCTTCCTCGCACTCGGCGCGCCGCTCGTTGTACTTGCTGCCGGCCAGCTTGCGCGCAATGCCCGAGTCGATCACGATGATCTCGCTGCCCGCGGGCATGGGCGCGAGCCGGTGTTCGAGCGTGCGCGCATCGATGAACAGCATGTGCGACTCATCGGCCAGGCTCGAGGCCATCTGGTCCATGATGCCGCAGTTCACGCGCGCATATTCGATCTCGGCGCGCTGGGCGATGCGCGCCAGCTTGACGTCGTCGAGTTCGAAACCGAGCATCTGGCGCAGCGCGCGCAGCGTCGCCACTTCCAGCGCCGCGCTCGAGGACAGGCCCGACCCCACCGGCACGTCGGTCGCGACCCATATCCGCAGCGGCGGCACCTTCACGCCTTCGGCCTCGACCAGGCGGATGCAGCCTTCGATATAGCTGCCGAAGCCCGAGGGCGCGCTGGCCTCGGGTGCGAAGGTCACGTTCGCATCCAGGGTGCTCGAGTAGAAGTGGAAGTGGCCGTCGTTGCTGCGAGCCAGGGCCACCGTCGTGCGCTGCGGCGTGGCCACCGGCAGCATGAAACCGTCGTTGTAATCGGTATGCTCGCCCAGCAGGTTCACGCGTCCGGGTGCGGACGCATTGACCTCGGGCGCACCGCCGAAGAAGGAATCGGACGTCACCATCAGTTTGTCTCCAGCCAAAGGGGCCGCTGGCGGCCATGCACGCTCACGGCGGGCCAGCGCGGGTCCAGGGTGAGATTGTCCAGTCCCTGCGGGCCGAGGAGGAAGGTGTCCTCGATTTTCAGGCCCGCAAAGCTGGGGTTGAATGCGAAGGCCATGCCCTCTTCCAGTTCGGTCGCGGTGCTGGCGGTAGCGACGATCTCGCGCGCCAGGTAGCCGGTGATGCCGCCCTGGTGGTGCTCGTTGATCGCTTCCTGGCGATCGGCATGGTGATAGGCCGCCGCAAAGGCGTGGTACACGGCCGACAGCGATTTACCGGGCGTGACGGTGGCCAGGCCGGTGGCCTCGACTTCCATCAGCGCACCCTGTTCCTGTGGCGCGGGCCCGAAGCTGACGAAGCGCGTGAGGTTGGCATACAGGCCGTGGCGGCGCGCGCAGAATACGAGCATGGCGCGCGCGCCGATCGGCTCGTGCGACGGCGTCGGATGGCGGTAGAGGGGCATGCGCCGTTCGCCGGCGGCCAGCACCAGCGCCGGATGGATGCCGCGCCGCCAGAGCGCCGCGGCGCCGGCGCCGGCCAGCTGGTACTCGGTCCAGTCGGGACGCGCGGCATGCATGACCTCGGTCATCGCCTCGGCCGCTTCGCGGCCCAGCAGGCGGTAGCGCGCCTGCTCCGAGGCGGCCAGCACCAGGCGCCGCTGGCGCAAGCCGTTCGGCAGCGCCAGCTCCTGGCCGCGCGGGTGGTCCGACAGCACCCCGCCCTCGCCGGCCAAACCGAGCACATAACGCTCGCGCAGTTCGACCTGGGCCCAGGGCGTGACGTGGAAAGTGAAGCCGGCGGGCACTTCTTCGTCGCGCAGGCGCGCCGCCTCGATTTCGTCGGTCAGGATGACCGCTTCGTCGCGCGTCACCAGCACTTCGGCCACGCCCAGTTCCGCCGTATGCAGCACCGCGTTCGAGCCGCCGGCCGTGGCCCAGGCGAACCAGTCGACGCCGCGCAGGCGGATCGCCGCCGCGCCGGCCTGCTCGAGGCAGTCGCGCAGCAGGGCCAGCTTGGCCGCCACCTCGGCGGCGCGTTCGGGACCGCTCATGCGCCCTCCAGGGATACGTGCACGGCCTTGAGTTCGGCCGCCGTGTTCTCGGGCAGCACGTCCATCGCGAACATGCCGGCGCCCAGCTCGGTGCCGGCCAGGTATTTCAGGCGGTCGCGCGAGCGGTAAGGCGGATAGAACTGGGCGTGCAGCTGGGTTTCCGGATGCGCCGCGCCATCGGTGGGCGCCTGGTACCAGGCCATCAGGTAGGGGAAAGGCCGGTTCCACATCGCCTCGTACTTGAGCAGCACGGTCTTCAAGGCACGCGCCAGGCTCGTGCGCTGCGCATCGGACAACGAGGCGAAATCCTGGCAGGGCGCGCTCGGCAGCACCCACACCTCGTAGGGATAGCGCGCACAGGCCGGCACGAAGGCGATCGCGTGCTCGTCCTGGAACAGCACGCGGCTGCCGTCGGCCGCTTCGTTCCTGGCCATGTCGCACAGCAGGTTCGTGCCATGCTCGAGAAAATACTCGCGCTCCTGGGCCAGCATGCGCGCCGGCACCTGCGGCACGAACGGATACGCATAGATCTGGCCGTGCGGATGGTGCAGCGTCACGCCGACCTCCGCACCGCGGTTCTCGAACGGCAGCACGTACTCGATCTGCGGGTTGGCGCCGATGCGCCGCGTTCGGTCGCCCCAGACCTGCAGCAGCAGTTCGATGCGCGACAGCGGCAAGTGCACCAGCGCCGTGGTCGGGTCCTGCGTGAACACCACCACCTCGCAGTGGCCGTTGGCCGGCGCGGTCGGCACCGTCAAGTGCGGCGGCGAATGCGATTCGAGCGCCAGCGAAGGGAAGCGGTTGTCGAACACGGCGATCTCGTAGTCGCCCTGCGGCAGTTCGGTCGGGTTGGCCGGGTCGACGGTCACCGCCAGCGGGTTGTATTCCGGCGGCGGCAGGAAGGTCCGGTTCTGGCGGAATCCGGCATAGGTCACCCACTCGCCGCGCAGCGGATGCCAGCGCAGGTGCGGATTCGCATTCATCGGGTCGGGGAACGGGCTGGGCGCCACGAGGCCGTCCGGAATCGGCCGGTTGCTGTAGAGAGTCAGGTGTCGTCCGTCGGGCTTTGTCAATTCTTTACTGTGCATGGCATCGCTTTATGTCGGCAGATCACATACGCTCGCAGGCGATAGAAATCCCCTGCGTTCGCGGCTAGGGATGGATCCTAACATGGCGTTTACGCCACAGTTTCAGCCCGGAACGTATCTATTTTCCAACAGTTAATGCCTCAGCTGAGCAGCTGGCATGGCGGGAGGCCGCCAAGACCCCGCTCTCCTATGGAAACCCGCGTCGCGACGCATTCCAGCCAGGCAGTCCACCACTCTTTGTAGGTCTAAACCTACAAAACGCTTAGAATTTTTTACGGGGTTTGGCAAGACAAAACCTGACAAGCCCAACAGGATCGCCGACAGCGCGAACGACCTCTTCCGGCCTGTTGTGGTAGCAAAAGGAAACACCGGCCCGGGTGTGCCGGTATCGACGGGGCGATGCCTACTTCGCCAGTTCGGCCAGCACCGCCGTGTACATCTGCAGGTTCAGCAGCAACTGCCTGAGCGTGATGAATTCGTGCTCGGAGTGGCCCGTGTACACCTTGCCCGGCATGCCGGGGCCGAAGCCGACCGCGTTCGGGAACAGGCGCGAATTGGTGCCGCCGCCGATCGCCACCGGTTTCGGGTCCTTCATGCCCGTGAAGTAGGAGAACACGTTCATCAGGATCGGCAGCTGCGGCGCGTCCCTGCGCAGCCAGGGCTCGCCCATGCGCACCGTGACGTTCGCCAGCGCCAGGTTACGGCTTTGCCAGGCGGCGAGCGCCGTGTTCACCTCGCCCGTGAGCTGCTCGACGCTCTTGCCCTGCGGACGGCGCACATTGAGCGAGACCTCGATGCCTTCGTCCTTCTGGCGGATCACGGTCGGGGCCACGGTCATGCGGCCCATGAAGCTGTCGCGGTAGGCAATGTTCCCGAACCTTTCGCCATACAGGCCGGTGCCCACCATGTCGTTGAGATAGTTGACGGCGGCGCCGGCCGTCGTATTCGGCCAGGGCTGCACCGCCAGCGCATCGGCCAGCATGGCGACCGCGTTGACGCCGTCCTCGGGCTTGGACGAATGCGCCGAGACGCCGCGCGCGCGCACCTCCAGGTCCTGGCCCTTGCGCGCGAACTCGTAGCGCATGCCATCCTGCCGCGCGCCGCGCGCGCGCACCTGCGCCTCGATCGCGGCGCTCGCGTTGGCGACAGTCGCGCTGGCGTCTTCCGGAATCTGGCTGCCGAAAAAGCCGCCGGCAAAGGCGGCCAGGTAGGCCTCGCCCGCCGCCGGCACGGCCGCGCCGGCTGCCGGGAACGTCACGGCGATCGTGCCCGATGCCTTTTCGGCCACCACCGCCGGATACTCGGCGTCGAGCGTGATGTTCATCTGCGGCGGCTCGTGGGTTTTCAGGAAGTCGACCAGCGGCTGCCAGTTCGATTCCTCGCCCATGTACACGTACAGTTCGATGCGCTTCGAGAGTGGCACCTGCTGGTCCTTGAGCGCCTTCATCGCGTACAGCGCGGTGGCGATCGGGCCCTTGTCGTCCTCGGCGCCGCGCGCCAGGAGTTTGCCGGGCTCGCTCGTCTGGTCCAGTACGAAGGGCGACTTCTTCCACTTCGCCGGGTCGACCGGCTGCACGTCGCCATGGGTGACGATGCCGACGCGTTCTTCGCCTTTCCCCATCCCGACGATGAACACCCAGCCATGGTCGGCGAAGTCGAAACCGAGACGGGTTGCCTCGCTTTTCAGATAGTTCTTGAAGGCGATGTGCTGCGGGTTGCGGTCCGAGGGCAGGTTCGGATCGGCCACCGTGTTGTAGCTGACCAGGCCCGACAGGGTCTTGACCACCTCGAGGCGGTAAGCCGTGACCGCATACTTGGCGGCCTTGACGGCGGCCGGACCCGGGACGGCGGCGGCGCCCTGGACGGCGGCGCCGGCGTGCACGGCGGATGCCAGCAGCAGGCTGGCGAGGATGGCACGTTTCGTGGTCACGGATGTCTCCATTGCATAGGCGCAACGAGTCTAGCACAGCAGGCGACGCCCGGTTCGCCGCATTCCAGCGCATTTCCGGTATCGTGGCGGTCAACGGCAAGAACAAACGAGGACAACAACCATGAGCGACAAACTGGTGCGCCGGATCCATCCGGCCCTGCGCGACGACATCGGCGACCTGATCACCCAGCGGCCCCTGCCGAACGCCCACCTGGACCAGGTCGATCCCTTCCTGTTCCTGAACCACCACGGCCCGCAAACCTATCCGCCGCACAACCGCGGCCTGCCTTTCGGCCCGCATCCGCACCGCGGTTTCGAGACCGTCACCTTCATCCTCGCCGGCATGCTGACCCACAAGGACAGCGCCGGGCACGAGAGCATCATCCGCGCCGGCGGCGTGCAGTGGATGACGGCCGGCAGCGGCCTGATCCACGCCGAAATCTCGCCGCGCGAATTCCTCGACAAGGGCGGCCCGCTCGAGATCCTCCAGCTCTGGGTCAACCTGCCGCCGCACCTGAAGATGACCGCGCCCGCCTATACCGGCCTGCAGAAGGAAGACATCCCGGCGCTGGTGCTGGACGGGGGCCGCGTGACGATGCACCTGAGCGCGGGCGAGTGGGACGGCACCCGCGGGCCGGTGAACTCGCTCACCGGCGTCTTCATGAGCGCCGTCGAATTCAAGGCCGGCGGGCGCCTGCGCGTGCCCGGCCTGGCAGGGCGCAACGTCTTCCTGTACGTCGTGCGCGGCGCGCTGCAGGTCGGCGTGGCCGACGACCGCGTCGGCGCCTTCCACCTCGCCGAACTGGGCAGCGAGGGCGACGAGGTCGGGATGCGCGCGCTCGAAGACGCCGTGGTCCTGCTCGGCCACGCCGAACCGATCGGCGCGCCGATGGTCGCGCACGGCCCCTTCGTGATGAATTCGCGCGCCGAGATCGAACAGGCGATCCGCGACTACCAGGCCGGCAAGTTCGGCGCATCCATGTAGGCCGGCGCGCCCGCAGGCGTGGCGCCGTGTTTGCCATGCCTGCTTTAGAGTAGCCCGATCGACCACTTCGCGGAATCCGAGCATGCACACAGTTCCCCTTGCCGCCACCACGCGCGGCTATCCATCGTCCGGCTACACGGTCGAGAACATCCATGCCGGCGCGGTCGCCGTCGTGGACCGCGAAGGCCGCCTCCTGGCCTGGGCCGGCGACCCGCGGTACCAGACGTTTACGCGTTCGGCCCTGAAGCCTTTCCAGGCGCTGCCCTTCCTGCTGGACGACGGCCCGGCCGAATTCGGCCTGGCGCAAGAAGAACTGGCGCTGCTGTGCGCCAGCCATTCGGGCGAAGACAAGCACCTGGCCGGCGTGCGTTCGATCCTGGCCAAGATCGGCATGGATGCCGGCCGGCTCGAATGCGGCTGCGGCGCGCCGCTCTACTACGAGGCGAACAACCTGCCGCTGCCGCAGGACCAGGCCTGGACGCCGCTGCACCACAACTGCTCGGGCAAGCACAGCGGTTTTCTGGCCTGGTGCCGCCAGCATGGGGTGCCGACGGCCGGTTATGTGGAGTTCGACCATCCGCTCCAGCGTGCCGTGCGCGGCGCGCTGGCCGATGCCGTGCAGCTGCCCGAGTCCAGCCTGCCCGGCGGCATCGACGGCTGCTCGGCGCCGAACTATGCGCTGCCGCTGGCGAGCCTGGCGCACCTGTATGCGCGCCTGGCGCAGGGCACGACGGATGCGCGCCTCGGCCATGCGCTCGGTCCGCTGTTCGAGGCCATGACGCACCGGCCCGACATGGTCTCCGGCACCGAGCGCAGCGACCTGGTGTTCATGACCGCGGGCGGTGGCGACTGGGTCGCCAAGATCGGGGCGGACGCGGTGCAGGCGATCGGCATCCGCTCGGCCGGCATCGGCATCGCGATCAAGGTGGCGGACGGGAACAACCGCGGCCTGCACACGATCACCTATCACGTGCTCGATCAGCTGGGGCTGCTGGATGAAGGCAGGCGCGCGGCGCTCGAGCGGTTCAGGCAGCCGCAGATCAGGAATGCGCGCGGGACGGTCGCCGGGGACATCCGCTCCATGTTGACATTGCAGCGGGCGTGACGCCCGTCGCCCTCGGTCGCTGTGCGCATCGAAACGCCGGCCGGGGACGCTTATGAGAGCGCCTGACAAAACCTTCAGAGCAAGGCGCGGCGACGACGACAGTACGACTGTACGGCGTGGAGCTGCAACGCGGCTACGGAGGTCTTGTCAGGCGCTCTTTAATCGACCAGCCGCCTGAGCATTCCCGCCAGCGGCTCGAGCACTTCCTTGTCCTTCCAGTAGGCGTTATGCGACAACGGATTCCAGCTCTTGAGCATCCATCCCACCGCTCCCTGCCCGGCATTGATCGCCCGGTCCTCGACCAGCGTGCGGTAGCCGGAGGACAAGGGCTGCAGCGGCCAGCCCAGCACGTCGTCCGGATCGTACAGGTTCAGCCAGTGAAACAGGGGCGTGGGCGGCGCGATCGGCTTGATGTGCATTTCCTTGTGGGCGGCCACGAAGATCGGGATATTGCAGCCGGTCGTGACGAGGCCGGTGCAGGTGCCCGCCGCCAGGAAATGCCGTTCGCGCTCGCTCGGCAGGCGTCCCAGGGCAGATCGCGACCAGCCGTCGAAGTCGCGCCAGACGCCCGCCTCCACCCGTCCGCCGCCGAGCGCCTTCTGCGCGTCGTAGATGAAACTGGAGAGCACCTGGCAGCCCAGCGAATGCGCCAGGAAGACGACCGGCATGCCGGGATTGGCGGCGCAGGCGGCCAGCAGGGCACGGGCGATCTGGGCTTGCGCCAGTTCGTAGACCGAGCCGGGATCTTCCTTGCGGTTTTCCAGCCCGGCGGCGTCGGCAAAGCCGAACAGCATGAACTTGCGCAGCTCGTCGTAGTGCACCTTGCTGGCGCTGTCGACGCGCTCCCACACCGTCTGCTCGTTCTTTTGCAGGATGTCCTGGTAATACACGGAGTAGAAGGCCGCGCGCTCGCGCAACGCCGGGCCGAGCCGGATACGCATCTCGCCGAAGACGCCGGCCGCGTAGTCGCGCGGCGTCTGGCCCATTCCGTGAACCGTGATCAGTGCGACCTGGGGCATGGTGACCTCCATTAAATGTCAGAAACGCCCTCATCAATGAAGCAGATTCCTAACCCAAGCTTACCACCAGCCGCGCCGTCCCGCAGGCCGGGCACGCTCGCGAAACGCGCGCGCCACGGCTGCGCTTTTTTGTGGGAACGACGGCCGAGCTCTACGGGCGCGGCGCGCTGGCCGCCGCTTGCAGGATGCGCACCAGCTCCGCCATGTCGACCGGCTTGACCACGGCCCAGGAACCGGTGAAGGCTTGTCCCAGGGGCTGGCCGAAGACGGCCGGATGGCGTTCGCCGAGCAGCGCGGCGCAGGCGTCGTTGTAGACCAGGCGCCGTTCGCGGCCCCAGGCGGCGAACATCGGAAAGCCCGAGCCGAGCATCAGGTCGACGACGGCGCGCAGGCCCTCGGGCCAGTCGCTGGCGGGGGGCAAGGCGGCGCGCAGCAGTGCGCGTACGCCCTCGCCGCCGGTCTCCTTGGGTGTGGCGCGCCTGGCTGGATTTATTCACGGGATCATGCTATTTCGGCAAGTCGGGATCCGCCGATTATAGCGGCCGCAGCGGCGCCGAAGAAGTGCCCGGCCCGCTTTCCTGGCCAGGTCATGCAGGGGAATGAAGCGCATGCGCGGCGCATGGAAAACGCGCCGCGCCTGTCTTTTATCGGTCGACCGAGAAGCGCAGGCGCGACTCGGTCGCATAGACCTGGCCGGGACGCAGGATCGTGTTCGGGAAGCCCGGCTGGTTCGGCGAATCGGGGAAATGCTGCGGCTCCAGGCAAAAACCGCTGCGGTGCGCGTAGGTCCGCCCTTTGCCGGTCAGCGAGCCATCGAGGAAATTCCCGCTGTAGAACTGCACGCCCGGCTCCTGCGTAAACAGTTCGAGCACGCGACCCGACATCGGCTCGCGCACATGGGCCGCGCGCGTCATGCCCCCGGGCGCCGGCCGGTTCAGCACGAAGCAGTGGTCATAGCCGCTGCCGTGGGCGAGCTGTGCGTGCGCTTCATCGATGCGCGCGCCGATCGGGCGCGGGGTGCGGAAATCGAAGGGCGTGCCGGCTACCGGCGCCAGGCTGCCGAGCGGAACCAGGCCGGCGTCGATCGGTACGAAACTGTCCGCATCGATCGTCATGGCGTGGCCGAGGATATCGCCGCCGCCGGCCAGGTTGAAGTAACTGTGCTGGGTCAGGTTGACCGGCGTGGCGCGGTCGGTCACCGCCTCGAAACGCACCATGATCTCGTTGTCCGCCGTCAGCCGGTAGTGCACCGTGACGTCGAGCGTGCCCGGATAGCCCTGCTCGCCGTCGGCGCTGCGGTATTCCAGCACCAGCGTGTCGTGCTCGATGCGCGAGCGCCACAGCACGCGGTCGAACCCGGGCACGCCGCCGTGCAGGTGGTTCGCGCCGTTGTTGACCGGCAGCGTATAGGCCTGGCCGTCGAGCGTGAAGCGCCCGCCCGCGATGCGGTTGCCGTAGCGCCCGATCAAGGCGCCGAAATACGGGCTGTCGGCCAGGTAGGGCGCGAGCGTGTCGAAGCCGAGCGCCACGTCGGCGAACACGCCGTCGCGGTCGGGCACGTGGATCTCGGTGATGATGCCGCCGAAGTCCAGGATACGGACGATCATGCCGGCTGCGTTGGCAAGCGTAAACACGTTCACCTGGCTACCGTCGGGCAGCCGGGCGAAGGGAGATCGTTCGATTGCGGAATGCACCTTGTCCTGTCCTTTCGCGGGTCGTTGTCGGCACGATCCTAGCACGGGCGGGAAGCCGGGCCGCGCAGCCTTGCGCATGCGGCATCCCATGAATCGGACAATGGATGCGCCCGATGCCGGGCAGCCGCGCAAGGCCCCCCGCGCTCCCGGCGGTTGTTGGCGTCGGTCAGAAGGCGACCCACTCCGCTTCGTTCGGCGCGGCTTTCACCGCTTGCGGCGCGGCCGTCTTGCGCGGCGTTGCGGGCGCCGGCCTGGCCGGCCGGGCCAGCGCGGCGCGCGGCGCCGCAGGAACGGCGGGGCGCGGTGCCGGTGCGGCGGCGCCGCCGTCGGCCACCTTGAACACGCTGACGGCGTGCGTCAGGTTGACGGCCTGCTCCTGCATCGACGCCGATGCGGCGGCGGCTTCCTCGACCAGTGCGGCGTTCTGCTGGGTCACCTGGTCCATCTGGGCAATGGCTTCGTTAATCTGCTCGATGCCGGCCGTCTGCTCGACGCTGGCGGCGCTGATCTCGCTCATGATGTCGGTCACGCGGCGCACGCTCTCGACGATCTCCTGCATCGTCGCGCCGGCTTCGCCGACCAGCTTGCTGCCTTCCTGCACGGCCTGGGTCGAGTCCCCGATCAGGCCCTTGATCTCCTTGGCCGCCGCAGCCGAGCGCTGCGCCAGGTTGCGCACTTCGGACGCGACGACCGCGAAACCGCGTCCCTGCTCGCCGGCACGTGCCGCTTCGACCGCCGCATTGAGCGCCAGGATATTGGTCTGGAAGGCGATGCCGTCGATCACGCCGATGATGTCGGCGATCTTGCCGGCCGAGCTGTTGATCTGGTCCATGGTGCCGACCACGTCGCCGATCACCCGCCCGCCCCGCTCGGCCACCTGCGAAGCGGCATCGGCCAGCACGTTGGCCTGGCGCGCATTGTCGGCGTTCTGCTTCACCGTCGAGGTCAATTCTTCCATCGAAGACGCGGTCTCTTCGAGCGAGCCGGCCTGTTGCTCGGTACGGGCCGACAGGTCGAGGTTGCCGGCCGCCACTTCGTTGGTCGCGGTGGCGATCGTCTCGGTGCCGCTGCGTACCGTCACGACCGTGCGCACCAGGCTTTCGTTCATGGTCTTCAGGGCCTGCAGCAACTGGCCGGTTTCGTCGGTCGTCGTCACGTCGATGCGGCTGGTCAGGTCGCCGGCGGCGACGGTGTTGGCCACTTCCAGCGCTCGCGCCATCGGACGGGTGATCGAACGGGTATTCCACCAGGCGATGAAGGCGGCCAGCAACAGCGAGGCCAGGGCCATCGCCATCATCAGGGTGCGGGTCGACGCGAAGGTCGCTTGCGCCTCGCTTGCAGTCTTGCGCGCGATCTCGTCCTGCAGCGCCAGCTGTCCGCTGACCGCTTCCTTGAGCTCGCGGAGCAGCGGGCGCATCACCTCGCGGCTGTATTGGACCATCGCCGCCTGGTCGCCGCCTTCGATCAGCTTGAGCATGTGCTCCACCGACTTCATGTAGCCATCGAAGGAGGCGGTCATGCGATCCAGCAGCGCGCGCCCCTGTGGAGAAACCAGGTTCGTGCGCAGCTTGTCCAGGTTGTCCTGGGCCAGGCGGCGCGACGAGGCGATTTCCTGCACCTGTTTCTGGCGGTCGGCCGGATCGTCGATCAGGATCATGTTGCGCACCGCGATGGCGATGTCGTTCACTTCGGCCAGCACTGCGCTGGTGGCGACGATGTTCGGGACGCGACGGTTGGCCAGGTCGTCCGTTCCTTCGTTGACCTTGCCGAGCATGTGGATGCCGAAGAGCTGGATGGCGACCAGCAGGACGCACAGGGCACCGAAGCCGAGCGCGAGACGATGGGCGATTTTCAGGTTTGCGAGTTTCATGGGAAATAGTGAGATGGAGTTGCGGGCGGCGCCAGGACCAATAATTGCCGTAGAGAAAATATTTTACGGCCTGCACCGGCTAAACTCGATGGCCATTTGTTAACTTCGACGAAAAAACGCAAATTTGCTCGCCTTTTTGGTACAAACGCGACAGATTCGGAACGCCGACGATGTGGCCGGTGCCGCAGGCAGACAAGGCCCCGCTACATCGGGAACCCATGCCAGCAGCCGGCAATCCACCTCGCGCGAATGCCAGGGCCGGCAAGAGCCTGGTCGTCCCCCGGCCGATCGCGCCGCCGATCCCGGCTCCCGCTTGCCATGCAGCCTCACCCGCTTCCTGCGCCCCGCCGGGCCAGGTTCCTGGAAGCGCTCAACGCTTGACGCGCCCGAACGCATCGCCTTGCTTCCAGGTCGGCATCGCCCGCCCGTTGGCCACCGCATAGCCCAGGTTCAGCGTGAACTGGGCCTGCTGCACCATGCCCGATAGATCCCAGTTCGCGTGATAGGCGTCCGTCACCTGGTGGTAATCGCCCTTGAAGCCAATCATGGTGGCGCTGGAATGGGCCTGGTCGTGCTCGAACTCGAAGTGGCCGTCGCCCGAGAACACGGCCGAGCCGACGTTAAAGGCCGGCACCCCCGCCTTGGCGAAATTGAAGTGGTCGGCGCGGAAATAAGCGCCCGACAGATCCGGAATCGTCGGCGCCAGCTTGAGCCCCATCCGCTTCGCCACGCCCGCCGCCGTGCCGTACAGGCTGCTGCGTTCGGCGCCCGGCACGCCGATGTCTTTCGTGCGGCCGACGAAATTGAGGCTGTCGAGGTTCAGGTTGGCGGCCGTCTTCGCCAGCGGCACCACCGGCCTGGCCACGTAGGCGGCGCTGCCCAGCAAGCCCTGCTCTTCGGCGGCGGGCCACAGGAAGACCTGGGTGCGGCGCGCCGGTTGTTTCACGGCTTCGGCCGCCATCGCCAGCAGCGCGGCGCTGCCGGTGGCGTTGTCGACGGCGCCGTTGAAGATGCGGTCGCGCCCTTCCGGAATGTTCTGGTCGATGCCGAAGTGGTCCCAGTGCGCCGAATACACGACCGCCTGGTCCTTCAGCTTCGGATCGGTGCCGGGCACCAGGCCGACCACGTTGAAATCCTCGACCTGGCGGATCGCGGACTTGAGTTCGACGCGCGTGCCCGTCTTCAGGTCGACCGGGGTGAAGTCGCGCCGTTCGGCCTGCGCGCGCAGCTTGTCGAGATCGAAGCCGGCGGCCGCGAACAGTCCGCGCGCCATGTCTTCGTGCAGCCAGCCTTCGATGCGGTTGCCCGGACCGGCCAGGTGGAAACGCTCGTGCGAGAAGCCGTTCGCCGGCACGCCCCAGGCGTACGAGGCCGACGGCGTCGTGTGGATCAGGAGCGCGCCGGCCGCGCCGCGGCGCACGGCTTCCTCGAATTTGTACAGCCAGCGGCCGTACCAGGTATAGGCCTTGCCGGCGAAGCGGTTCGGTTCCTCGGCCGTCGGCTGCGGGTCGTTGACCATCATGACCAGGATCTTGCCCTTGACGTCGACGCCCTTGTAGTCATCCCATTTTTCTTCCGGCGCATCGATGCCGTAGCCGACGAAGACCAGGGGCGCGTCGAAGGACAGGCTGGTTTGTCCGCTGCCGGTGCCGAAGACGATGTCGCGGCCGGCTTTCGGTGCGATGCGCCTGGCGCCGGCCTGGAAGACGACTTCGCTGCCGGGCAGCAGGCGGCTGCCCTGGATGCGGACCGGCTGGCGGTAGGCGCCGTCGGCCATGGGTGTCAGGCCGATCGCGGCGGCCTGGGTTTCCAGGTAGCGCACCGTCAGCGCGCCGCCGCGCTGGCCGGTGCCGCGGCCTTCGAGCAAGTCGTCGGCCAGGAAGGACAAGTGCGCGCGCAGCGCCGCCTCGGAGACGGCGGGCGCTCCCTGGGCGCAGGCGTGGCTGGAAAAACTGAAGGCGGCGCAAACAGCCGCGAAGGTCGTGGAGCGAAGGCGCATCGGTGCTGGTCGTGGGCGGGTGGAAGATGCGCACCATGGTAACCCAGCCGGCACCCGGCACGGACCGCTCCGGCCTGTTGCGTTCGCCACGCACGGCCTGCCATCGAGGAATATTCCGTTGACAATTTAATTTCCTGACCCTACTATTCTCACAGATCGAATGGAAACGTTTCCATAATTTCCAGGAACGGCGATTGCGAGGCGGCAGGTCAGCCGGCCGGCCATGGAAACCCGGCGCTGCGCGGCTGACGATCACACCTATAAGAACGAGGAGAAGACATGCACTACCCTGTGGCAAAGCAAAAGATCATCAGCCTGGCTGTCGCCGCCGCTTGCGCGGCCTATCTCGCGCCGGCCGGCGCGCAGCAAGCGGACGCACCGGCGACGTCGAGCGCCGGTGCGCCCGTCGCCGCGGACGTCGCGGACGCTGCGGGCCAGCCGCAAGTGGTCGTCGTCAAGGGCCTGCGCCAGAGCATGGCCTCGTCGCTGAACCTCAAGCGCAATGCCGACGGTTTCGTGGACGGCATCGTCGCCGAGGACATCGGCAAGTTCCCCGACACCAACCTGGCCGAATCGCTGCAGCGCATCAGCGGCGTGTCGATCGACCGCGAGATCGGCGAAGGCTCGAAGGTCACCGTGCGCGGCGTCGGTCCCGATTTCAACATGGTGCTGCTCAACGGGCGCCAGATGCCGACCTCGAACCTGGGCGACCGCAACGGCCGCGCCTTCGATTTCGCCAACATCGCCTCCGAAGGCATTTCCCAGATCCAGGTCTACAAGTCGGCGCGCGCCGATACCCCGACCGGCGGCATCGGCGCCACGCTCAACGTCATGACGGCGCGTCCGCTCGAGCGCAACGGCAAGCAGGCCAGCATCGGCGTCAAGGGCGTGCATGACACGTCGGCCGGCAACCTGCCGGCCGACGTCAAGCGCGGCGACAAGCTCACGCCCGAGGTCTCCGGCATCTACAGCACCACCATGGCCGACGGCACCTTCGGCGTCGCCATCAGCGGCAGCTACCAGGAACGCAACCTGGGCTTCAACCAGGCATCGGTGTCGAACGGCTGGCGCGGCCCGTTCCGCGGCGACGAAAACAACTGGGGCACGATTCCCCAGCCGGGCACGCCATCGGGCGACAGCATCGTCAACCGTCCCGCCGGCGCCACCCTGTACCAGGTGCCGCAGAACCTGAATTATGCGATGAGCGGCGTGCAGCGCCAGCGCACCAACGGCCAGCTGACCTTGCAATATGCGCCGAGCAAGGCGCTCACCACGACGCTCGACTACACCTATTCCGAGAACAAGATCCAGACCCGCCGCCAGGACCTGTCGGCCTGGTTCAACTTCGGCGATTCGACCAGCGCCTGGGCCAATCCGAGCGGCGGCATCGCCGCGCCGCTGGTCTACACCGAATTCATCAATCCCGCGGTCAGCGACATCGCCATGGGCGGCGCCGACTTCGCCACCCGCACGCAAAACAAGTCGCTCGGCTTGAACGCGGTGTGGAAGCCGACCCCGGGCCTGCGCCTGGAACTCGACGCCCACAAGTCGAGCGCCGAATCGGCCCCCGACAGCCCGTTCGGCTCCTCGAACGTGCTGGGCACGGCGAGCTTCAGCCGCGGCACCACGACCGCCGACTTCTCGAAGGACTTCCCGGTTTTGAGCATCCAGGGCGCCGACTTCGCGCGCGCGCCGCAGCAGGTGACGGGCTCGGTGTTCCAGAACGGCTACATGAAAGGCGACATCGAGCAGACCCAGGTCAAGGGTAGCCAGAAACTGTTCGAGGCCTCGACCCTGAACTTCGGCCTGGCGCTGACGAAAGCGGAAAACCGCTCGGCGTTTTCGAACCAGCAGCGCGATACCTGGGGCGGGGCCACCAAGCCGGCCGATTACCCGGCCAGCGTCTTCCACCAGGAGACGCTGCGCCAGTACTTCGACAAGCTCGACGGCAGCGACAATCCTAACCTGTTCAACACCTTCTATACCTTCGACTTCAACCAGGTGCGCGAACTGGCGGCCAGGGCCTCCGGGCAGCCCGACCTGTACCTGCCGAAGAAGACCTTCGACACCGACCAGCGCACGCGCGAAAAGTCCAAGAGCCTGTACGTGCAGTTCAATACCGACTGGGACACGGCGCTGCCGATCCACACCGGCGTCGGCGTGCGCTACGAGAAGACCGACGTCGTCTCGACGGCCCTGGTCCCGACCGCGACCGGCATTTCCTGGGGTTCGCAGAACGAACTGTCGGTCCTGTTCGGGCCGGCCAGCTTCACCACGCTGACCGGCAAGTACGATTACTTCCTGCCGACCTTCGACGCCGACGTCGACCTGCGCCCGGACATGAAGGTACGCTTCGCCTACGGCCAGACCATCGGCCGTCCACGCTACGACCAGATCGCCGGCGGCCAGGTCCTCGACCAGCTGGCGCGCACCAACGGCGGTACCGGCTCGCAGGGCAATCCCGGCCTGCTGCCGGTCAAGTCGAAGAACATCGACCTCTCCTGGGAGTGGTATTACGGCAAGCAGAACTTCGTTTCGGTCGGCTACTTCCGCAAGGACCTGGAAAACTATGCCGGCCAGTCGAAGGTGACGGCCCAGCCATTCAACCTGCACACGCCGATCGGCGGCGCGTTCTGGAACGAGGCCATCGCGCGCGGTTGCCCGACGGCCGACACGACCTGCATCCGCAACTACATCTTCCGCAACAAGGCCGGCCAGCCGGGCGTGGTGCGCAAGGCCGACGACGCCCTGGGCAACGCTACCGGCGACATCATCGGCCAGCCCGCCGATCCGGTCGCCAACTTCGAGATCACCACCTTCTCGAACCAGAAGAGCGCCAAGCTCGACGGCCTCGAGTTCAACGTCCAGCACATGTTCGGCAACAGCGGCTTCGGCGTGTCGGCCAACTACACCTATGTCGATTCGGGCCTGAAGTTTGACAACACCGGCCTGAAGGAACAGTTCGCCCTGGTCGGCCTGTCCGACTCGGCCAACCTGGTCGGTATCTTCGAGAACGCCAAGTGGTCGGTGCGCGCCGCCTACAACTGGCGCGACAAGTTCCTCTCGGGTACCTTCGACGGCTCGGGACCGAATCCGAACTACACCGAAGCGTACGCCCAGCTGGACCTGAGCATCGGCTACAACGTCGACGACCGCCTGAGCCTGCAGTTCGAGGCGATCAACGTCACCGACGAAACCATGCGCAGCCACGGCCGCACCAAGAACCAGGCCTTGTACGTAACCCAGTCGGGGCCGCGCTACATGCTCGGCGCGCGCTACAAGTTCTGATGGCAGGCAGGCGCGCCTGAAGCGGGGCCGCGGCGCTGCCGCGGCCTTTCCTCTTGCGCGCCCTAGGTTTACACTTCAGCCCACTCTGGTTCTGCATTGGATGCTTTCATGGTAAGCGAGGCCGTCAGGCATGTGGTCATCGTCGGCGGCGGCTCGGCCGGCTGGCTGACGGCGGCCGTGATCGCCGCCGACCACCGCGCGGCGCACCCCGACGGCCTGCGCGTGACCCTGGTCGAGTCGCCCGAGGTGGCGCCGATCGGCGTGGGCGAAGGCACCTGGCCGTCGATGCGCGACACCCTGCGCCGCATCGGCGTGTCCGAATCCGATTTTTTCCGCGAATGCGACGCCGCCTTCAAGCAGGGCTCGCGCTTCGACCGCTGGGTCGACGGCGGCGCCGGCGATTATTATTTCCACCCCTTCTCGCTGCCCCAGGGCTTCGGCGAGGCCGACCTGGCGGCGCGCTGGCGCGACGCCCACGGCGCCATCCCGTTCGCCGACCTGGCCAGCTTCCAGCCCCACCTGTGCGTGGCCGGGCGTGCCCCGAAACAGGCATCGACGCCGGAATTCGCCGCCGTCGCCAACTATGGCTACCACCTCGACGCCGGCAAGTTCGGCGTCTTCCTGAAAAAGCACTGCCTGGAGCGGCTCGGCGTGCACTACGTGCCGGATAACGTGCTCGGCGTCGAGGCGCACCCGAATGGCGACATCGCCGCCCTGCGCACCCAGGCGCACGGCCTGCTGGCGGGCGACCTGTTCGTCGACTGCAGCGGCATGCGCTCGCTGCTGCTGGGACAGCATTTCGAGGTCCCTTTCCTGGACCGGCAGGATGTGCTGTTCAACGACAGCGCGCTGGCCGTGCAGATTCCCTACCCGTTCGACAACAGCCCGATCGCTTCCCAGACCACTTCCACCGCGCAGCGCTGCGGCTGGATCTGGGACATCGGCCTGCCGGCCCGGCGCGGCGTCGGCCACGTGTATTCGAGCGCCCACACCAGCGACGACGCGGCCGAAGCGGCACTGCGCGCCTATGTCGCCGCCAGCGGCGGCCCGGCCGACTGCCCCGCCCCGCGCAAGATCGGTTTCCGGCCCGGCTACCGCGAGCGCTTCTGGCACCGAAACTGCGTCGCCGTGGGCCTGTCGGCCGGCTTCATCGAGCCGCTCGAAGCGTCGGCGCTGGCACTGGTCGAATTGTCGGCCGCCATGCTCAGCGACGAGATGCCGGCCGACCGCGCCGGCATGGAGCTCGTCGCGCGCCGCTTCAACGACACTTTCCGCTACCGCTGGGAGCGCGTGATCGACTTCCTCAAGCTGCACTATGTGCTGAGCCGGCGCACCGATGCGGACTACTGGCACGACAACCGCGCCCGGGAAACGATCCCGGAACGCCTGCGCGAACTGCTGCTGCTGTGGGCGCATCGGGCGCCGGCGCGCGGCGACTTTCCGCGCATCGAGGAAGTGTTCCCGGCGGCGAGCTACCAGTACGTGCTCTACGGGATGGACTTTCGCGCCGCCGGCGCCGGCACCCGGCGCCGCGATCCGGCGCTGGCCGACGGCTACTTTCGCGAAGCGGCCGACCTGACCCGGCGCATGCTCGGCGCCCTGCCCGACAACCGCACCCTGATCGACCACATCCGGCGCCATGGGCTGCCGCGCATCTGATCCACCCATCCCAAGACAAAGGCCGAGCGATTCCATGTCCCATCCCGTTTTGTTGAACAACCGCGACCACAAGGACCTGCGCGTGATCACCGCCCGCGGCGCCGCCTACGGCGACAACGCCATGTCGGCCCTGACCTTCCCCGACGAATTTCGCACCCTGCAGGCGCATTACCCGATCGTCTTCCACAAGACCGGGGACGGCACCGGCTTCCAGGCGCTGGCGCTGCTCGGCTTCCAGGAAGGCGAAAACCTGTTCCTCGACGGCGAACGCTGGGACGCGCCCGACCTGCCGCTGACGGTCGAGCGCCAGCCCTTCCTGATCGGCGTCGACGGCGAGCAATTGATGGTGCACGTCGACATGGACAGCCCGCGCCTGCGCAGCGGGGGCGCCGAAGGCGAAGCCGTGTTCCTGCCCCAGGGCGGCAGCAGCGACTATCTCGAGCGCGTCAATTCGGTGCTGCTGGCGATCCACAATGGCCTGCAGGGCGCGTCCGCCTTCATCGGCGCCCTGCTCGACTACGGGCTGCTCGAATCCTTCGTGGTCGACATCACGCTCGACGACGGCTCCCAGAACCGCCTGGCCGGCTTTTATGCGATCCACGAAGAGCGCCTCGCCGCGCTCGGCGCCGACGCCCTGGCGCGCCTGCACCGCGCCGGCCACCTGCAGGCGATCTACATGGCGATCGCCTCGCTGTCGAATTTGCGCGCCCTCATCGAGCGCAAGAACCGCCGCCATGCTGCCCAGCGCTGAAGCCGTTGCCGAGATCGACGGCGCCGCGCCCGGCGCGCCGGGCGACGCCTTGCTGGCCTCGACGCGGCCCGTGGTGCTGCGCGGCCTGGTGCGCGACTGGCCCTTCGTGCAGGCGGCGCGCACCTCGTTCGAGGCGGCGCGCGCCTACCTGGGCCGCCACTACCGCGACGCGGCCGTGGTGGCCATGCTGGGCGCGCCCGACATCGAAGGACGCTTCTTCTACAACGACGACCTGAGCGGCTTCAATTTCGCCCCGCTGCGCGTGAAGCTCGACGCGGTGCTGGGCGAACTGGCGGGCCATTACGCCAATCCGGCGCCGCCGGCGATCTATGTCGGCTCGACCACGATCGACACCTGCCTGCCGGGTTTCCGTGGCGACAACGACGTCGACCTCGGCACGCGCGACGCCCTGGCCAGCATCTGGATCGGCAACCGCACCCGCATCGCGGCCCACTACGACCTGCCCGACAACCTGGCCTGCGTGGCGGCCGGGCGGCGCCGCTTCACCCTGTTCCCGCCGCAGCAGCTGGAGAACCTGTATATCGGGCCGCTCGACCTGACGCCGGCCGGCCAGGCGATCAGCCTGGTCGACTTCCGGCGGCCCGACCTGGCGCGCTTCCCGAAATTCGAGGAAGCGATGCGCCACGCCCTGGTGGCCGAGCTCGGCCCCGGCGACGCCCTCTTCATCCCCAGCATGTGGTGGCACCACATCGAGGCGCTCGACCCCTTCAACGTGCTGGTGAACTACTGGTGGCG
Organism: Massilia jejuensis; assembly: GCF_042656795.1. Classification (NCBI taxonomy): domain Bacteria; kingdom Pseudomonadati; phylum Pseudomonadota; class Betaproteobacteria; order Burkholderiales; family Oxalobacteraceae; genus Massilia; species Massilia jejuensis. The sequence continues at coordinate 22,867 of NZ_JBHSMS010000040.1, read as the reverse complement.
CCAGTCGCCGGCCTTCATGGACACGCCGACCAACGCGCTGATGCACGCGCTGATGAGCGTGCGCGGCCTGCCGCCGGAGCAACGCCGCGCCTGGCAGGAACTGTTTCGCCACTACGTATTCGAGGCCGACGACGCCACCGCCGCGCATATTCCGGCGCACGCGCGCGGCGTGCTCGGGCCGCTGGACGACGAGGCCACGCGCCTCTTGCGCGCGCAACTGCTGAAACGAATGAACCGCTGAGGAGACTGGCATGCACGACCATCATCCGCAACAACCGACGCCGGATCGCCCGATCCGGCGCGTGATCATCGCCGGCGGCGGCACCGCCGGCTGGATGGTCGCCGCCGGCCTGTCCAAGACGCTCGGCAAGCTGCTCGACATCCGCCTGGTCGAGTCCGACGAGATCGGCACCGTGGGCGTGGGCGAGGCGACCATCCCGACCCTGATGAATTTCCATCACCTGCTCGAGATCGACGAGCAGGAATTCATGGCCGCCACCGGCGCCACCTTCAAGCTCGGCATCAGTTTCGAGAACTGGCGCGAACGCGGCGAAGACTATATCCACTCCTTCGGCAGCACCGGCACCGACCACTGGACCGCCGGCTTCCAGCACTTCTGGCACAAGGGACGCGAGCGCGGCCTGGCAGGCGACTACGGCGACTATTGCCTCGAGCTGCGCGCGGCCCAGGAGCACCGCTTCGCCCATCTGCCGCGCGCCGGCATGAACTACGCCTACCACCTCGACGCGAGCGCCTACGCGCGCTACCTGCGCCGCTTCAGCGAGCGTTTCGGCGTCCGGCGCATCGAGGGCAAGATCGTCGACGTCGCGCTGGCCGCCTCGGGCGACATCCGCGCGATCCGCCTCGATTCGGGCACGGAGCTCGAGGGCGACCTGTTCATCGACTGCACCGGCTTTCGCGGCCTGCTCATCGGCCAGGCGCTGGGCGTCGGGTACGAAGACTGGTCGCACTGGCTGTTATGCGACAGCGCCGCGGCGCTGCAGACGGCCTCGACCGGACCGGCCGTGCCCTACACGCGCTCGATCGCGCGCGACGCGGGCTGGCAGTGGCGCATCCCGTTGCAGCACCGGGTCGGCAACGGCATGGTGTTTTCGAGCCGCTATCAAGGCGACGCGGCCGCGATCGAGACGCTGCTCGGCAATGTCGAAGGCGCACCCTTGACGGCGCCGCGCGTGATCAAGTTCCAGCCCGGCCAGCGCAGCAAGGTGTGGCACCGCAACTGCGTCGCCATTGGTCTGGCCAGCGGCTTTCTCGAGCCGATCGAGTCGACCAGCATCCACCTGATCCAGCGCGGCATCGTCCGCCTGATGCAGTGCTTTCCGTCGCACGGCATCGTGCAGCCGGATATCGACGAGTACAACGCCCAGGCGGCGGGCGAGATCGCCCACATCCGCGACTTCATCATCCTGCACTACAAGGTCACCAACCGGCGCGACACGCCCTTCTGGCGCGACTGCGCGGCCATGGCGGTGCCGGCGTCGCTGCAGCACCGGATCGAGCTATTCCGCGAGACGGGACGCGTGTTCCGGATTCCGAACGAGCTGTTTGCAGAGAATTCGTGGATCCAGGTAATGCTGGGCCAGGGCATCCTGCCGGCGCGCCGCCACCAGACGGCCGACCTGATGGACGACGCCGAGCTGCGCCGGTTCCTGGAAGGGATCAGCGGGCCGATCGAGCGCACCGTGGCCCAGTTGCCGCCCCACGAAGCCTACGTGCGCCAGTACTGCGCGGCGCCGAAATAGACCGCCGCCCTGGCGGGCGGGCCGGGCCGCCTTGCGCGCCCCGGCCGTTTATTCGTTTACGCGGCCACGCCCTGGCGGTGCAGCGTGGCGTACTTCACGCCGTAGAACAGGATGAACAGGTAGCAGGCCGCCGGCACCAGGAACGAAGGCTGCAGTCCCGCCGCGTCGGCCACGCCGCCCTGGATGAAGGGCACGATCGCGCCGCCGACGATGGCCATGCACAGGATGCCCGAGCCCTGGCCGGTGTGGCGTCCCAGGCCGTGCAGCGCCATGCTGAAGATGGTCGGGAACATGATCGAATTGCACAGGCCGACCGCCAGGATCGCCCACATCGCGACGCTGCCTTCGGCGAAGACCGCCACCAGCACCAGCGCGATCGCGCCCAGCGAACTGACCGCCAGCGTCTTGCCCGGGCTGACATGGCGCATCACGGCAAAGCCGATGAAGCGGCCGACCAGGGCGCCGCCCCAGTACAGGCTGACGTACTGGGCCGCATCCGCATGCGACAGGCCGGCGATGTGCGCCTCGCCGAGGAAGTTCACCAGGAAGCTGCCGATGCTGACCTCGCCGCCCACGTACAGGAAGATGGCGACCGCGCCCAGCACCAGGTGGCGGTATTGCCATGCCGAGCCCTGCTCGCCGGCGGCCGGCGCGCTGCCGTCGTCGTGGCTCACCCGCGGCAGGCGCGCCAGCGCGAACAGCACGGCCAGCAGCGCCAGCGCCCCGGCCAGCGCCAGGTAAGGCCCCTGCACGGCGGCCGCCTCCCTGGCGCGGTACGCCGCCTGCTCGGCCGCCGGCAGCGCCGCCAGCTGGTCGGCGCCGAGCGCGGCGGCCGAGAGGATCAGCACGCCGCCCAGCGCCGGACCGACCGTGGTGCCGAGCGCATTGAAGGCCTGGGTCAGCGTCAGGCGGCTCGACGCGGTGCGCGCCGGTCCGAGCACGGTGACGAAGGGATTGGCCGCCACCTGCAAAATCGTGATGCCGCTGGCAAGGACGAAAAAGGCGAACAGGAACAGCGCATAGCCGTTCTGCGCGGCCGGATAGAACAGCGCGCAGCCGGAGGCCGCGATCAAGAGGCCGGTGACGGCGCCGCGCTGGTAGCCGATGCGCCGGATCAGGGCGCCGGCCGGCAGCGAGACGAGCGCATAGGCGCCGAAGAAGCAGAACTGAACCAGCATCGCCTGGGTATAGCTGAGCGTGTAGAGCGACTTCAGGTGCGGGATCAGGACGTCGTTCAGGGAGGTCAGCAAGCCCCACATGAAAAACAGGATGGTGACGATGACGAGCGCGCCGGTCTGCGACTGCATCGGTGCCTGCCCGGGCTGGGCGGCGGTGGGACGGCTTGCGGTGTGTTCCATGTGATTCCTCGTTTAGTGGTGAGCGGCGACGTGCGCCGACAGCATCGCCGCCACGCCCTGCAGCGCCGGATACGGCTCGGTGATGACCCAGGTGGGAATGCGCGCGACGTAGGACGCCAGGCGTCCCTTGTCCTCGAAGCGGCGGCGGAACGACGATTGCGCGAACAGCGGTCCGAGGCGGGGGACGATGCCGCCCCCGATGTACATGCCGCCGGTAGCGCCCAGGGTCAGGGCTACGTTGCCGGCGACGCTGCCGAGGATGCCGCAAAAGGTCTCGACCGTGCGCAGGCAGGCCGGGTCGGCCCCGGCCAGCGCACGGCCGGTGATCGCGGCCGCGTCCAGGCGTTCGCCAGCCAGCACGCGGTGGATCGCCTCGATCCCCATGCCCGACAGCAGGCGCTCGGCCGAGACGTGGCCGTGCTCGGCGCGCAGCGCCGCCAGGATAGCCGCTTCGTCGTCGGTGCAAGGCGCGAAACTGGCATGCCCGCCCTCACCGGCCAGCGCGATCCAGCGCTCGCCGGCGGGGACCAGGCCCGACACGCCGAGCCCGGTGCCCGGCCCGATCAGGCCCAGCGGGCGCCCGCCCGATTCAACGCCGCCGCCGATGCGCTCGCGCTGTCCGTCGCGCAGGGTCGGCAGCGCCATCGCCAGCGCCGCGAAGTCGTTCACCACCAGCAGCGTCGCCAGGCCGTGCTCGGCGCGCATGGCGGCGATCGAAAAGCACCAGTGGTGATTCGTCATGCTGATCCAGTCGCCGTCGACCGGATTGGCGATCGCGATGGCCGCATGCGCCAGTTCGCCGACCGCGAAGCCGCGCTGCGCGGCCAAGGCGAGGTAGGCCTTGACCGCCGCCGACAGGGTGTCGTACGCCGCGCAGGGCAACACTTCGATGCACGCGAAGCCTCCTTCGCCGTGCAGCGCGAAGCGTGCATTGGTGCCGCCGATATCGGCCAGCAGCTGCATGGGAGCGGCCTTCATCGCAGTTCCTCGCAGCGCACCGCTTCCGGCGCCAGCGCGGCGCCGCCGGCGATCTCGATGTTGGTAACGGCGGCCGTGAAGGCGGCATCGCTGGCAAGCACGAAGGGTGCCTCGACGCGCGCCAGGTCGACCCCGCGCGCCGTGAAGCAGGCCAGCGGGATGACGACGGCCTGCTTGCCCTTGCCGGCCAGGCGCTTGAAGAGCGCCGTGGCGTCGAGCGGCGTGCCGCAGCCCGCGGCGCAGGCCATGGCGAGCGTCACCTTGCCGGCGGGCGCCGCCGTGACGATGGTGTCGAAGCGCAGCGCGCCATCCCTGGCCGCAGCCGGCGGCAGCACCATCGCCCTGGCGCCGCGCGCCTCGATGCTGGCCGCGCCGCTCCAGGTGAGCTGCTTGGCGTCCTGCTGGGTATTGATCTGCGAGGTCTGCACGCTCACCCCCGGCAGGGCGATCGTCGCGTTCAGGTCGGCGCCCAGCGGCATGACCTGGCCGCCGCTGCGGATGGCCAGCGGGAAGCTGGCGCGGTCGGCCTGTCCGAACACGGGGAAACTGTTGCTGCTGCCGCAGCCGCCGGCCGGATAGGCCGTGTCGAGCTGGCCGAGGGCGGAACGGGTACCCGCGCGCAGGCCGTAGCCGAGCTTGAACAAGGGCGCGTAGTCGGCGCTGCCCGCGTTCAGGGCGGTCTGGCAGACCGATTTCGGCCAGGAGAAGGACAGCCTGCCGCTGAAGTCGTGGCGTTCGGGACCGGCGACGAGCAGGTCGGCCACGCCCTTGCCTTCGGTGCCCGGCAGCCAGGCCGCGACGAAGGTGTTCGACCGGTTCAGCAGGTCGTTCACCCACAGCGGCCGGCCGGCGACGAAGACCGTGATCACAGGCTTGCCCTTGCCGGCGACCGCTTCCAGCACGGCCAGGTCTTCCGGATGGCGGCTGCTGTGGCGCAGCGTGCCGGACGGGCCGATGTCGCCGTCGCCTTCGGCATACGGCGTCTCGCCGACCACCGCCACGACGGCGTCGTAGTCGGCGACGTTCACGTCGCGGCCGTCCAGGCTGTAGCGCACCTTGTCCGCGCCGGCGGCGGCCCGGATGCCGGCCAGGATCGAATCGGCGTGCGGGAAGTCGGCGTTCGTGTTGGCCGTGCCCTGCCAGGTCAGCGACCAGCCGCCCGACTGGTTCGACAGGTTGTCGGCGCTCTTGCCGACCACGAGGATGCGGCTGCCGCGCTTCAGGGGCAGGCGCGGACCCTCGTTCTTGAGCAGCACCAGCGACTGGCGCACCGCGCGGCGCGCCAGTTCGCGCGCGCGCAGGGCCTCGTCCTTGCCGGCATGGGCGTTCTGCGCGGGACGCTTGTCGAACAGGCCGGCGCGCAGCTTGACGCGCAGGATGCGGGTCACGGCGTCATCGATGCGCGCCATCGGGATCTCGCCGGCCTCGACCTGTTTCGTCGTATTCGCGATGAAGGCCTTCCAGTCGTCGGGCACCATGAACATGTCGATGCCGGCATTGACCGCCTGCGCGCAGCTGTCGTTGCGGCAGCCGGGCACCTCGGCGATGCCGTTCCAGTCGCTGACGACGAAGCCGTCGAAGCCGAGCTTGTTCTTCAGGATGTCGGTGACGGCGTGCCTGCTGCCGTGCAGCTTGCCGTGGTCGACGCCGGCGGCGGTATCGTTCCAGCTGTTGAACGAGACCATCACCGTCTGGGCGCCGGCCGCCAGGCCCGCGTAGTAGCCCTGGGCGTGGACGTTCATCATCTCGCGCGCGCCGGCCCTGGTCACGCCGCGGTCCTTGCCCTGGTCGGTGCCGCCGTCGCCCAGGAAATGCTTGACCGAGGCGACCACGTTGGCGTCGTCCCTGAAGCGCCCCTGCAATCCCGTCACGTAGGGGCCGGCATAGCTTTTCACCAGCAGCGGGTCTTCCGAGAAGCTTTCGTAGGTGCGTCCCCAGCGGTCGTCGCGCACCACCGCGACCGTCGGGCCGAACACCCAGGCGATGCCGGTGGCGCGCACGGCGCGCCCGGTGGCGGCGGCGACCTCGCCGGCCAGCTTCGGATCGTGCGCCGCGCCCAAGCCGATATTGTGCGGGAACAGCGTGGCGCCGGCGACGTTGTTGTTGCCGTGCACGGCGTCGATGCCCCAGATGACCGGCACCTTGACCGCCATGTCGGTCGCCATCGAGGCGGCGTGGTATTGCTCGGCCAGGGCCAGCCATTCGGCCGCGCCGGCCCGCTTGTTCCCGTTCGGCCAGCTGCCGCCGCCGTTCAGGACCGAGCCGAGGTAGTAGCGCGTCACGTCGGCCGGGGTGGCGGCCTTGATCTCGGGCTGGGTCATCTGGCCGATCTTCTGCGCCAGCGTCATCCGCGCCACCATCGCGGCCACGCGCGCCTCGAGGGCGGGGTCCTTGCCGATGGCGCTTCGCGGGCGCGGCCAGTCGGCCAGGGGCGCGGCCATGGCGGGCAAGGCCAGCGCCAGGGCAAGCGCCAGCGGGGTCGTTTTCAGCATCGTCATCATCATCTCTCCAATTCGGTTCATTGCTGGCGCAGGAAGGCGCGGTACCACTTGCCGCTGTCCTTGAGCCGGCGTTGCTGGGTGTCGTAGTCGACGTGGATCAGGCCGAAGCGGCGCAGGTAGCCTTCGGCCCACTCGAAGTTGTCGACCAGGCTCCAGGCGAAATAGCCTTTCACGGGCACGCCGCCCCGGATCGCGTCGCGCAGCGCGGCCAGGTGGCGCTGCAGGTAGGCGGTGCGCCCGGCGTCGTGCACCTGTCCGTCCGGGCCGACCTCGTCGTCATAGCAGGCGCCGTTCTCGGTGATGTACATGGGGCCGGGCCGGTAGTCGTGTTCGATCCGCACCAGCAGCTCGGCCAGGCCCGCGGGCGCCACCTCCCAGCCCAGGGCCGTGGTCTCGACGCCGCTCGGAGGCAGCACGCGCGCGTGCAGCGGGCCTTCCCCCGGCGCATCCTGGATCGTCTCGGGGAAGTAGTAGTTCACGCCCAGGAAATCGGTGGCCACTGCGATGGCCTCCATGTCGCCCGGCTCGACCCGCGGCGCGCAGGCGCCCACCGCTTCCAGCGTGGCCTGCGGATAGCCGCGCCCATGGAGCGGATCGAGGAACCAGCGGTAGCGCAGGCCGTCGTGGCGCAGGGTGGCGGCGCGGTCGGCCGCGCTGTCGCTGGCGGGGCGCACCGGATGCAGGCTGAGCGCGATGCCCACTTGCGCATCGGGCACGTTGGCGCGGATCAGCGGCACCGCCTTGCCGTGCGAGAGCAGCACATGGTGGCAGACCTGGAGCGCGGTGGCGAAATCGGTCAGGCCCGGCGCATGCAGGCCTTCGTAGTTGCCGATCATCGCCGTGCACCAGGGCTCGTTGTGGGTGATCCAGTGCTTGACGCGGTCGCCCAGGCGGCGCGTCACGGCGTCGACAAAGGCGAGATAGGCCTCGACCGTGGCGCGCTCGGCCCAGCCGCCGCGTTCCTGCAGCGCTTGCGGCAGGTCCCAGTGGTAGAGCGTGGCCCAGGGCTGCAGGCCGCGCTCGAGCATGCCGTCGACCAGGCGCGAATAGAAATCGAGCCCCTTCTGGTTGGGCGCGCCGCCGGAGCCGGAAAAAATCCGCGGCCATGCGATCGAGAAGCGGTAGGCGTTCAGGCCCATGTCGCGCGCGATGTCGAAGTCCTGCGGCCAGCGGTGGTAATGGTCGCAGGCGACCGCGCCGTTGGAGCCGTCGCGCACCTTGCCGGGAGTGGCGGCGAAGCGGTCCCAGATCGACTCGACACGGCCGTCGACGGCGCCGGCGCCCTCGATCTGGTATGACGAGGTGGCGCAGCCCCACAGGAAGTCGTCGGCGAAATCGCTGCGCGCCGGCGGGAGCGGTTGAATGCTGTTCGGTGTCGTCATGGTCTCGTTCAGGTCATCGTTATTCAAGATTGGAAAGCTTTCCATACTACGTCCAAAAAAAAGCGCCGCGCCGGCGCCTCAGGCCGCCTTGCGCCTGCGCCCGCCCGCCTTGGCCAGCGACGCGCGCAGCGTCACCGAAACGGGGAAGTCGCGCGCCACCGGCCGCTGCAGGTCGTAGCAGCGGTTGAGCAGCGCGTTGACACCGTTCAGGGTCATTTCGCGCCAGGGCATGCGCACCGAGGTCAGGCGCGGCGCCGAAAACTCCGCGCTCGGGGTGTCGTCGTAGCTGATGACCGACAAGTCGTGCGGCACGCGGATGCCGGCCTCCTGGAAATACGACAGCGCGCCGACGGCCATCTCGTCGTTGGCGCAGAACAGGGCCGTGCAAGGGTGGCCCGACTCGGCCAGCTCCTTGGCCGCGTTCCAGCCGCCTGCCGGCGAAAAGTCGCTCTCGGCGACCCACAGCTTGCGCGTGTCGACGCCGGCCGCTTCGAGTTCGTCCATGAAGCCGCCGATGCGCTCGACGTTGTCGGTCAGGCTGGCCGGTCCGGCGACGACGGCGATGTCGCGGTGCTTGTGCTCGAGCAGCGTGCGCGCCGCCAGCCGGCCGCCGAGGCGGTGGTCGACCATGAAACACTGCTCGGCCATGCCGTCGAAGCTGTGGTTCAGGACCACGAGCAGCTCGCGCTTGGCGCCGAGCGCGGCGACGTCTTCGTCGAGCAGCGCGCTGGTCATCACGATCAGGCCGTCGCAGCCGCGCTCCATCAGGAATTCGATGCCCTCGACCGCCTGGCGCCGGGCGTCGCCCAGGCCGACGCCGAAGGCGACCACCATGTGCAGGCCGGCCGCGCGCAGTTCGGTATCGATGATCTGCAGGATCGGCGTGTAGAAGGTGCCCGACAGGACCGGAATGTAGACGCCGATCATGCGGCTCGAACCGGACAGCAGCGCGCGCGCCGCGTGCGAGGGCCGGAAGCCCAGCTCGTCGATCGCTTTCTTCACGCGCGCCAGCGTGGCCGGCGACACGGAACCCTTGCCGCTCACGACGCGCGAGGCGGTTCCGAGCCCGACGCCGGCCAGGCGCGCTACGTCTTTGATGGTTGTCACGAACAGTCCTTCCCGGTAGGTCGTTGTCTTATTGCCAAATCAAACAGAAGCATACTGCATGCCGGCGCTTTGGATGCGCTTGCCTTCGGCATCGAACAGCGACACGTGCGCGGCGTCGATGCGGAAACGGATCGCCTGCCCCGGCGCGTAGGCTGCGTCGGCGGGCACGATGGCAGACAGCAGGTGGGGGCCGCACGCGAACCAGACCACCTGGTGGTTGCCCATCGGCTCGATCACGGTGACCTCGGCCGCCAGCGCGGCGCCGGCCTCGATGTGCACGTGTTCCGGGCGCACGCCCAGCGTGGCCGTGCACGGTCCTGGCGCGTCCGCCAGCGACAGCGCCAGTTCCCCGGCCACGAAACGCTGCTGCGGGTCGACCCCGCCGTCGATGAAATTCATCGCCGGCGCGCCCAGGAAGCCGGCCACGAAGCGGTTCGCCGGCCGCGCGTAGACCTCGAGCGGCGTGCCGACCTGCTGCACCTCGCCGCCCCGCATGACGACCAGGCGCGACGCCAGCGTCATCGCCTCGACCTGGTCGTGGGTCACGTAGATCATGGTCGAGCCGAGGCGCGCGTGCAGGAGTTTCAGTTCGCGCCGCAGTTCGGCGCGCAGCTTGGCGTCCAGGTTCGAGAGCGGCTCGTCGAACAGGAACACATCCGCCTCGCGCACCAGCGCGCGGCCGATCGCCACGCGCTGGCGCTGGCCGCCCGACAGTTGCGCGGGCTTGCGCGACAGCAGCGCGTCGAGCTGCAGCATGGCGGCGGCGCGCTCGACGCGGCGTGCGATCTCGGCCTTTGGCGTGCCCGCCATTTTCAGGCCGAAGGACATGTTGTCGCGCACCGTCATCGTCGGGTAGAGCGCGTACGACTGGAAAACCATGCCGATGCCACGCTCGCTGGGGTCGGCCAGCGTCAGGTCGCGCCCGCCGATCTCGACGCTGCCGGCGCAGGCGTCGACCAGGCCGGCGATCGCATGCAGCAGGGTCGACTTGCCGCAGCCCGAGGGGCCCAGCAGGACGAGGAATTCGCCCGGCTCGACCTGCAGGTCGAGTGCGCGGATGATCGGCTTGCCGCCGAGGGTGATGGACAGCTTGCGCAGGTGGACGTTGGACATGATCAGCCTTTCACGGCGCCGGCGGCGATGCCGCGCACGAACCAGCGGCCGGAGAAAAAATAGATTGCCAGCGGCACCAGGGCGGTCAGGATGGTGGCGGCCATGTTGACGTTGTACAGGCGCGTGCCGGTGGTGGTGTTGATCACGTTGTTGAGCTGGACCGTCATCGGCAGGTTGTCGCGCCCGGCGAACACCAGGCCCAGGATGTAGTCGTTCCAGACTCCCGTGATCTGCATGATGGCTGCCACCACGGCGATCGGCAGCGACAGCGGCAGCATGACGTGGATGAAAATGCGCCAGAAGCCGCCGCCGTCGATGCGCGCGGCATGGAACAGCTCCTGCGGCAGGCTGGCGTAGTAGTTCCGGAACAGCAGCGTCATCACCGGCATGCCGAAGATCAGGTGCACCAGCACGATGGCGGGGAGCGAGCCGAAGATGCCGGCGCCGGCCAGCAGCCGCACCAGCGGGTAGATCATCACCTGTACCGGAATGAAGGCGCCGGCCAGCAGCACGCCGAACAGCAGGTTGGCGCCGCGCGGGCGCCAGAACGAGAGCGCGTAGCCGTTGACGGCGCCCACCAGGATCGGCAGCACCGTGCCGGGCACAGTGATGGCCACCGAATTCCAGAAGCCGGCGCGCACGCCTTCGCAGGCGGCGCCCGTGCACACTTCGCTCCAGGCCTGGCGCCAGGGCTCGAACGTCCAGGCGACCGGCAGCGCCAGGATGCTGCCGGCGCGGATCTCGTCCATGCCCTTGAACGAGGTGGTGAGCATCACGTACAGCGGCAGCAGGAAGAACAGCGCGGCGCCGAACAGGAACACGTGGATGCCAGCGCGCGCCGGCGTGAACACGCGCCGCGTCACGCCCGGCTCCGGCGGCTGCGCGCATAGGCATACGGCGCCAGCAGGGCCACCACGGGCGCCAGCAGCATCACGGCCGCGGCCGAGGCCAGCCCGATGTTCGAGCGCAGGAACAGGTGGTCCATGATGAATTTGGCGGGCACTTCGCTCGCGGTGCCGGGCCCGCCCTGGGTCATGGCGACGACCGCGTCGAAGAGCTTGACGACCGAGGTGGCCAGCAGCAGGAACACGGTGGCCACGGTCGGCCACAGCATCGGCAGCACGATCGACAGGTAGACGCGCCAGGCCGGGATGCCGTCCAGGCGCGCCGCCTTCCAGATCTCGCCGTCGATGCCGCGCAGGCCTGCCAGCATCAGCGCCATCACCAGGCCGGCCGATTGCCAGACGGTGGCGATCACGATCGTGTAGATCGCCATGTCCTGGTCCACGATCCAGTCGAAGCTAAAGCCGGGAAACCCCATGCGCGCGATGGCGCCGTCGATGCCGGCGCCGGGCGTGAGCAGCCATTGCCAGGCCAGGCCGGTGGCCACGAACGACATCGCGTAGGGATACAGGAAGACGGTGCGCAGCACGCCCTCCCCCGTGACGTTCTGGTCGATGAACACGGCCAGCAGGAAGCCGATCAGGAGACAGGCGACGATGAACAGGACGCCGTACAGCGCCAGGTTGTGCAGCGAATGGGTCCAGCGCTCGTTGTCGAACAGGCGCGTGTACTGGGCCAGGCCGATGAACTTGTCCGACGCGAACGTGCGCGAGGCCGTAAACGAGGTGCGCACCGTCCACAGCACCGTGCCGAGATAGGCGACGACGACGGTGAGCGCCATCGGCAGCAAGGCTGCGTAGGGCATGAGCGCGCGGGCCGGACGCATCAATCGCGCAGCGCCGCGGCGATGTTCTTCTGTGCCTTCTCCACCGTCATGCCGGTGTTCCAGTAGGCGGTGAGCACATCCTGCATGGCGCCGTTCTGGTCCGGCGTCAGGTAGACCTCGGACACGCCCAGGTGGCGCGCGCGGTCCTTCATGATGGCGATGCCCTTCTGGGCGCACAGGTCGGCCTGCGAGGCGTCGACGTCGCTGCGTACCGGGATCGAGCCCTTCAGGCGACTGAAGGCAAGCTGGGTGGCGGGCGCCGCGACGACGCCGGCGAGCAGCTTTTGCGCGCGCACGGCGCCGGCGTTGCCGGTTTTCGGGAACACGAGCACGTCGCCCTGGATCAGGTAGGGCGAATCGGGCGCGAGACCGGCGATGCACCCGAACTGCTGGCCGGCGGCCTGCCTGGCGGCCGTGAATTCGCCCTTGGCCCAGTCGCCCATGACCTGCATGCCGGCGCGCCCGGCGATGACCATGGCGGTGGCGTCGTTCCAGTTGCGGCCCGGCGAGCGCGCATCGACATAGGTTTGCAGGCGCTTGTAGGCCAGCAGCACCTTGCGAAACGCCGGCGAGGCGATCGCGCGCTGGTCGCGGTCGCGCAGCACCTTCAGGTACAAGTCCTTGCCGCCCAGGTTGGACAGCATCGCCGTGAACAGGATGGTTTCCTGCCAGGCCTGGCCGCCGTGCGCGAGCGGCACGATGCCGGCCGCCTTGAGCTTGTCGAGCGCGGCGAAGAATTCGTCGACCGTGGCCGGTTCCTTGGCGATGCCGGCCTTCTGGAAGGCCGCCTTCGAATACCAGATCCAGGCCTGCATGTGGATGTTGACGGGAACGGCGTAATAATGGCCGTCGACCTTGATCACGCTGACGATCGGTTCGGGCATCAGCTTGTCCCAGTTCTGCGCGCGGGCAAGGTCGTCGACGTTATCGAGCATGCCCTGTTCGATGACGTCGAAGAACTGTTTCGAGGTATTGAACTGGGCGGCGGTCGGCGGATTGCCGCCGACGATGCGGTTGATCGTCACGGCGCGCGCCTGGTCGCCGCCGGCGATCGCGGTGTCGACCCAGATGCCGCCCGCGGCGCGGTAGGCCTGCGCGATCTGCCTGACCGCCGCCGACTCGCCGCCCGAGGTCCACCAGTGAATCACTTCCGCCTTCGGCGCCGCCGGCGCGGCCGCCATGGCAGGCGCGCAGGCGCCCGCCGCCATGAGAGCGGCCCAGGCCAGGGCCAGTGTCTGTGCTTTGTACATCGTGTCTCCGATCCATCGCCTGCTACTTGCGGCACGTTTTTGGAAACGTTACCATTTCATTTTCCCCGACTATAGCACCTGCCCTTTTTCGGTGTCAAACCATGACGCTCGAGTGACGAACGCCGTCGCGCGTGGCATCATGCGCGCTGCGCGCCGGGAACGGCAACGGCATCCCATCAAGACGACAGGACAGAGAGATATTATGCACACAGCCATGGGAACGACCGAGATCTTTTTGATCGCGATGCTGGTGATCTTCACGCTGCCCTACCTGATCTGGCGCCTCGCGAATATCGATTACTGGGCGCCGCTGGTGGTGGTGCAGATCATCACGGGCGTGCTGCTCGGCCCCGGCATTCTGGGTCGCGCCTATCCGGACTACTACGCTTTCGTGTTCAATCCCCAGGTGATGCTGGCGCTGAACGGCATTGCCTGGTGGGCGGTGATGATTTTCGTAATGATCGCCGGAATCGAGCTCGATCTGAAAAAGGCGTGGGAGCACCGGCGCGAGAGCACGATCACGGCCTCGCTGGCGCTGAGCGTGCCGCTGGCATTCGGCTGCGTGGCGGCCGCCGGCATGCTCGGCTACGCCGGCTGGAAAGGCGCCGGCGCGCAGGACTGGCAGTTCGTGCTGGGCGTGGGCATGGCCTGCGCCGTCACCGCGCTGCCGATCCTGATCCTGCTGATGGAAAAACTGGAGATCCTGCGCGAGCCGATCGGCCAGCGCGTGCTGCGCTATGCGAGCCTGGACGACATCGCGATCTGGGGCGTGCTGGCGCTGATCCTGCTCGACTGGACCCGGGTCGGGCGCCAGGCGGGCTTCATGCTGGTGTTCGTGGTGGCGACGGTCGGCTACCGCCGCCTGATGGTCTGGCTGCAGGAGCGCGACCGCTGGTTCGTGGCCCTGGTCTGGCTCGGCGCCTGCGGCCTGGCTGCCGATTGGGCCGGCCTGCACTTCATGGTCGGCGCCTTCCTGGCCGGCGCCGTGATGGATGCGCACTGGTTCGACCAGAACAAGCTCGATGCGCTGCGCCAGAACGTGCTGCTGGTGATGATGCCGGTGTACTTCCTGAGCACCGGCCTGCGCACCGACTGGGGCGTGGGCGGTGCGGCCGTGTTCATCGCGGCGGCGGTGCTGCTGGCGGCCTCGGTGGCGGGCAAACTCGCCGGCGCCCACCTGGCCGGGCGCATCCTCGGCTGGGGCAAGGGAGAAGCGTCGATCATCGGCTGGCTGCTGCAGACCAAGGCCCTGATCATGATCATTTTCGCGAACATCCTGCTCGACAAAGGGATCGTCACCAGCGAAACCTTCACCGCACTGCTCTTGATGGCGATCGGCAGCACCATGCTGACGGTGCCAGTGGTCTATCCGAAGCTGCGGCGCGTCGCCGCGCTCGTCTTCAAGTCGAGCTGACGGGTGCCAGCGCCTGCAGCGGCACGCGCTCCAGCGCAAGCTTGAGCGCCTCGAAACAGCGTGCGTCGAGCGCGGTGCCGACGGTTTTTTCCATCATCTCCAGCGCCTGCGGCACCGGAATCGCGCCGCGGTAGGGGCGCTCGGCGGTGATGGCGTCGAAGATGTCGGCGGTCGTGATGATGCGCGTTTCGAGGTCGATCTGGTCGCCGGAAAGGCCGCGCGGATAGCCGCCGCCATCGAGGCGCTCGTGGTGGGCGCCGGCGATCCGGCCCAGTTCCGCGAATGCCGAGATGCGGCCCAGGATGGTCTCGGTGTATTCGGCATGCTGGCGCACCGCGGCCCATTCCTCGCGGTCGAGCGCGCCGGCCTTGTCGAGGACGCTGTTGCTCACGCCGAGTTTGCCGACGTCGTGCAGCAGCGCGCCGCGCTTGAGCCAGCGGCGCCGCTCGGCCGACATCCCGAGCGCTTCGGCGATCATGTCGGTGTAGAGCGCGACGCGGCTGCTGTGGCCACTCGTGTACGGACTTTTCGAGTCGACCACCTGGCCGAAGGCGGCGGCGATATCGTCCAGATAGTCGTCGTCGAGCGCAATGGTGTGTTCGGCCGGCTCCATCGCGAACACGGTCTGGTCGATCTCTTTGGAGACCAGCATGTCCCAGAACGCATCGTTCCTGCCCACCCGCTCGAGGGCGGCGACCAGGCGCGGGTCGAACCAGCCGCCGCTGCGGGCGCGCGCCTCCCTGAGCGCGGCCGCGCGCCCGCCCTCGGCATGGAACACGTCCACTACCTGCGCCAGCAGGGCAATGCGCGAATACACGGGAATGGCTTCGCCCGCCAGCTTGGCCGGTTTGCCCTTGCCGTCGAAATGCTCGTCGAGGCTGTAGATGCCGGCGGCGACGCGCTCGGGGAAACGCAGCAGGCGCGCGATGTCGGCGCCGCGCGAGCAGCGCGTGGCGATCATTTCCTGGGCGATCGCCGGACCGTCGCGCAGGATCGTCATCACGCTGCGAAAGCGCTCGGCCAGGCCCGCCTTCAGGCCGGTATGCTTGAGCACGAACCCGAGCACCTGCGGCAGGCTGTCGCCGACGGTCTTGAATTCGCGCTTGAAGCCGAGGTCGTCCGTCATGTACAGCTCGCAGATACGCGCGGCATTGCTGCTGCAGCCGAGGTCCTTCAGGAGCAGCGTGTAATACAGCTCCCAGAGCTGCTCCTGGCTCATGCCCGCGTCGCGCCCGATGTGCATGCCGATCCAGCAGACGCGCACGCAATGCCCGTCCGGCTGGCCTTCGGTAATGTCGAGTGCGTAGCTGAGCGATCCGATCAATTCGGACAGCTTCATATCGGCCGGCTGCGTGGCGGCGCCCTGCGGTAATCGGTCCATGGCGCGACTTATTTCCTTGTAGAAATATATTATTGTACGCGGCAACATTGCTTCGTGCTTATCCGCCTTGTTGAAACAGCCTGTTTTGTCGTCAGGCTGCCACGGCCGTGGGTGCGGGAAGGCGTGGGGCCGGGTCATGCCTGGCACCCAGCGGCACGATGGCGACTGGTTGCAATCGGTATAGGGGGCACGCTGCGCCAGCGCGTGGCCTCGCGGGCCGCGACCGCTTTCAGAGTCGGCTGCCGGCCCCCCCCTTTGCGCCATGGCCGGCCACGCGCGCCGGCAGTGCACTCGGGGGCTGGGTCGTACAGGGCCGCGAAACTGCCGTCGGCCTCGACGAAATAACCGTGGCTCGATCCCATCGAATCGCAGTAATATCTTTGGCAGCCGAGCTAAGTACCTGGCACCGATTTTTCTGTCGACCCTGCAGTATTCTTGACGGTCACGTCAGTTGGAACGTAATATCCTTTCACTTCCACGTACATCGCAGAGCATTGTTCCTCAACGATTTGCTTATCGAAACGGAATTCTCGTTCCTCGCCACGATGCATGATCAACGGATACCGCAAAACGCCGGCCGTGGGTATACCGGGACTGTCAACAACGCGGCCATCACCTAGTTCGCACGATACTTTAATCCCGTATAAGTAGGTTATCTCGGGATCTTTCTCGGATACAGTGATCTTATCTGGCCAAGTCCGGAGATGCCGCCGATCGGAGCCCAAATGCGCTTTTGAACTCCGTCCAACCAGGATTTTCCCTAAATAAACAGGCAATTTATCATCCGCCACCATATACAAATGGGGGCAACTTCCACCAGGAAAAGAGTTCGAGATGTACATGCCTCCTGCAGAAATAGGGTCAACGGGGATCGTGATTCCGTTGACCTCTAACCGCGAGACGACATATTCCGCGGTCAGCTTTTCAGATTCCGAACTCGGAGCACTTGGAAGCTCGTAACTGCCGGTAATCTGTTGCGGAGTCAATGAGAAGACTGCTTTCTGGCCAGGCACTGGCGAAGCCGAGGAAGAAGGCGCGGCTTCCGTGACTTCTTCTTGTGAGATCGATTCATTTTCATTCACAGGCCCGTCCTTAGTGACAGAAGTCGTAGTTTCTGATTCAGATGGCATCGCCTGCGCGGCGTCATCAGCCTCAGCTATGTCTGATTCGTGCGCATTCTTGTGGGGCACCAATTCAGGCGGCGCGCTGTTTGCAGAGGCGTTCTCGCTGTCTGTCGACAAGCTTAGCTCGACATTTTCGGGGACGAGTTGTGGTTCTTCTGATGCCATGAATACGATTGGCTTGCTTAGCTCAGCGATCGTCTTCGGCAGCTTGTTGAGCGGGATGGTTGGCGTGCTTAACTCTCTACTTTCATTCGTCATTTCCAGATGCAACCCGGTTGGAATGATAAGCCTATCTTCGGGCAGTAGCGTGCCGTCGCCAACTCTGTTGGTGGACCCATCCAGTCCGATAATTCTGTTGATCTTGGCTGGCTTGCCGGATATATTCTGAATGACGAGAACGTTCATCGTCAGCTTCGGGAGAAACAAAGCGACCGACCATCCCGTTCCGCCACAAGCTGCGTCTAAATATGTTGCAACAACCGGAAATCTTATTCGTTCACATTTATGTTGGGCTAGTTCAGCATACAAATCCGCCTCGTTCATATCGGAGTCGGCCAACAATTTAGCGGCCTGGCCGCAATTTAATAATTGGGAAAAAGCCACACTACCAGCAGGCATTGTACCTTTCGCCATAGCCGCCGAAATTTCGTTAGGCGTCATCTCTTCAATAAATGAAATCTTCCACCGCTTATCTTCGCTAGGAATCCCTAACAAGGAAAAAGTACTCTCGGCGTCAAGAGCGACAAGCCCTCCAACGGCACCGCTGATCAGCGGCGTCTCAGGGGAAGTCGCTTTGTGTTCTTCTCCGGAAAAAGACTCGTCAAAAGTATTGCTGCCCAGTGGTTTTGCGAAACGGCTGTGCAGTTCCTTTGCAGCGCGATAGACTCCGTTTTGCCAGACGATGGGGCGTCCGCCTAACAATTCCTTCAATCGCCCATCGATTTTGCCGATCAACATTAGGGAAACTGCGTCACCACTAACTTGAAATCGTTGAACCCGCACAAGCGGAGGCGGATCTTCTATCGGACGAAGCTTATGAATGTCCTCCCAAAAATTTGCAACAAAAGCAAGGACCGCGCCGATAGCCAGGATTGCCAGTGTGATGGGATGATCCTTTAGCTTAGCAACAATTCTGGCAGTTGTAGAGCTATTGGCGGAAGGGGTCTCGTCGTCGGCCATCATCATCCCCTAGTCTATTAAAACTATAGAACTGTCTACGGATCTCTTCCCCAGATTTGTACATCTCACCGCACAATGAAGAGAACCGCTCAAGATAGGCAATTTTGCTAAGAAAATTTGTTTACCGCGACTCAATCCTTAATCGTATGACAGTGGCGAAGTTTACTTTTCTATTCTTCCCGTTGCGAGAACGGTAGTCAAAGATTTTTACAAAATGGGCTGGCGGTCCGGCTTTCGTCATGGATGTAACTTTAAGGGCCACACTTAAGATCCACGGCACTTCATCGCCCTTGCCCTCTCGACTGCCATAGAAACGCCACCTGCCGCTTTTGTCGGGCTCTGGGAACATCGCGGGCTCGAATCCCCCGCGCAGAGCCCGGCTTCTCCGCTATGCAACAAGAAAATGGGAGGTACGACGCGCGCCCTCGGCGCGCGGAACCGTCGCCCTTGGCGACGGTAGTCAGTCGATTCGAAGAGTCTTGGGCCTGCAGGCCCAAGCCTTCGAATCCCCCGCGCAGAGCCCGCAGGGCTCTGCTTCTCTCCGCCATGAAACAAAAAATGGCCACCCGAAGGTGGCCATCTTTTTGTATTCCTGGCGGAGAGAGGGGGATTCGAACCCCCGGTAGGCTATGAACCTACACACGCTTTCCAGGCGTGCGACTTAAACCACTCATCCATCTCTCCTGCATGCTTCGCTTTTACGAAGCCGCCTATTATAGCAACAATTCTCGGCAGTTCAAGCACAATCCCGCCCCCCTCCCGCCCCAACCCAGGCACTTGCTCAATCGCCCACGTGGCAGAGCGCCGTCCCAGCGCAGTCGATATCGCGCCCGCGCACGCGCCAGTGCTTGTGGCAAGTAGCCCTGCACGCGTCCGAAGAAGAACGCTGCGCCACAAGGCGCATGCCGGTTGAAGCAACCGCCCAAGGATGGCAAACTGACAGCCGGCCTCACCTCATCTCCGGGAGAACGACGATGACTACCATGACGGACACCAATCGACCAGCACGGCGGATCGGCGGCAAGCAGGTCCTGCGCGTCTTCCTCGTCACGGCGGCCATTCTCCTGATTCCTTTCGTCGCCATGCGCTTTACCGGCGAAGTCGACTGGACCGGCAGCGATTTCGCCATCGGCGCCGTCCTGCTGGCGGGCACGGGGATGCTGGTCGAGCTGGCGAAAGCCAGGCTGCGCACGCGTAAGGCGCGCATGATCGGCATCGCCATGATCGCGCTGGGCTTCGTGTTCGTCTGGGCGGAACTGGCGGTCGGTCTCGTCGGCAGCCCGTTTGCCGGCGCGTGATCCACGCGGCACGGATTCACGGACGGCGCGCATCGGTCTTCTACTGCCGGACCGTCAAGTTTCCTGGCGGGCCGGAACGAGCAGCCTTGCCAGCCACTCCCCGATCGGTTCCGGGCGCGAGTAGAAATATCCCTGCATGAGCTGACAGCCATTGGCGACCAGGAAGTCGGCCTGCTCCCTGGTTTCGACGCCTTCGGCCACCACGTGCAGGTTCAAGTGCCGCGCCATCGACAGGATCATCCTGACGATGGCCGTGTCGTCGCCATCGTGCGGCATGTCCTGCACAAAGCTTTTGTCGATCTTGAGCTCGTGCAGGGGCAGACGCTTCAGGTAGGCCAGGCTGGAATAGCCGGTGCCGAAATCGTCGATCGAGAACCGGATGCCCAGTGCGGCCAGTTCGTTCATGCGTTCGATGGCCTCGTCGAGGTTGTCGATCAGTAGGCTTTCGGTCACTTCGAAGATCAGTTGCGCCGCCGGCGCACCGGTCCTGGCCAGCAAGGCATGCACTTGGTCGACGAAGCCCGTTTGGCGAAATTGTTTTGGGCTGACATTGATCGACAGCGGCAGGCGGCAGCCGGCCTCGTGCAACCTCGCCAGCGTGCGGCAACCCTGTTCCAGCACCCAGGCGCCCAGTGGCAGGATCAACCCGCTGTCTTCGGCGATCGGAATGAACTGGGCGGGCGAGACATTGCCCCGTTCCGGATGCTGCCAGCGCAACAGCAATTCGGCGCCGGCCGGCTCGCCATCGCTGTCCACCTGGGTCTGGACATGGACACGCATCTGCCCGCCGGCGATGGCCATCCCCAGATCGTGCTCGAGGCTGAGCCTGAACTCCACTTCCAGCTGCATTGCCTGTTCGAAGAAGGCGACATGGTTGCGTCCCCTTTTCTTGGCCCGGTACATCGCCGTATCGGATTCGCGCAGCAAGTCGTGCACGGTTTGCGCGCCGCCGCGCAGCAGGGTCACGCCGATGCTCGCGGTCGAGCTGTAGGGCTGGTCGTCGATCTCGAACGGCAGCGCCAGGGCCTCGCACACCTCGCGCGCCGCGATCATGCTCATGGCGGCGGCGGCGCGCTCGTCTGCGTCCAGCGCGGGCATCAGGATCACGAATTCGTCGCCGCCCAGCCGGGCCAGCGTGTCCTGGGCACGCACCACGGCGGCCAGGCGGTGCGCGACGACTCGCAGGAACGCGTCGCCGACGGCGTGGCCGCGCGCATCGTTGATGTTCTTGAAGTTGTCGAGGTCGACGAACAGCACCGCCCCCAGCAAGCCATCGCGGGTGGTCGTGGCCAGCGCCGCCTCGATGCGGTCCATCAGCATGGGCCGGTTGGGCAGATCGGTGAGCGCATCGAAGTAGGCGAGCCGATGTATGCTGCGCTCGGCCTGCTTGCGCACGGTGACGTCGCGCTCGATCGAGACCCAGTGGGCGAGCGTCCCGGCCGGGTTGCGGATCGGGATCATGTCGAGCTCGACCCAGAACTCGACGCCGCGGCGGGTGGTGTGGATCAGTTGCTCGCGAAATGGCGCCTGCGACAGGAAACCCAGGCGCATGCGGGCAACCGCTTCCGGGTCGGTGCCAGGACCGTGCAGCAGGGAACTGGGCTTGCCCACCACCTCGCTGCGCGCATAGCCGGTGGTGTCCTCGAAGGCATCGTTGACGAATACGATCGGAGGCCAGCCCGCCACGCTTTCCTGCGCATTCATGATGATGACCATGTCGGTCAGATGTTTGACACAGGTGCCCAGCAGCACCAGCTCCGACTGCGCGTCGGCCAGCTTGGTCTGGGAAGCGCGGATCGCGTCGAGCATGTGGTTGAACTGGACCGCGAAGTCGGCGACCTCGAGCGGACCGGCATAGGGAACGCGCGTATCGAGGTCGCCCGCGGCGGCCTTGCGCGCCGCTTCCTGCACCTGCGCCATCGGCCGCGCAATGCGCTTGCTGAGGTAGACGGCGAAAATGAAAACCAGCAGCATCGTCAGGCCGCCGAACACCAGGTTGCGCACCGCCGCCTGGCGCGCGCTGGACAGGACCGTATCGGTGGTGGTGCCGGCAACGGCGTACCAGTTGGTGTCGGGGATCGGGACGAAGCCCAGCACCCGCTCGGTGCCGTCCGAGGTCGAGGCGCGTCCGGTACCGTTTTTCCTGGCAAGGACGATCTTGACACCCTCGATGTCGCTCAGGTTCCGGCCGACCAGCGCCTCGGCGTTGCGCGAGCGCGCCACCAGCACGCCGCGGTCGTCGATCACGGCGACGACGGTCGATGCCGGCAGTTTTTCGGCGCCCCGGATCACGCGCAGCTTGGCCAGGTCGATCGGCATCTGGATCGACCCGGTCATGTTACCGGCTTCGTCGAACAGCGGTTGCGCCAGTACCGCGACCACGCGTCCGCTGATCGGCCCCTTGTAGGGTGGACCCAAGGTGAAGCGGCCGCTGCTGAAGACTTGCCTGTACCAGACCGCGTCGCCCACGAAGGTCGGCTTGCCGCCAGGCTGGACCTTGGCCGAGCAGATGACATAGCCGCGCCGGTCCGCCTGGCTGAGATTGGCGAACTGCGGATACAGATCCTTGAACTGATCGAAGATCGGGTCGCAGCCCTGGCTCGATGTCGCACGTATGCCGGGGCGCTGGGCGATCTTGCCCATCACGTCGCGCGCATCGGTCAGCATACCCTGCACGTTGTCTGCCGTTAACTGGGCAAGGTTATGGGCCGAGCGCGCCGCCTCGCGCTCGTCTGTCCGGTACTGGTTCCAGACCGAGAACGCCAGCAGGAGCGAGGCAGGGACGACCGCTGCCGCCGTCAGGCTGTAGAGCAGGCGGCGAACCGACCACTTCGTGTGAGTGCGCAATACAAGTCCCTGGCTGAATATCGATGGTGCGCCGGTGCGCACCGGCGAAGTGTAGCACCAAGATTGCGGGACAAAGTGTAGATCGCTACAGGTCGGACTCCCGTTCCAGGAGAAAGCGACGCCGTGGACGGGCCGGGACGTTGCGGCACCGGTGATTGTTCCGCTTGCGGGGCGCTGCCCTGGCCGGCCGCCACCCCGCGCACGAGCGCTGGGTGGCGGCACCTTTATGCCGATTCCCTGAGCTGCTCGAGGATGGCCGGGTTTTCCAGCGTCGACACGTCCTGGGTGATGGTTTCGCCCTTGGCCAGCACGCGCAGCAGGCGGCGCATGATCTTGCCCGAGCGCGTCTTCGGCAGGTTGTCGCCGAAACGGATCTCCTTCGGCTTGGCGATCGGACCGATCTCCTTGCCGACCCAGTTGCGCAGCTCGGCGGCCAGCTTCTT
>NZ_JBHSMS010000039.1:92721-225476 GCF_042656795.1 Massilia jejuensis | reverse complement strand
TCCAGCCCGAGCGAGGGCCGCAGCGCCTGCACGAGGTGCGCGCGCTGGCGCCTCGTCAATGTACTTAATTGCCGTAGCCATGTTGTGAAGCGTCTTGCCTGCATGCCAGACTCCGCTCGATGGTCGAATAGCAGTTCGACCTCGCTAGAGCCCAGCAGTTCAATTTCTACACGTAGCGGTGACAGCGCCAAAAGAAAAACCCGCCGAGGCGGGTTTGATTGATACAAGAATTTTATCAGGGAAACATCACTCCCACTCGATCGTCGCCGGCGGCTTTCCCGAAATATCATAAACAACGCGATTGATCCCGCGCACTTCGTTGATGATCCGGTTCGACACCTTGCCCAGCAGCGAATGGGGCAAATGCGCCCATTGCGCCGTCATGAAGTCCAGCGTCTGCACCGCGCGCAAGGCCACCACGTATTCGTAGGTGCGCCCGTCGCCCATCACGCCGACCGACTTGACCGGCAGGAAGACGGCAAACGCCTGGCTGGTCGCTTCATACCAGTTCACGGGCGCCTTGCCGGCGTCGATGCCGGCCACCGGCGGCAGTTCGAACGGGGTGTTGCGCAGTTCCTCGATGAAGATGGCGTCGGCTTCGCGCAGCAGGTCGGCGAATTCCTTCTTCACCTCGCCCAGGATGCGCACGCCCAGGCCCGGGCCAGGGAACGGATGGCGGTAGACCATGCCGTGCGGCAGGCCCAGGGCCACGCCGAGCTTGCGCACTTCGTCCTTGAACAGTTCGCGCAGCGGCTCGAGCAGCTTCAGATTGAGGGTTTCCGGCAGGCCGCCCACGTTGTGGTGGCTCTTGATGGTCTGGCCTTTCTTGCCCTTGCCGGCCGATTCGATCACGTCGGGATAGATCGTGCCCTGCGCCAGCCACTTCGCATTGGTCAGCTTGCCGGCTTCGACCTGGAAGACTTCGACGAATTCGCGGCCGATGATCTTGCGCTTCTGCTCCGGGTCGCTCACGCCGGCCAGGTGGCCGAGGAACTGGTCTTCGGCATCGATGCGCAACACCCTGACGCCGAGGTTCTTCGAGAACATGTCCATCACCATCTTGCCTTCGTCCTTGCGCAGCAAGCCGTGGTCGACGAACACGCAGGTCAGCTGGTCGCCGATGGCGCGGTGGATCAGGGCCGCGGCGACGCTCGAATCGACGCCGCCCGACAGGCCGAGGATGACTTCGTCGGTACCGACCTGGGCGCGGATCTTTTCCACGGCTTCACCGATGTAGTCGGGCATGTTCCAGTCGGATTTGCAGCCGCAGATCTCGTGCACGAAACGGCCGATGATGGCTTCGCCCTGGGTCGTGTGCGTCACTTCGGGATGGAATTGCAGGGCGTAGAAGCGGCGCGCCTCGTCGGCCATGGCGGCCACCGGGCAGCTGTCGGTCGAGCCCATGAGCTTGAAGCCTTCCGGCATTTCCAGGACCTTGTCGCCGTGGCTCATCCAGACCTTGAGCATGCCGTGGCCCTCGCTCGTCACGAAGTCGTTGATGCCATTGAGCAGTTTGGTGTGGCCACGGGCGCGCACTTCGGCGTAGCCGAATTCCCGCACTTTACCGTTTTCCACCTTGCCGCCGAGCTGGGCGGCCATGGTTTGCATGCCGTAGCAGATGCCCAGCACCGGCACGCCGAGTTCGAAGACCGCCTGCGGGGCGCGCGGGGAGTCGCCTTCCAGGGTCGAATTGTGGCTGCCGGAAAGGATGACGCCGGAGGCGCCGTAGCCGCGCACGAAGTCGTCGCTGACGTCGTAGGGGAAGACTTCGGAAAAGACACCGGCGTCGCGCACGCGGCGGGCGATGAGTTGGGTGACCTGGGAGCCGAAGTCGAGGATGAGGATTTTGGAGTGCATTGAGGCAGTCAGAAGGTAAAAAATCGGGTCGGGGCGCGCAGATGGAAAAAGCGGCCCTTGGCGGCCGCTTTCCATCCCTTATTCCGAACGGTAGTTCGGCGCTTCCTTGGTGATCTGGACGTCGTGGACGTGCGATTCGCGCATGCCGGCCGAGGTGATCTCGACGAATTCGGCCTTTTCGCGCAGTTCGTCGATCGTCGCGCAGCCGCAATAGCCCATCGACTGGCGCACGCCGCCGACCAGCTGGTACAGGATGGCCAGCACGCTGCCCTTGTAGGCGACGCGGCCCTCGATGCCTTCCGGTACGAACTTGTCGGCTTTCGCCGTCGCGTCCTGGAAGTAGCGGTCGGCCGAGCCTTCGGCCATCGCGCCCAGGCTGCCCATGCCGCGGTAGGACTTGTAGCTGCGGCCCTGGTACAGGATGACTTCGCCCGGCGCCTCTTCGGTGCCGGCGAACATCGAGCCCATCATGACGGTCGAGGCGCCCGCCGCCAGTGCCTTCGAGATGTCGCCCGAGAAGCGGATGCCGCCGTCGGCGATGCAGGGCACGCCGGTGCCGGCCAGCGCTTCGGCCACGTTCGAGATCGCGGTGATCTGCGGCACGCCGACGCCGGCGACGATGCGGGTGGTGCAGATCGAACCGGGGCCGATGCCGACCTTCACCGCGTCGGCGCCGTGCTCGACCAGCGCCTTGGCCGCGGCCGCGGTGGCGATGTTGCCGCCGATGACGTCCACATGCGGGTAGCGCGTCTTGATCCATTTCACGCGGTCGAGGATGCCTTGCGAATGGCCGTGGGCAGTGTCGACCACGAGCACGTCCACGCCGGCGGCGACGAGCAGCGCGATGCGCTCTTCGTCGCGCTGGCTGACGCCGACGGCCGCGCCGACGAGCAGCTTGCCCTGCGCATCCTTCGATGCGAACGGGTGCTCGTGCGACTTCATGATGTCTTTCACCGTGATCAGGCCGCGCAGCTCGAATTCGTCGTTGACGACCAGCACGCGCTCGAGGCGGTGCTTGTTCATCAGGCGCTTGGCTTCTTCGGTATTGGCTTCCTCGTTGACGTAGACGAGCTTTTCGCGCGGGGTCATCTTGGTGCGCGCTTCGGCGTCGAGGTCTTCCTCGAAACGCAAGTCGCGGTTGGTGATGATGCCGACCACCTGCTTGCCCTCGACGACCGGGAAGCCGGAGAAGCCATGCTGGTGCTGGAGGGCGATGACGTCGCGAATCTTCATGTTCGGCGGCACGATGATCGGGTCGCGCAGCACGCCGGCCTCGAAACGTTTTACACGCGCCACTTCACGCGCCTGGTCCTTCGGACCCAGGTTCTTGTGGATGATGCCGATGCCGCCCTCCTGCGCCATCGCAATGGCCAGGCGGGCCTCGGTCACGGTATCCATCGCCGCCGAGAGCAGCGGGATATTGAGCGTGATGTTGCGAGTCAGCTTGGTGCGAAGGGAGGTGTCGGCCGGTAGAACATTCGAATAGGCCGGAACGAGCAGCACATCATCGAACGTGAGTGCTTTTTGAAGTAAACGCATAGCATTTTCCTATAGGCGCAAAAGCGAATTATACAGAAAGCCGCGCAGGTCGTCGTCGGATGAGTAAAAAAGACGCCGGCAGCATCCGTGCATTGACAGTACCGGCGAATCGTGGAGAATCGTCAATCGTACTCACAGGAAATATTTAACCATGCCTTCGTCGCTCCGCCCTCGCCTCCTGCGCCTCGCCCCCCTGCTCCCGCTCCTGCTCTGCTGCGCGGGCGCTGCCCAGGCCCAGTACGTCTGGATCGCCCCGAACGGCGTGCGCCAGTATTCGGACCAGCCGCCGCCGCCGGGCACGCCGCCCTCGAAGATCCTGAAAGCGCGCGGCCGCCCGGCGCCGGTGCAGGACATTCCCGCCGCACGCGCACCTGCCGGGACCGCCAAACCGACAGCGCCGACCCTGGCCGAACGCGAAGCCGATTATCGCAAGCGCGCCAGGGAACGGGAAGAAGCGGCGCGCAAGGCGGAGAACGAGTCGGCCCAGGCGGCGGCCAGGCGCGAGTCCTGCGAGTCGCAGCGCCGGCGCAAGCGGGTGCTCGACTCCGGCATCCGCATCGGCGACATCGACGACAAGGGCGAAAAGCGCTACCTGAGCGACAGCGAGCGCGCGGCGCGCACGGCCGCGGTCGACAAGGCGCTGGCGGACTGCCGCTGAGGCAGGCCGGAGCCTCAGGGCGCGGGACGCGCGCCCGCGGCGTCTTTCCTGGCGGCGCGCCTGCGGCGCGAATCCTTGGGGTCGGCCACCAGCGGCCGGTAGATCTCGATGCGGTCGCGCTCGCGCAGCACCGTGTCCAGCGTTTTCTTCTTGGCGTAGATGCCCACCGGCTGGCTTGCCAGGTCGATGTCCGGAAAGGCGGCGAGTACCCCGCTCGCTTCGATCGCCTGGCCGACCGTCGTGCCTGGCTCCACTTCCAGCGCGCGCAGGAATTCCTGCTGCGGCACGGCATAGCAGACGAGGACGTGCAGCTTATCGGCCATGATCAGCGATGGATCAGCCATGAATCAGCCATGAATCAGCCATAAACGGTCTCGGCGCGCTTGCAGAAGGAATCGACCATGCTGTTGGCGATCATGCCGAACACCGGGCCGACCAGTTGCTCGAGGATGATGCTCGAGAACTCGTAATGCATGTCGAAATCGATCTTGCAGGCGTCGGCGCGCAGGGCCTTGAAGTTCCAGGTGCCTTCCAGCATCTTGAACGGACCGTCGACCAGGTGCATCTTCATTTGCGTCGGGCGCAGGTTATGGTTCGCCGTGGTGAAGCTTTGCTTAACGCCATGGAAATTGATCGCGAGGTTGGCCACCAGTTTGTCGTCGCTGCGTTCGATCAGCTTGACGCCGCTGCACCAAGGGAGAAACTTTGGATAATCCTCCACTTTCGCCACCAGATCGAACATCTGTTCCGCGCTATAGCCCAATAAAACTGATTTGTGCACTACTGCCATTGGTCAACCGTTTGTTATGATGTTGGACAAGTTGCAATTTGCGCCCTTCCCGGGCGCGACAGCTGTAGTTTAACCGACCCGGGGACTTTCGCTATTTCATGAGCATCGCTGACAACAAAAAAGCATTTTTCGACTACTTCATCGAAGACCGTTACGAGGCCGGCCTCGTGCTCGAAGGCTGGGAAGTCAAGGCCATCCGCGACGGACGCGTCAACATCAAGGAAGCCTATGTCGTCGTGCGCGGCGACGAGCTGTTCCTGTTCGGCTGCCACGTGAGCGCGCTCTCGACCGCCTCCGCCTTCAGCCACCCGGAAGCGCTGCGCACGCGCAAGCTGCTCCTGCACCGCGCCGAAATCGACAAGCTGCGCGGCAAGGTCGAGCGTTCGGGCTATACGCTCGTGCCGCTCAACCTGCATTACAAGGGTGGACGCGTGAAGTGCGAAGTGGGCCTGGCCAAGGGCAAGAAGCAGCACGACAAGCGCGCGACCGAGAAGGACCGCGACGCCAAGCGCGAGGTGCAGGCGGCGATGAAGACCAACAAGCGCTAACGGGCAGCGGCCGCAAGGACCCGACCGCTGCCGCGCGGGGCCCGGCGAGCCCGCGCGGAATCGCCGCACCGCCGTCGCGCCGGTGGCGCGCCGGCGCCACTACGCCGGCCTGCTCGCCCGCCAGGCCCCGGCACTGAGCACCAGCCCCGCCCCCACCCCGCATGCCAGCTTGAAGGCGCTGTCGAACAGGATCGGCGCCACCAGGCCCGACACCAGCGCGAACGACATCATCTGGATAAAGCCCAGCATCGACGAGGCCAGCCCGCGGTTGTCCGGAAACAGCGATAGCGCAGTCACCTGGATGGCCGGCATCGCCACGGCCAGGCCGAAGGTGTACAGCGCCAGCGGCAGCACCGCCCACGGCACGGCCGCCGGGAACAAGGCGTTGTAGCCGATATTGAGCAGGGCCGCGGCCAGCATGGTGCCGAAGCCGATCCATGCCAGGCGCCCCGGCGCCATGCTGGCGGCGCGCTTGCCGCCCCAGCCCGAGCCGAGCACCATGCCGCCGATCAGCGGGATGAACATCCAGGCGAAGGCCGTTTCCGGCAGCCCCAGGATGACCATTACGAAATTGGCCGCCGAGCCGATGTAGAGCGACAGGCCGCCGAAGGCCATGCCCACCGACAGCGACAGCAGCAGGAAGCGCGGGTGCGTGAGCACCTTCATGTAATTGGCGGCGATCGTGCCCGGATGGAAGGCCTGGCGCCGTTCGACCGGCAGGCTCTCCGGCAACAGGCGCAGCGTCATCGCGATCAGCAGCGCGCCGAAGGCGGCCAGGAACAGGAAGGTGGAGCGCCAGCCGAAATGCACGTGCAGCCAGCCGCCCACGACCGGCGCGATGGCCGGCGCCAGGCCGAACACCATCATGATGTTCGACATCATCTTCTGCGCCTCGGCGCCCTTCAGGCGGTCCTGCACGATGGCCTGCCCGATTACCGACCCGGCGCCGGCCGACAGGCCCTGCAGCGCGCGGCAGGCCAGCAGCCACCCGAAGCTGGGGGCGAACGCCGCGCCGACCGAACCGATCGTGTAGAGCACGAGCGCGACCAGGATCACGCGGCGGCGCCCGAACGAATCCGACAGCGTCCCATAGAACAGCATCATGAAGGCGAACGTAAACAGGAAGACCGACAGCGTCTGCTGCACCGCGACCGGGCCGACGCCGAACTCGCGGCCGATGGCCGGCATCGACGGCAGGTAGGTATCGATGGCAAGGGCGCCGGCCATGCCGAGACAGGCCAGGACGACGGTGAGGGTTCTGTACATGGGGGCTTTCGAAACGGGGCGCGCCATGACGACAGGCGCCGGCGGCGCGCGAGGCGGCGATTGTACCGAGTTTCCATTGGTTATGCCTGCGTTGCCTGCGCCTCATGCCGCCTGGTTCTGGAACCGCGTAAATCGAGATTGTTTGGTTTTGCCCGCCGCTGCCGTCCTTGCAGTCGGCGGCTGCTGCCCTAGACTGAATTGTCCGCAATCGACAACTGCATCGTTCACCGCATTGTCGGCTCCGGCGCGATGAACGGCCTGCAGGCTGTCCTACGCTTTATGAAAGGAACCATCATGCGCTCCCCACTTTTGCTGCTTCCCGCATCCGTGCTGCTCGCTTCGAGCGCGCTTGCCCAGACCCTGCCCTATCCGCGCACCGACGCCCCGGCGATATCGACCGTGCAGGTGACGGCCCCCATGAAGACGGTCCGGATCCAGCCCGACCAGGCCTATGTGATCGGCGGAACCTATGCCATGTCGAACGGCTGGCACCTGAAAGTACGCACCGCGTCGCGCCACATCGACGCCACCATCGACAACCAGCAGCCGCTGCGGCTGTTCGCGGTCGCGCCCTACAAATTCGCTTCGCCCGACGGCAACGTGAGGATGGAATTCAACCGCGGCGAATGGGGTGAAGACATGCTGATGAGCTATGTACCCGATCCGCGCCTGGCCCAGGCCATCGTCCTCGAATCGCGCACTGCCCAGCGCTGAGGGCGGCTGTGTCGGCTATACTGCGGGCCGCCGCTCACGACCCGTACAAGCCGATGCCGACCACCCGCTCTCCCCTGTTGCGCCAGGCTGTCAGCGCCGACATTCCCGCCATGTCGCGCATCCGCTTGTCCGTCACCGAAAATATCCTGTCCGATCCCGGCCGCGTGACGCAGGCGATGTACGAGCAATATCTCGCATTGTCGGGACGCGGCTGGGTGGCGGAGATCGACGGCGAGATTGCCGCGTTCTGCTATGCCACCAGGGACGAGGGGTCGATCTGGGCCTTGTTCGTCCAGCCCGGCCATGAAGGCAAGGGCCTGGCCAGGCGGCTGCTCGGCACGGCGGCCGAATGGATTTTCCAGCAAGGCCATGCCATTGCCAGGCTCGACACCACTGCACATACCAGGGCCGACCGGTTCTATGCGCGCCAGGGCTGGCAGCGCAAGGCGTTGAGCGACACCCAGGTCGAATTCACCTTGCCGCGCCCGCCGCGCTGACCCCTTCCCGACGCGATGCCCATCGGCCGCCACCGTTTCTGCAACTAGCGTTCGAACACCGAGCCCGGGCGCTGCAGCGTGTGCCGGTTTTCGATGGCAGGAGCCGCATCGGCATGCTCATGATACGTAAACAGGCACCTTGCACCCCAATCCGTATCATGTCGCGCCGATCTGGTTCGGGGCCGACCGAGACAGTTTCGTGATGCTCCGGCCGCGGTGCTTGCCATCGGCGGACGCTGCCCTAGACTGAACATTCCACGATCCGGTCTGCATAGGCCCGTCGTGGCGTCTCCCGGGCCCGCGAGCCCGTCCGCTTCGTGAAGGAACGATCATGCGTCCGCTTTTCCTGCTTCCCGCTTCCCTGCTCGTGCTGGCCTCCGCCACGCCGGCCCAGGAGCTGCCCTATCCGCGCACCGCCGTGGCCCCGCTGTCGACCGTGCAGGTGACGGCGCCGACCCGCACGCTCTGGATCAGGCAAGACCAGGCGCTCGAACTGGCCGGCTATTACGAGATGTCCAACGGCTGGCAGATGAAAGTGCGTCCCGCGGCGCGCCACATCGACGCCGCCATCGACAGCCAGAAACCGATCCGCCTGTACCAGGTCGCGCCGGACCGGTTCGCATCGAGCGACGGCAACGTGCGCATGCGCTTCAACCAGGGCGAGGACGGCGACCGGATGACGATGAGCTATGTCCCCGACCCGCGCCTGGCACAGGTCGTCGTGCTCACCTCGCGCCTGGCGCGGCGCTAGCGTGCAGTCGCGCAGCGCTATCCCGAAGCGCTCGAAGCGCTCGAAGCGCCGCGCATGGTTTCCCGGCATGGCGGCCGATACCAGCACCCGCTCGGCGCGGCCGCTCGGCATGGCGCGGATAAATCCCTTCACTGCCGTCTCCCGGGCTCGTGCTTGGTGCCCACTTTATGCGGGGCCATCCTTGGGCAAGACTTAAACGAGGCCACCGGGCTTGGGCCCGGCCTCGTTGCGGCCCCGGCGGCGCCGCCCTTTCAGGCTGTACCAGAGGCCGGTCACGACCGGTGCGCCCAGCGTGAAAGCGGACACCGCGTCCCAGATGCCGTCGCCCAGCAGCGCGCTGACGAGCCCGATGGTGGTGAGAATGCCGAGCACGACCGGCATGGCCCATACGTGCATCGAAGCGCTTTTCATGGGGCATCCCCCGCGCGCGCCAGCACCGGCGCCGCGTCCGTCCCGCGCGCGACGGCCTGCGCATGCCGCTTGACCGCGCGTGCGCGCTGCACCCACAGATACAGGCCGCTGCCGAGCACGACGATGGTGGCCACGTCCAGCAGCGCCCACAGCAATTGCATCCAGGCGCCGCCATAGTCGCCGAAGTGCAGCGGCTGCGAAACCAGCAGCGCCGTCAGGTACCAGGGCAGGTCGCGCTGGTCGGTGATCGCGCCGGTCTGGGCGTCGATCAGCACCGGCTTGTACAGGCGCGACGAAAAGGCTGCGTTGCCGCGCATGTAGACGCCGTAATGGTGTGGGCTGGCAAACGGCGTGCCGGGGAAGGCGACGAAGGCGACCTGCATGCCCGGGCTGGCCGACTCGGCCAGCTTGACGGCCGCGTCGATCGACGCCATGTCGGCCGGCGCCGCCGCACCCTTGTACGGCCCGAGCATGTCGGCAATCTCGGTCGCCTGCCAGTAGTCCAGCAGCACGTCGGCCCAGGTATTGACCATGCCGGTCGCGCCCACGACCAGCGCCCAGACCAGCGTGACGATGCCCAGCAGGTTGTGCAGGTCGAGCCATTTCAGGCGCGCGCTGCGCCCGTGGCGCACGGTACCGAAGTCGAGTTTGCGCATGAAGGGCGCGTACAGCACCACCCCGCTGACGATGGCCACGATCAGCAGCAAGCCCATGAAGCCCAGGAACAGCTTGCCGGGCAGGCCGGCGAACAGGTCCACATGCAGGCGGAACATGGTCGACATGAAGGCGCCGCCCTCGAAGGCGGGTTCGGTGATGACCTGCGCCGTGCGCGCGTCGACCGCGATCGGCTTGTAGTGCTCGTCGTTCGGATGGTCGCCGAGCGTGACGTTCCATATCTTCGGCTCGTCCGCCTCCTGCGACATGTACATCATGATCTTGTTCGGATACAGGGCGCGGCCGGCGGCGATCACGTCGTCCAGGCTGGCGCGGCCGGTGCCCGGCCGGACCTCCGGCGCCACGACGTCGTTGCCCAGCAGGTGGCCGATTTCGTGGTGGTAAATGAGCGGCAGACCCGTCAGGCACAGCAGCAGCATGAAGACTGTGCACACCAGGCTGCTCCATTTGTGGATCCAGGACCAGCGGCGTAGGGAGTGCGAAGACATGGGGCTCTCATTCAACATGAGCACGGATAATAATGGTTCTTATTTACAGCCGCAAGCTTCGCGCGCATAATAATGATACTTATTCTCATTTAAAAGCCCATTTCTTCATGATCCAGCCACGCCTCGCACTCACTCCCCTCGCCTTCGCCGCCTTCCTGCTGGCCGCCGGCCACGCCGCGGCCCAGGGCGCCGCTTCCACCGGCGCCGTTTCCACCAGCGCTGCTCCCGCCGGCGCTGCTCCCGCCGGCGCTGCTCCCGCCGGCGCTGCTCCCGCCGGCGCTGCTCCCGCCGACACCGCCGGGCCGGCCATCCAGACCGTCGTCGTCACCGCCTCGGCCGACGCTTCCGCCCAGGGTTTGCCGGGCGATTACGCCGGCGGCCAGGTGGCGCGCGGCGGCCGCCTCGGACTGCTGGGCAATGTCGACTTCATGGATGCGCCCTTCAACACCACCAACTACACCCACGCGCTGATCCAGGACCAGCAGGCCAGGAGCGTGGCCGACGTGGTCCAGAACGACCCCTCGGTGCGCGTCGCGCGCGGCTTCGGCAATTACCAGGAGCTGTACATGATCCGCGGCTTCGCGGTCAATTCGGACGACCTGGCCTATAACGGCCTGTACGGCCTGCTGCCGCGCCAGTTCGTCGCCTCCGAACTGCTCGAGCGGGTCGAAGTCTTCCGTGGCGCCAACAGCTTCGTGAACGGCGCCGCGCCCGGCGGCGGCGGCATCGGCGGCATGATCAACCTGCTGCCGAAACGCGCGCCCAACAACCCCCTGAACCAGTTCACGCTGGGCGTCGAAAGCGGCGGCCAGGCCTATGGCGCGGCCGACATCGCACGCCGCTTCGGCCCGGACCGGCGCGCCGGCCTGCGCGTCAATGCCGTGCGGCGCGACGGCGAGACCGCCATCGATGGCGAAGAGCGCGAACTGTCCGTGTTCGCGATCGGCGCCGACTACCGTGGCCGCGGCTACCGCGTCTCGGCCGACGCCGGCTACCAGAACCACAAGCTGGGCAACGCCCGTCCGAGCGTGACCGTCGCGGCCGGCCTGCCGATCATCGAAGCGCCCGACGCCGCCAGCAACTGGGCCCAGCCCTGGACCGTGTCGAAGGAACGCGACGTCTTCGGCACCCTGCGCGCCGAAGTCGACCTGCCGCATGGCGCGGTGGCCTGGGCCGCGCTGGGCGCGCGCAAGGGCAACGAGTCGAACATCCTGTCGTCCACCACCGTCACCGCCATCGACGGCGGCGCCAACATGACGCGCTTCGACAACGTGCGCATCGACCGCGTGCGCACCGGCGAACTCGGCGCGCGCGGCGAACTGCGCACCGGCGCCATCAGGCATGGGGTGTCGGCGACCGTGTCGGCGTTCCACATCGCCTCCTACAACGCCTACGCGCTCGGCAATTTCGCAGGCTTCGCGACGAATATCTACCGCCCGGTCGACGTCCCCGCGCCGGCCAACGATTTCTTTACCGGTGGCAGCCTGGCCAATCCGGTACTGACCCAGCGTTCGATCCTGAGCAGCGCGGCGATCGCCGATACGCTCTCGCTGGCCGGCGACAAGGTGCTGCTCACGCTCGGCCTGCGTCACCAGCGCATCCGCGACGCCGCCTACGCCTATGGCAGCGGCGCGCCGACCCCGGACTACGACGCCAGCGCCAATACGCCGGTCGCCGGCCTGGTCTACAAACCCGTCCAGGGCGTGTCGCTGTACGCGAACTATATCGAGGCCTTGCAAAAGGGAACGGTGGCGCTCGGCTTCGGCGCGCCGCTCGCCAACCAGGGCCAGGTGTTCGCACCCCACACCTCGCGCCAGAAGGAAATCGGGGTCAAGGTCGACGCCGGCAAGGTCGGCGCCAGCGCCGCCCTGTTCACCACGGCCCAGCCGCTGAGCTATGTGGCCAACAACACGCTCGGCCTGTTCGGCGAGCAGCGCAACCGCGGCCTCGAACTGTCGGTCTTCGGCCTGCCGGCCAGGGGCCTGCGCCTGCTGGGCGGCGCCACCCTGCTCGAATCGCAGCAGCGCCGCACGTTCGGCGGCCTCACCGACGGCCGCGAGGCGATCGGCGTGCCGGAAATCCAGCTGAACCTGGGCGCGGACTGGGACGTGCCCGGCGTGCAAGGCCTGTCGCTCAACGCGCGCGCGGTGCACACGGGCAGCCAGTTCGCCGACGCCGCCAACCTGCAGAAGCTGCCGTCCTGGAACCGCCTCGATCTCGGCGCGACCTGGACGACGCGCGTGCTGGAGCGCGACCTGACCCTGCGCGCGCGCATCGACAACGTCGCCGACAAGAACTACTGGGCCTCGGCGGGCGGCTATCCGAACTTCGGCTACCTGGTGGCGGGCGCGCCGCGCACGGTGACGGTGTCGGGCTCGATCGACTTCTGAGGCTGCTGGAGCGGGCCGGTCCGGGGCAGCAGGGTTCCCGCGAACAGGCCCAGGCCGATCGCCAGCGCCAGCAGCAGCGCACAGGCTGCGAAGCGCAGCAGTGCGCGCAGGCGCTGCCCGCGCGCGCGGCTGCGCAGCAGGTAGACGGGCATCGCCAGCGGCATCATGAAGACGATGCCGAAATTCATCCAGCGTGAACGGGGAAAGTCGCGCAGGTCGCTGTCGAGCCGGTACCAGTAAAACGGCAGGAAGTTCTGCAGCAGCGCGAACAGCAGCGAGGACACGAACAGCATCCACGGCCCCGGGTCCGCCGTCTGCTCCAGCAGGCCGGCGAGGAACAGCGAGGCCGCCATCAGCAGCAGCACCTGGCGCGGGCGCATCCACGCCGCCCGGCGCGGGGCGGATCGCCCGATCGTGTCGCGCATTATTTTTGCGTCTTGACGATCTGCAGCGCGCTGGCGATCAGGCCGCTCATCTCGCCCAGGTTGGCCGGCACGATGATCGCATTGTTCGTCTTGGCCAGCTTGCCGAAGGCATCGACATAGTGCTCGGCCACGCGCAGGTTCATCGCCGCCTCGCCGCCCGGTTCGCGCACGGCGGCCCCCACCTGGCGCAACGCCGTGGCGCTCGCCTCGGCAAGGGCGACGATGGCGCTGGCCTCGCCCTGGGCGCGGTTGATCGAGGCCTGGCGCTCGCCTTCCGAGCGCGCGATCGAGGCTTCGCGTTCGCCGCTGGCGATGTTGATCTGTTCCTGGCGCCGGCCTTCCGACGCCGCGATCAGGGCGCGCTTCTCGCGCTCGGCGGTGATCTGGCGCTGCATCGAGTGCAGGATCTCGGCCGGCGGCGTCAGGTCCTTGATTTCGTAGCGCAGCACTTTCACGCCCCAGTTCGCGGCCGATTCGTCGATCGCATTGACGATGGTGGTGTTGATGTGGTCGCGTTCTTCGAACGTCTTGTCGAGCTCCATCTTGCCGATCACCGAACGCAGCGTCGTTTGCGCCAGCTGGGTAATGGCCTGGACATAGTTCGAGGCGCCGTAGGAAGCGCGCATGGCGTCGGTGACCTGGTAGTACAGGATGCCGTCCACCTGCAGCTGGGTGTTGTCGCGGGTGATGCAGACTTGCGGCGGCACGTCGAGCGGTATTTCCTTGAGCACGTGCTTGTAGGCGATGCGGTCGACGAAGGGAATCACGATGTTCAGGCCCGGCGCCAGCGTCGCGTGGTACTTGCCGAGGCGCTCGACCACCCAGGCATGCTGCTGCGGCACGACGTTGATCGTCTTGAAAACGAACACGACCGCAATGACGAAGATGACCAGCGCGACCACTTCCAATGAAAAATCCATGAGCTTCCCTTATTGATGAGGTATGGTTATCAGTTATTCTTATGGGATCGGCCGCGTAAAAAACCCCCGCGGCCCGCGAAGGCGACGAGGGTGCATGAATGCGCTACGATGCGGTTCGATGGTTTTTTATGTTCAAAAAATAATTAGCTGGAGTCTAACGTGTTTTAGCGTAGAGTCAATTCATTCGGCATGCGCGGCGGCGCGCGGGTGGCCTGCCCTGGTGGCGCCGTCATCCTGGCGCACGCGATGCGGATCAAGCCACGGGCGCGCCTATTCCGCATAATCGCCAGACTTTCGACCCTTTATCCTTCCGGACAAGCACCATGCGCAGCCAAATCAGCGAAGAGATCACCTTCCGCAAGCTCGAGGTACTGATCGCGTTCCTGGAATGCGGCAGTCTCAACAGCGCAGCGGAACTGCTCGGCATCAGCGTGGTGAGCGTGCACCGCGCCCTGCACTCGCTCGAGGAAAGCATGGCCTGCCAGCTGTTCGGCCACAAGGGCCGCAACCTGATACCGACCGAGGCCGCGCGCGTGCTGGCCGAGACCAGCCGCGACGTCGTCAAGCTGATGGGCGACGGCATCGCCGCCACGCGCAAGGCGGCAGGCTATTCCTCCGGCCACCTGAAGATCGGTTCGCTCTATTCGCTCACCAACAGCACCGCGCCCGAGGTCATCTTCGACATCAAGCTGCGCCGTCCCGAACTGCAAACCGAACTCGTGCTCGGATCGAACGCCGACCTCCTGCACAAGCTCAAGCACAATCTGATCGACGCCGCCCTGATGGCCGTGCCCGACGCCGACCCCGACATCGTCTCGATCCCGCTGTTCGACGACGAGATCTACTTCGCCGCCCCCGCCGGCTCGCCCTACGCCGCGGAAAGCGCGATCGACCTGCGCGCCTGCGCCGGCGAAAAATACGTCAGCCTGTCCGAAGGCTTCGTCACCTACCACGGCTTCGTCGAAGCCTTCCGCGTGGCCGGCTTCGCCCCCAACGTCGTCATGCGCGTGAGCGACATCTTCTCGCTGATGAACCTGGTCAGCGCGGGCCTGGGCTGCACGCTGCTGCCGGGCCGCGTGCGCGACGTCTTCGGCGACAAGCTCCAGCTGATCCCCCTGCGCCCGGAATACCGCATGCGCCAGAGCATCGGCGTGAGCTTCCTGCGCGTGCGCGAACGCGACCCGAACCTGCTGGCCCTGGCGGCCTCCTGCCGCATGCTGCGCCACAGCAAAACTGCCGGTCGCGGCAACCTCGCCGCCTGACGTTTCCGGTCAGCGGAAACGTTCATCCGCTCAGGCTAATTGTCCGCCGGGAGATTCGGCGCTACCTTTGCCGTGTATTGTCAGGACCATAAAAAAATTCCAGTCGCGGAGACATCGCGTCACCCAGCACTTTCGTTCAAGGCCAATCCCATGTCCTCTCACATGATGTCGATTTACGTCCTGGTCGCGATGTTCGTTCTCGCCACCGTCCTGCCCATCAACATGGGCGTCATCGCCTTTGTCGGGGCCTTCCTCGTCGGTACGCTGCTCGCCGGCATGGAGGCCAAGGCGATCATGGGCAACTTCCCCGCCGAGCTCTTCCTTACCCTGGTCGGCATCACCTACCTGTTCGCACAGGCGCAAAACAACGGCACCATCGACTGGCTGGTGCGCCTGGCGCTGAAAGCGGTGGGCGGCAATATCGCGGCCATTCCCTGGGTCATGTTCTTCATCACGGCCCTGCTGACGGCGGTCGGCGCGGTCAGTCCGGCCGCGGTGGCGATCATCGCCCCGATCGCGCTCGGGTTCGCCGCCAAGTACGGCATCAATCCGCTGATGATGGGCCTGATGGTCGTGCACGGCGCCCAGGGCGGCGGCTTCTCGCCGATCAGCATCTACGGCGGCATCACCAACAAGATCGTGCAGAAGGCGGGCCTGCCCCTGTCCGAGCTCACCACCGCCTTCGTCAGCCTGGGCGTCAACTTCGCCGTCGCGCTGCTGCTGTTCACCATGTTCGGCGGCTTTGCCCTGATGCGCCAGCGCCACGGCCGGCCGGTGCCGGGCAGTGTTGAAAACACCCCGTTCAGCACGCAGGTGGCGATGCCGGCTTCCGGCCCGCAACTGTACGCCGATGCCGAAGGCGAGGCCATGAGCGAAGAGCGCCTGACCATGAAGCGTTCGCCCGACGCCCTCGACGCCAGCCCGGGCGGCCGCGCGGGCGCAGCGGCGCTCCAGCCCGGCATTCAGTCCGGCAGCGAGCACGCCGGCGCCACCATGCAGCAGATCGTCACCGTGGTCGGCCTGATCGCGCTCGCCGT
This sequence comes from Massilia jejuensis, assembly GCF_042656795.1. Classification (NCBI taxonomy): domain Bacteria; kingdom Pseudomonadati; phylum Pseudomonadota; class Betaproteobacteria; order Burkholderiales; family Oxalobacteraceae; genus Massilia; species Massilia jejuensis. Next base: position 209,248 of record NZ_JBHSMS010000039.1, on the reverse strand, counting down.
GCTCACCCTGGTCTACAAGCTCGACATCGGTTTCGTCGCCATCACCATCGGCCTGATCCTGTCGATCATCGCCCCGAACGTGCAAAAGCGCGCCATCACCCAGGTGTCGTGGCCGGAAATCATGCTCATCGTGGGCGTGAGTACCTATGTCGGCGTGATGCAGAAGATGGGCACGATCACCTTCGTCGGCGACAGCGTGGCGCAACTGACCTCGCCGCTCGTGGCCGCCCTCCTGCTGTGCTTCGTGGGCGCCGTGGTGTCGGCCTTCGCCTCTTCGACCGCCGTGCTCGGCTCACTGATCCCGCTGGCCGTACCCTTCCTGCAATCGGGCAGCGGGGTCGACGCGATCGGCTTCATCGCGGCCATGGCGGTCTCCTCCACCATCGTCGACGTCAGCCCGTTCTCGACCAACGGCGCGCTGGTGCTGGCCAATGTCCAGGGCGTGGACCGCGACGTCTTCCTGCGCCAGCTGATGATCTACGGCGCCATCGTCACCCTGGCCGCGCCGGTGGTGGTCTGGTTCCTGTTCGTCGTCCTGTAAAGCACAGCATCATGGAAAATAGTCGTATGGGTCAGGCAGGCGCGGCGCGCAACTGGAACCGCCAGCAGGAAAACCGCGCCGAGCGCCTGGCGCGGGCGCGCCAGGCGCTCGGCAACCGGCTCGCCGGCAAAGTCGTCGGCGCCGGCGATATCGCCGAACTGCTGCATCAAGTCATCGAACCGGGCGACCGGGTCTGCCTCGAAGGAAACAACCAGAAGCAGGCCGATTTCCTCGGCAAGGCGCTGGCCGGGCTCGACCCCGCCCGGGTCCACGACCTGCACCTGCTGCTGTCGGTGCTCTCGCTGCCCGAGCACCTGGACGTGTTCGAGAACGGCATCGGCGCGCGCCTCGACTTCTCGTTTTCCGGCCCGCAGGCGGCGCGCCTGGCGCGGCTGGCCGGCGCCGGCAAGCTCAACATCGGCGCCATCCACACCTACCTGGAACTGTTCGGGCGCTATTTCGTCGACCTGACGCCGCGCATCGCCCTGGTCGCCGCCGAAGCGGCCGACCGCCACGGCAACCTCTACACCGGCCCGAACACCGAGGACACGCCGGCCATCGCCGAAGCGACCGCCTTCAAGGGCGGCATCGTCATCGCCCAGGTCAACGAAATCGTCGACACCCTGCCGCGCGTCGACATCCCGGCCGACTGGGTCGGCTTCGTCGTGCAGTCGCCGAAACCGTATTACATCGAGCCGCTGTTCACGCGCGACCCGGCGCAGATCTCGGAAATCCAGGTCCTGATGGCGATGATGGCGATCAAGGGCATCTACGCCGAATACGCGGTGCAGCGCCTGAACCACGGCATCGGCTTCGACACGGCGGCCATCGAATTGCTGCTCCCGACCTACGGGCTCGACCTCGGCCTGAAGGGCAAGATCGCCACCCACTGGGCGCTCAATCCGCACCCGGCCCTGATTCCGGCCATCGAGGCCGGCTTCGTCGAATCGGTACACTCGTTCGGCTCCGAACTGGGGATGGAAAACTATATCCGCGCGCGGCCCGACATCTTCTTCGTCGGCCCGGACGGCTCGATGCGCAGCAACCGCGCCTTCTGCCAGGCGGCGGGCCATTACGCCTGCGACATGTTCATCGGCTCGACGCTGCAGATCGACTTGCAGGGCAATTCCTCGACCGCCACGCTGGGCCGCATTTCCGGCTTCGGCGGCGCTCCCAACATGGGCAGCGACGCGCGCGGGCGGCGCCACGCCAGCCCGGCCTGGCTGAAGGCGGGGCGCCAGGCGCGCGAAGGCCGCGCCACCATCCCGCGCGGCCAGAAGCTGGTGGTGCAGATGGTGGAAACCTTCCGCGAACACATGGCGCCGGCCTTTGTCGAGGAGCTCGACGCCTGGAAACTGGCGGAACAGACCGGGATGGCGATCCCGCCGGTGATGATCTACGGCGACGACGTCACCCACATCCTGACCGAGGAAGGCATCGCCAACCTGCTGCTGTGCCGCACCAGCGAGGAACGCGAACAGGCCATTCGCGGCGTGGCCGGCTATACGCCGGTCGGCATGGGGCGCGACCGGCGCATGGTCGAGAACCTGCGCGACCGCGGCATCGTCCAGCGCCCGGAAGACCTCGGCATCGACAAGCGCCTCGCCACGCGCGACCTGCTGGCGGCCAAGAACATGAAGGACATCGTGCGCGCGTCCGGCGGCCTCTACGATCCGCCGAAACGCTTCCGCAACTGGTAGGCACTCAGCACTGCACTCAGCGAGAATACCCTTATGGAAACCCTACATTATCGGTTCGAGAACGGACGCCGTCCGCTACAGGCGACGGCGCAGCTGGTCGGCGTGGTCAGCTCCGGCAACCTCGAAGTACTGATCGAACCGGCACCGCTCGGCGGCGCCTGCGAGATCGAAATCCGCACCGCCGCCAACGGCTTCGGCGCCACCTGGCAAGCCGTGATGAGCGACTTCCAGGAACGCTGGCAGCTGGCCGATACCCGCATCTGCATCAACGACATGGGCGCGACGCCGGCCGTGGTCAGCCTGCGCCTGGACCAGGCGGCGCAAACCGTGACCGGGGGCCTGCCATGAGCAGCTACCTCGAGTGCAACGCGCGCGAGCGCATCGCGCGCGTGTTCGACGCCGGCAGTTTCGAAGAATTCCTGCCGCCGTCGGCGCGCGTGGTCAGCCCGCACCTGGCCCAGCTCGATGCGCCGGTATCGTTCGACGACGGCGTGATCGTCGGCCGCGCGCGGCTGGACGGCAAGACCGTCTTCGGCGCGGCCCAGGAAGGCGGCTTCATGGGCGGCGCGGTCGGCGAAGTGCACGGCGCCAAGCTCGTCGGCATGCTCGAGCGCGCGGTGGCGGAACAGGCGCATGCGGTGCTGCTGCTGCTCGAATCGGGCGGCGTGCGCCTGCACGAGGCGAACGCGGGCCTGATCGCGGTGTCCGAAGTCATGCGCGCGATCCTCGGCGTGCGCGAGGCCGGCATTCCGGTGGTGGTGCTGATCGGCGGCGCCAACGGCTGCTTCGGCGGCATGGGCATCGCCGCGCGCTGCGCGAACGCGATCGTCATGTCCGAGGAAGGCCGGCTCGCGATGTCCGGGCCGGAAGTCATCGAGACGGCGCACGGCGTCGAGGAGTTCGATTCGCGCGACCGGGCGCTGGTCTGGCGTACCACGGGCGGCAAGCACCGCTACCTGATGGGCGACTGCCAGCGGCTGGTGGCCGACACGGTCGCCGCCTTCCGCGCCGCGGCGCTCGCGGCCATCGCCGATGCCCAGGGCCACGCCGCCCTCACGCTGGCCGACCTCGAAGCCGAGCAGGCCATGCTGGCGCGCCGCCTGGAACGATTCGGCGGCGAATCCGAACCGCTCCAGGTCTGGAAGCGGCTCGGCGTGCCGGACCCGGCGCGCATCCCCATGCTCGACGCCGAGGCATTCGTCGGCGTCGCCGACCACTACCGCGCAGGAGCAGGCTGATGGACTGGCAAACACTGGCGACCAAGCTCTTCCCCGAGGGCCATACCGTCACCGAACACGAACACTTCCTGTCCGGAACCGGCAGCGTGGAAGGCCAGACGGTGACCGTGATCGGCACCACCGACCACGCGCCGATCGGCATCGAGATCGCGCTGATCCAGGCCCAGGCGGTACTGGCGACGGTGCGCGAGCACCCCGGGCGCCCGATCCTGATCCTGGTCGACACCCAGGGCCAGCGCCTGCGCCATCGCGACGAAATGCTTGGCATTAACAGCTACATGGCGCACCTGGGCAAATGCATCGACCTGGCACGCCGGCGCGGCCACCGCATCGTCGGCCTGGTCTACGACCAGGCGCTCTCGGGCGGCTTCATCACCAGCGGGCTGATGGCCGACGCCTGCTTCGCCCTGCCCGACGCGACGATCCGCGTGATGGGCCTGAGCGCGATGGCGCGCATCACCAAGGTGCCCGAGGAAAGGCTGGCCGAACTGGCGAAGGTCGATCCCGTGTTCGCGCCGGGCGCGCCGAATTACCTGCGCATGGGCGGCCTGCAGGCGATCTGGGAAGACGATGTCGGCGCGCGGCTGGCGGCGGCCATCCGCGACGCCGACCCGGTCGACCGGCGCCGCGCGCTCGGTTTCGAGCGTGGCGGACGCAAGCTGGCCGCGCCGGTGGCGCAGGCCGTCGGCACGGGGGCGCATGTTCTCCCGGCATGATCTGGTGTGGCTGTCGCCGCGCGGCTGGGACCATGCCTGCGCGGAGGCGCCGGGCGCGGGACGCGACGCCATCGCGGCCTGGGGCGCACGCGGCTGGCCGGCCGTCGTCACGCGGCTGCCGGCCGGGCTGGCGCCGGGCCGGATAGCACTGGGCATCGCGCTGCCGCCGCGTCCCGACGGGACCAAGCCGCGCATCGCGTTCAGCGTCGACGGCGCCGCGGCTGCCGCGCATGTCGTGCGCGCCACGCCCGCGCTGGCACTGGCCGACGCCGCCATCGCCGCGCCAGGCGCCTGGCGGGCGCCCCTGGCGGCGCTCGACGCCGAGGCCAGGGGCGCGCGGCTGGCGCTGCGCGTCTACGGCGCGCTGGGCTTCCAGGCCGTCACCGGCCAGGCCTGCCTGCGCCCCGGCTCCGACATCGACCTGCTGCTGCATCCGGCCACGCCCGCCGCCCTGCGCGGCGCGCTCGCGCTGCTGGCCCGCCACGCGCGCCTGCTGCCGCTGGACGGCGAGTGCGTCTTCGGCGACGGCCGCGCCGTGGCCTGGAAGGAGCTGGCCGCGTGCCCGCACGAGGACGCGCGGGTGCTCGCCAAATCGGTCGACGGCGTCACGCTCGCCACCCTCGGCAGCCTGCTGGCCACGCTGGACGCGGAGGAACGATGCCCGGCGTGATCGACGCCGCGAAGGCCGCGCCGGTGACGGCCGACGCCTGCCTCGGCGGCGCCGCGCCGGGTGCGGGCGCCGGCTTCGCGCGCGACCCGCGCGAGCGCGCCGGCGCTGCCGCCCCGGGCGCCGTGCGGCGGCCGGAAACGGCCCGCCAGTTCCGCGCCCGCATCGCCCGCCTCGCCGTGCGCAGCCTGTACGCCGAACTGAGCCTGTATCCAAAACCCGGCCTGGTCTCGCTGGTCGACAACGGCAGCCACGCGGACATGACGGCCGCCACCTTCATGCGCTCCATGTTCGCCCTGCGCCACTATTTCGCCCGCATCACCGCGGCCGGCGCGGACAACGCGCCCTTCTCGGTCCTGGCCGCGCTCGGGGTCGATGCCGAACGCCGCATGCTGCGCGCGACCGCCGGCATCAACACCCACCGCGGCGCGATTTTCGGGCTGGGCCTGTTGTGCGCCGCACTCGGCGCCTGCCACGCCGCCGGCGCCGCCCCCAGCGCGCCCGTCCTGCGCGCACTGCTGGTGGCGCGCTGGGGCGCGGCGCTGGCCGCCCACGCGCGGCCGTCGGCGGCCGACTCGCACGGCACGCGGGTCGCGGCGCGCTACGCCGTCGGCGGCGCGCGCCAGGAAGCGGCGCTGGGCATGCCCGCCGTGTTCGACGTCGCCCTGCCCGCCTTGCGCCAGGCCCTGGAGGCCGGACGCGGGGCGCGCCGCGCGCGCGTCGACGCGCTCTTCGCGCTGATGGCCCACATCAGCGACACCAACGTCTACCACCGCGGCGGAGCGGCCGGCGCCGAGACCGTGCGGCGCCGCGCGCGCGCCTTCCTCGCCGCCGGCGGCAGCGCGGCGCCGGACTGGGAAGCGCGGGCGCGCCACTGCCACGCCGTGTTCGTCGCCAGGCGCCTGTCGCCGGGCGGCGCGGCCGACCTGCTGGCCGCCGCCTGCCTGGTCCAGGCGGCAACCGGCGGCGCCTGGTGACGATGCGCCTTGCCCTGCTCTGCCCCGGCCAGGGCGCGCAGGGGCGCGCCATGTTCGAACTGGCGCGTGCCGATTCCGCCGCCGGCGCCCTGCTCGACACGATGATCGCGCAGGCCGGCCTGGACGCGCCCGTCGATGCGGTGCTGGCCGACGACACCCTCCTGTTCGCGAACCGCCATGCCCAGCCGCTGGTCGTCGCCGCCACGCTGGCGAACTGGAAGGCGCTCGAGCGCGACCTGCCCGCGCCGGCGATCGTGGCCGGCTACAGCATCGGCGAAGTCGCGGCCTACGCGGTCGCGGGTGCGCTGGCGCCGGGCGCGGCCGTGGCGCTGGCGCGGGTGCGCGCGGGACTGATGGATGCCAGCCTGGGCGCGACGCCGCACCAGGCCCTGGTGCCGGTATCGGGCCTGCCCCTCGACGCGATCGAGGCCCTCGTGCGGCAACACGGTTTTCATGTCGCGATCGTCACCGGCGACGACAGCCTGATCGCCGGCGGACGCGCCGACCGCGCTGCGGGCCTGGCCGCCGCGCTGGCGGCGGCAGGCGCGCGCAGCAGCCTGCTGCCGGTCGCCGTCGCCTCGCACACGCCCTTCATGGCCGGGGCGGTCGCGCCGCTCGCGGCCGCGCTGCGCCAGGCCTTGTCCGATCCGCAGGTGCCGGTCCTGTCCGGCATCTCGGGCGAACGGATCACCCGCCGCGACAAGGCCGTCGAGCACCTGTCGCGCCAGGTCGCCGAACCGGTCCTGTGGCGCGAATGCATGGACGCCCTGGTCGAAAGCGGCGTCACCGTCGCGCTCGAACTGGGCCCGGGCGCCGGCCTGTCGCGCATGCTGCAGGCGCGCCATCCGGGAATCGCCACCCGCTCGGTCGCCGATTTCCGCTCGCTCGACGGCGTCAGGGGCTGGCTGGCCAGGCAGGCCGATTGAGCGCGCCCGGCAACATCGCCATGGCCGCTTCGTCAGCCCGGCCACGTCGCCGGGCGCTCTGCCCCATTCACCCGATCAATACCTGATATTGCAAATGAGAATTGGAAATCGCCCTGGGTTGCCCCGATAACGGAGGCATGGGGTATCCAGGGCGGTCCGGTGCATGCCGGCCGCCAATTCGCAAAGTCAGGAGCAGAGATGAAACAGATGTTGAACGCAGTGGCCGCACTGCTGGCCGCGGCCGCGCGCCGGCGCGCCGAACAGGTGGTGGAAACCCAGGCGGCCGCGCGCGCGCCGGAAGACCACCGCACGAACGCGGGCGGGTGGAACTAAGAAATTATTCTTGTAGGCCGGGAAGAAGCCGCCGGCCTGCAGGAACGGCTTCCAGGCCCGATCGGGCGCCGCCGCGACCGGAACGCCAACCCCAGGGTTGGCGTTTTTTTTCGCGCAGACTCAGGCGTTTGCCACGATCAGCCGGTTGCCCTGCACTTCGACGATACGGTAATCGCCCGCTTCGGCCAGCGCGCCCGGGCCGAGTTCGACATCCCATAACGCGCCGCGGTACATCACGCGCGCGCGGCCGTCCTGCCAGAGCGGCACGGCGACACGTGCCCCGATGTCGAGGTTGACGTTCTGGTCGCGCGTCGGATTGCGCTTGGCGGGGCGGCCGAAGCGGCTGCGGTGCAGGACGGCGGTGGCGACCAGGCCGACGCCGGCGGCGATCAGGGTCTGGACCGGTCCGCTCACGCCGAGCAGCGCGGCAAGGGCGCCAAAGGCCAGGCCGATGGCGATCATCAGCAAATAAAAGGTACCGGTAAACATTTCGGCGACCACCAGGATCCCCGCCCCCACCAGCCAGTTCATCCAGTCCGACATCTTGGGCTCCTCGAATCGTTGCAACGAGCCGGCACGCGCAGGCGCGTGCGGCGATCAACCGCTCTTGCGCGGGGTGGGCGCCGGCGCGGCTGCCGCGGCGGCCTTGCACGTACGCGTGCAACGCCCGTAGGTGACGTCGCAATCCGCGGTACGCTGGATCCGGCGCGCCTGGATGCTCGAGCGCTCGCCGGCGATCGCCGCCGCCGACGGCGCCGGCAGCTTGGCCGGGGTCATGGCGTTACGGTGGCGCTCGGCCAGCTTGACCAGGCCGTCGCCGTCTTCGGCCGCCAGTTGCTGGACGTTGACCTTGCAGGCGCGCCGCTCGCTGTCGCAGACGGAGCTGCAAAAGGACGGCTCGGCGGCCGGCGCGGCACTCGACAGCAGCAAACCCGCCAGGGCGAGCGTGAATGACCAAGGGCGCATGCGATTCTCCAGTCGATGTGAACAAACCCGCCGCCGCAGGGTGACGAAGGTGTGCAAAAGTGTAACCTGTTCCCATCCGGAGTCAAGTTTTTTGTTGCCTTCGAGATATTACTGTAGAACGGGGGATAACTTGCGGCGCGTGCGCGCTCCAGAAAAAAACCCCCGCCGGCAGACGCCAGCGAGGGCTGTTTCTCGATCGCGCGGCGCGCCGCGGCGTCGCCGCCGCGGGAACCTGAGCCCTTATCTGGATGCCGAGCTCACATCGACGCCAGCTTCTGCCATGTCTCGATCACCGAATCCGGGTTCAGCGACATCGATTCGATGCCCTGCTCCACCAGCCACTGCGCAAACAGCGGGTTGTCCGATGGACCCTGGCCGCAGATGCCGATGTACTTGCCCTGTGCCAGGCAGGCCTTGATCGCCAGGCTCAGCATGGCTTTCACGGCCGGATCGCTCTCGTCGAAGTCGGCGGCCAGCAGCGGCATGCCGGAATCGCGGTCCAGGCCCAGGGTGAGCTGGGTCAGGTCGTTCGAACCGATCGAGAAGCCGTCGAAGAATTCCAGGAAGCGCTCGGCCAGGATGGCGTTCGACGGCACTTCGCACATCATGATCACGCGCAGGCCGTTTTCGCCGCGCTTGAGGCCATATTTCGCCAGCAGGCCGATGACTTTCTCGGCCTGGCCCAGGGTGCGCACGAAGGGAATCATCAGCTCGACGTTGGTCAGGCCCATTTCTTCGCGCACGCGCTTCATGGCGATGCATTCCATCTCGAAGGCTTCGGCGAAGTCCTCGGCCAGGTAGCGCGCGGCGCCGCGGAAGCCCAGCATCGGGTTTTCCTCGTCCGGCTCGTAGCGCGAACCGCCGATCAGCTTCTTGTACTCGTTCGACTTGAAGTCCGACAGGCGCACGATGACGGGCTTGGGCCAGAAGGCGGCGGCGATCGTCGCCACGCCTTCGGCCAGCTTGTCGACATAGAAGGCCTTCGGCGAGGCGTGGCCGCGGGCGACCGATTCGACCGCCTTTTTCAGGTCGGCGTCGATGTTCGGGTACTCGAGGATGGCCTTCGGGTGCACGCCGATGTTGTTGTTGATGATGAATTCGAGACGGGCCAGGCCGACCCCGTTGTTCGGCACCGACTGAAAGTCGAAGGCCAGCTGCGGGTTGCCGACATTGAGCATGATCTTGGTCTTGATCGGCGGCAGTTCGCCGCGCGAGACTTCGGTGATCTCGGTTTCCAGCAGGCCGTCGTAGATCTTGCCTTCGTCGCCTTCGGCGCAGGAAACGGTAACAAACGTGCCGTCCTTCAGGATCTCGGTCGCGTCGCCGCAGCCGACCACCGCCGGCACGCCCAGCTCGCGCGCGATGATCGCCGCGTGGCAGGTACGCCCGCCGCGGTTGGTGACGATGGCCGAGGCGCGCTTCATCACCGGTTCCCAGTTCGGGTCGGTCATGTCGGCCACCAGCACGTCGCCCGGCTGGACGCGTTCCATGTCGGCCGGGTCGGTGATCACGCGCACCGGACCGGCGCCGATCTTCTGGCCGATCGCGCGGCCCTGCGTCAGGACGGTGCCGGTGCCTTTCAGGCTGAAGCGCTGCTGGGCATCGGTCGACTTCTGTTGGGATTTGACGGTTTCCGGACGCGCCTGCAGGATGAAGAGCTTACCGTCGCGGCCATCCTTGCCCCACTCGATGTCCATCGGACGGCCGTAGTGGTTTTCGATGATGACGGCATATTTTGCCAGCTCGACGACTTCGGCGTCGGTCAGCGAATAACGGTTGCGCTGCTCGATCGGCACGTCGACGGTCTTCACGGAGCGGCCGGCCTTGGCCTCGCTGGTGAATTCCATCTTGATCAGTTTCGAGCCGATGTTGCGGCGGATGACGGGCGACTTGCCCTGCTCGAGCATCGGCTTGTGGACATAGAATTCGTCCGGATTGACCGCGCCCTGCACCACCGTCTCGCCCAGGCCATAGCTGGAGGTGATGAAGACGACGTCCTTGAAGCCCGATTCGGTATCGATCGTGAACATGACGCCGGCGGCGCCCAGGTCCGAGCGCACCATGCGCTGCACGCCGGCCGACAGCGCCACTTCGGCGTGGGTGAAGCCCTTGTGCACGCGATAGGAAATGGCGCGGTCGTTGTAGAGCGAGGCAAAGACGTGCTTCATCGCTTCGAGCACGTTGTCGATGCCGACCACGTTCAGGAAAGTTTCCTGCTGGCCCGCGAAGGAGGCGTCCGGCAAGTCTTCGGCGGTGGCCGAGGAGCGCACCGCGAACGACATCTCGGCGGTGGAGTCGGCGACCAAGCGCTCGTAATAGCTGCGGATTTCGTTTTCCAGGCGCGGCTGGAAGGGGGTGTCGATGATCCACTGGCGGATTTCGGCGCCGGCGGCGGCGAGCGCACGCACGTCGTCGGTGTCGAGGCCTTCCAGGCGGGTGGCGATACGCTCTGCCAGCGAAGCAATGGTAGCACCGGCGCCGTCGACCGAATGCTCGAGGAAGTCGCGGAAGGCCTGGGCCGTGGTGGCGAAACCGGTCGGCACGCGCACGCCGGCTTCGGCGAGCTGGCTGATCATTTCGCCGAGCGAGGCGTTCTTGCCGCCGACCGATTCGACATCGGTCATGCGCAGGGTTTCGAACGCGGCGACATAGACGCTGGCGCCTTGTTCGGATTGCTTCAGTACTGCATTGGACAGGTTGGTCATGATAAAACACCTTACTTGATGATAGAAACCGTTCAGACCTCGAAGCACCGTCGGGCCGGGCCAGGGCGCGGCAAACGGGCCGTGGTCCTTGCGGCTGCGGGCGTGTATTCTTGTTATTCTTGGCGCCGTGCAGCACAATGCAAAAAATCCGTTGCCGAGCATTCTACCCCGTGTGCCATGAATTCACATCGCACAACACTGCAAACCTGACAGCATCAGTTAAAAAATACCATGACAGTTGAAGGCCGCCCGCCGCTCCCCCCGCCTGCCCGTACGGTGTTCTTCGTTTCCGACGGTACCGGCATTACCGCCGAGACCTTCGGCCACGCGGTCCTGAGCCAGTTCGAGATGCGCTTTCGCCAGATCCGCATCCCTTTCATCGACACGCTCGACAAGGCGCGCGACGCGGCGCGCCGCATCAACGAGGTCTATGCCAGCGACAATCAGCGCCCGATCGTGTTCTCGACCCTGGTCAAGCACGACCTGTCGGGCGTGATCCGCGCCTCGCACGGCATGCACATGGACCTGTTCCAGACCTTCGTGGCGCCGCTCGAGATGGAACTGGGCGTGAAATCGACGCACACCATCGGCCGCATCCACAACGTGGTCGACTCCGAGGAATACAAGAACCGCATCGAGGCGATCAACTTCTCGCTGGCGCACGACGACGGCCAGTCGCACAAGAACCTGGCCGAGGCGGACGTCATCCTGGTGGGGGTATCGCGCTCCGGCAAGACGCCGACCAGCCTGTACCTCGCCATGCAGTACGGGATCAAGGCCGCGAACTACCCGCTCATTCCCGACGACTTCGAGCGCGGCAAGCTGCCTTCCTCGCTGCCGCCGTTCAAGCACAAGCTGTTCGGCCTGACGATCGCGCCCGAGCGCCTGGCCCAGATCCGCGAGGAGCGCCGCGCCGGCAGCAAATACGCCTCGATCCTGAACTGCCGCTACGAAGTGGCGGAAGCGGAAATGATGATGAAGCGCGAGGGGATCCGCTGGCTGTCCTCGACCACCAAGTCGATCGAGGAGATCGCCACCACGGTGCTGCAGGAGATCAAGCCGGACCGGCGCGAATTCTGATCGGGTCCGGGCGCGCATCGCGCGCGCGGCGCCCGCGTGCGGGCGCCGCGACCGGGCCGCGGGCTGTCGCGCCGCATCCGCCTCGGGTAGAATCGCCCCGGTGGACACTTCGACGGGCGGCATGGCATGGGTTGGCTGGACAAACTGTTAGGCGCGCAGCAATCGGACAAGGCCGCGGCTGACGGCGAGCCTGTGCGCCAGGCCGGAGTCGCGCATGGAGTCGCGCATGGAGTCGAATCAGCAGGCGACCAGGCGCCCGCCACCGGCGCCGAGATCGACGCCGCTTATTTCCGCTGGCTCGCCGCGGCGCGTCCGCCGCGCGCGCCCGCGCCGGTCGAACTGCGCATCCTCGACGAACTGGCGCGCCTGGCCCAGTCGCCCGTCGCCGGCGCCGCGCTGGTGCCGCGCGTGCCCGAGATCATTCCACAGCTGATGCGCAGCCTGCAGGCGGACGACATGAACGCCGCCGAACTGTCGCGCCTGCTCAGCGCCGACATGGTGCTCGTGGCCGAGGTCTACCGCGAGGCGAACCGCCCCGCCTACCTGCCGCGCTATCATTCCGGCCCGCCGGTCAACAGCATGGCCGCCGCCATCATGCTGCTCGGCCAGAACGGCATGCGCATGCTGCTGGCGCGCGTGGCGTTCCGCCCCATCGTCAGCATGCAGGGCGGACGCCTGGCCAAACGCGCCGCGCCCCTGATCTGGCGCCAGTCCGAAAAGAGCGCGCTGGCCGCCAGCCTGCTCGCGCCGGGCCTGCGTGCAAATCCTTTCGATGCCTACCTGGCGGGACTGATGGAAAACGTCGGCCTGGTGGTTGCCTTTCGCCTGGTCGACCAGCTGTGCCCGGACGGAGCGCTGCCGTATTCGGACCAGTTCGTCGGCGGCCTGTTCGCGCAGGCGCGCGTCCTGTCGACGCGGATCGCTGCCCTGTGGGACTTTCCGCCCCCGGTATGCGAGGCGATCGGCGCAGCCGGCCAGAGCGGCGCCGCGCCGCTGGCGCAGGCCCTGGCCCTGGGCGGCCGCCTGGCCAGGCTGCGCATGCTGGTCGACGCGGCCGAACTCGACGCCGGCGATGCCTTCGTCACCGGCGGGCTGGGCGAACCGGCGCTGGCCGTCTTCGAGAAGCTGCGGGACGATGAAGACAGCTGAGGCGCCACTTCGGCACCAATGTTGCGAATAGGCAACAATACCGTCTTATGTTGCCGCATTCCCGTTCTTAGCGCCGCCAACTTCATGTCGTACGGATACAATCGATGGCAAGTGTAAAATTAAAATTCCATTATTTACTAGAAATTATCTGAGAGAAATTGTATGAAGGGCATCGTATTCAATCTGCTGGAAGAAGCGGTCAGCACCGAGTTCGGCGACGCGACCTGGGACCGCCTGCTCGACGACGCCGGGCTCGACGGTGCCTACACTTCACTCGGCAGCTACGACGATGCCGAAATCGTGCGCCTGGTCGGCGTGGCCTCGCAGGCCCTGAACATTCCCGAGCCGGACGTGCTGCGCTGGTTCGGCCAGCGCGCCATGCCGCTGCTGGCCAAGCGCTATCCCGGCTTCTTCGCCAGCCATCCGGACACGCGCAGTTTCCTCCTCACCCTGAACAGCATCATCCATCCGGAAGTGCGCAAGCTGTACCCGGGCGCGAGCCCGCCGGTGTTCGACTTCGACACCGGCACCGGCGACCAGCTCGTCATCGGCTACAACTCGGCGCGCCGCCTGTGCGCGCTGGCCGAAGGCTTCATGCAGGGCGCGGCCGCGCACTTCGGCGAACAGGCCGAGATTACCCAGCCGCAGTGCATGCACCATGGCGCCGGCAAGTGCAGCTTCCACGTCCAGTTCCGCCCGTGAGCTTGATCGACGCCGCCGCGACGCCCGACCCGGAGATTGCGCGCCTGCAGCGGCGCCTGCGGCGGGAAACGGCGGCGCGCCAGGAAGCCGAGGCCATCGCCGAGCGCGGCCTGCGCGACCTGTTCCAGCGCCAGCAGCAACTCAAGCTGCTTGAAAACATCGCGGTCGCCGCCAATGAAGCGGCCGGGGTCGACGACGCCATGCGCCGCGCGCTCGAAGCCGTCTGCCGCTATACCGGCTGGCCGCTCGGCCACCTGCTGCTGGTGCGCGGCGGCGACGGCGCGACGCTCGATTCCACGCCGGTCTGGCACGACGAGAGCGAAGGCCGCTTCGATGCCCTGCGCGCGCTGTCCGAAACGATCGTCTTCGGCAGCGATATCGGCCTGCCCGGGCGCGTGGTGCGCAGCGCGCTGCCTGTCTGGGCCAATGCCGACACCGCCAGCGTCGAGGAGTACCCGCGCCTGCCCGTGCTGGTGCAGCTCGGCCTGGCCTCGCTGTTCGCCTTCCCGGTCGTGATCGGCAACGAGGTGGTGGCGGTACTCGAGTTCTTCAGCCGCGAGCGGCAAACGCCGGACGAATCGATGCTGCACCTGATGGCGCAGGTCGGCACCCAGCTCGGACGCGTGATCGAACGCCGGCGCGCGCAGGACCGCCTGGTGCACGACGCGCTGCACGATCCGCTGACCCAGCTCGGCAACCGCAAGCTCTTCCTGGACCGCCTCGAGCATTTCATGGTGCGCTCGCAGCGCATTCCCGACTACCAGTTCGCGGTCCTGTTCGTCGACCTCGACCGCTTCAAGGCCATCAACGACGGCCTCGGCCACCAGGCGGGCGACCAGGTGATCGTCGCCACCGCCGAGCGCCTGAGCGCCTGCCTGCGCCAGACCGACCTGGTGGCGCGCGAAGCCCTGGAACGCGACTATGTCGTCTCGCGCCTGGGCGGCGACGAATTCACGATCCTGCTCGACAACGTCAACACCGCAGCCGCCCCGATCCGCGTCGCCGAACGCCTGCTCAAGGCCCTCGCCACGCCGTTCACGATCGGCCAGCAGCAGGTCTATGTCACCGCGAGCATCGGCATCGCCCTCAGTTCGAGTGGCTACCTGGACGTGCAGGACATGCTGCGCGACGCCGACATCGCCATGTACCACGCCAAGCAGAACGGGCGCGCGCGCTGGATGATGTTCGACCAGACCATGCAGGAAGGCGCGCTGCGCCGCCTGACGCTGGAAGCCGAGCTGCGCCTGGCGGTCGACGCCGGCCAGCTCTACCTGCAATACCAGCCGATCATCACGCCCCAGGACGGCGTGATCCGCGGCTTCGAAGCCCTGCTGCGCTGGCGCCATCCGGTGCTGGGCATGATTTCGCCGGTCGAGTTCATTCCGGTGGCCGAGGAAGTGGGACTGATCGTCCGGATCGGCGGCTGGGTGCTGGAGGAGGCCTGCCGCCAGCTATGCGTCTGGCAGCAGGGCCGCGACCTGCCCTTGAGCATGAGCGTCAACATCTCCGCTGTCCAGCTCGCCGGCGGCGACCTGGTGGACACGGTAACGCGCGTGCTGGCCGAATCGGGCATCGCCCACGGCAGCCTGAAGCTGGAACTGACCGAGAGCGCCGTGATGGCCGATGCCGAACACGCGCTGGCCGTGTTCAAGGAACTCCAGGCGCTCGGCGTGCGCCTGTCCCTGGACGACTTCGGCACCGGCTACTCGTCGCTCAGTCACCTGCGCCGCCTGCCGATCGACACCCTCAAGATCGACCGTTCCTTCGTCAGCGCCATGGACAGCCACGGCGACAAGCGCCAGATCGCCGAGGTCGTGGTCATGCTGGCGCGCACGCTAGGCCTGGACGTGGTGGCCGAAGGCGTGGAGACGCTGGCCGAACTCGACATCCTGCGCGAGATCGGCAGCGACTTCGTGCAGGGGTATTTCTACTTCCGCCCGCTCGATGGCGCGGCGGCCACCGAGGCATTGGCCGAGCAAGGCGCGCAGCGCGCCCGACCGGCCTGACGGCGCATCGACCGGTTACCCGGCGGCCAGGCGTTGCGGGTGGCTGTACACCACATGGCGATTGCCGCGCACGAACCCGGCGAGGGTCAGTCCGGCGCCCTCGGCCATCCGCACCGCCAGCGCGGTCGGCGCCGAAATCGCCGCCAGCAAGCCGAAACCGGCACGCGCCGCCTTTTGCACCATCTCGAAGCTCGCCCGGCTGGTGACGACGGCAAAACCGGCGTCGGCCGCCAGATCCTGTTTCGCCAGCGCCCCGACCAGCTTGTCGAGCGCATTGTGGCGCCCGACGTCTTCGCGCACGCACAGGAGTCCTCCATCCAACCCGGCCCAGCCGGCGGCGTGCACGGCCCCGGTGGCCCGGTGCAGTTGCTGGCGCGCGGCCAGTTCGGCCATCGCGCGCTGCAGCGCGGCAGGGGCGATCGGCGCCATCGCCGGCGCCGTCCGCGCGTCGCGCGGATCGGGCAGGCAGGCCTCCCGCTCGAAATAATCCAGGCTCTCCACGCCGCACAGGCCGCATCCGGTCTTGCCGGTGCGCGCGATACGGGCGCCCTTCATGCGGGCCAGCGCCCCGGAAGCGATCTCGATCGCGATCGCGATCCCGCGCGGCGTGTGTTCGACGTCGATATCGTAGACATCGCGCCGCTGGCGCACGATGCGCTCGCCCAGCGTGAAGCCGAGCGCGAAGTCTTCCAGGTCGAGCGGCGAAGCCAGCATCACCGCATGGGTGATGCCGTTGTAGACGAGCGCCACCGGCACCTCGTCGGCCACCAGTTCGCTGCCCTCCTCGACCAGGCTGCCGCTGCAGCGGCTGGCCGGCAGGCGGCGCGTTCCCTCGGGCGCGCCGCCCAGGAAGGGCTCGGCCGCGTTCATCGGGCGCCTCCCATGCGCTCGACCAGCACGTCGATCGCCTTCGCGGCCGGCACCTTGCTCTCCTTCGCGTGGTGCCAGAGCGGGATCAGCGGATTACATTCGGGGAAGTAGCCGGCGATCGTCCCTTCCGGAATATCGTAAGGCACCACCGCCAGGCCCGCGACCTCGCGCTCGACGCCGTCGCCGGCGGCGCCGCGCAGCGTGACCAGGTCGCCCTGCGCCAGCGCGCGCCTGGCCATGTCGGCGCGGCCCATGAAGATCACCATGCGGCTGCCGTAGACGCCGCGGAAGCGGTCGTCGAAGCTGTAGATGGTGGTATTGAACTGGCCGTCGCTGCGCACCGTGAACAGGCGCATCGTGGCCGGACCGCCCTGCAGGTCCGGATTGCCCGGCAAGCCTTCCGGCACCGTGAAGGTGGCCTTGCCGCTCTCGGTCTTCCATTCGCGCTTCGCTGCGCCGACCGGCTTGCGAAAGCCGCCCGGCGTCCACATGCGCGCGTTGAAGTCGTGGAAGATGTCGGGGTAGGTCTCGCCGATGGCGTCGCGGATGCTGCCGTAGTCGGCCACCCAGCCGTCCCAGTCGACGCGCGGGTTCGGGTCGAGGGTGGCGCGCGCCAGGCCGGCGACGATGGCCGGTTCCGACAGCAGCTGCGCCGATGCCGGCTCGGCCATGCCGCGCGAACCGTGGATGCAGGCGGTGCTGTCCTCGACCGTGACCGACTGCTCCCCGCCGAGCTGGCGGTCGACTTCGATCCGCCCTAGGCAGGGAAGAAGGTACGAGGTCTTGCCGTGGATGACGTGATTGCGGTTGAGCTTGGTCGCAATCTGGACCGTGAGCGGCAGCTCGCGCCAGGCCGCTTCCATCAGCACGGTCTCGGGTACGGCGCGCAGGAAGTTCCCGCCGAGGGCAATGAAGGCCGGCACCTTGCGCGCCAGGATGGCCTCGCAGGCTTCCACCGTGTTCATGCCGGTCTTTGTCGGCGGCTCGAACCCGTACTGTTGCCTGAGCTTGTCGAGCGGCGCCAGCTCGGGCTTTTCGGTGATCCCGACCGTGCGCTGGCCCTGCACGTTCGAGTGCCCGCGCACCGGGCACACGCCCGCCCCCGGCCGGCCGATATGCCCGCCCAGCAGCAGCAGGTTGACGACCATGGTCACGTTCTGCACGCCGTTGCGGTGCTGGGTCAGGCCCATGCCGTAGACGGCCATCACGGCCTTCGCGTTGGCGTAGACGTACGCCGCGCTCTCGAGCGCGCCGCGCTTGAGCCCCGCTTCGCGCTCGATGTCGGCCCAGGGACAGGCACGCACCGCGGCGGCGAAGTCGTCGAAGCCGTGCGTGTGCTCGGCAAGGAAAGCGGTGTCGAGCACGCGCGCGGCGCCGCCGGCGACGGCGGCGTCGTCGAGCGCCAAGATCGCCTTGCACAGGCCCATGATGGCCGCCGTGTCGCCGCCCGGCTTGACTTGCAGGTATTGGGTGCTGATCGCCGTTTCATGCCCGGTCAGCATTTCGCCGGGCGACTGCGGATTGGTGAAGCTCACCAGGCCCCGTTCGCGCAAGGGGTTGAAGGTGATGATGGGGACGCCGCGTTTGCGCGCCGCCTGCAGCTGGTGCAGCATGCGCGGGCTGTTCACGCCGACGTTCTGGCCGAAGAAGAAGATGCAGTCGGTCTGCTCGAAGTCGTCCAGCACCACCGTGCCGACGCCGTCGCCGATCGTCTTTTGCAGCGCCACGGAAGTACTCTCGTGGCACATGTTCGAACTGTCGGGCAGGTTGTTGTTGCCGTACATGCGGGCGAACAGGCCATACATGTAGGAGGTTTCGAGCGAGGCGCGCCCCGAGCTGTAGAACACGACCTGCTCGCGGTCGAGCGTGCGCAAGGCCGCGCCGATCTCGGCGAACGCGCTCTCCCATTCGACCGGGCGGTACTTGTCGCTGGCGGCGTCCCAGCGCAGCGGCGTCGTCAGGCGGCCCTGGTCTTCCAGCTGGTGGTCGCTCCAGGCTTCCAGCTGGGTCACGGTATAGCGGTCGAAAAAGTCCGCGCCGATCGCCTTGCTCGTGGTTTCCCAGGCAGTGGCCTTGGCGCCGCTTTCGCAGAATTCGAAAGGGTGCGGGTTGGCCGGCTTGGCCCAGGCGCAGCTGACGCAGGCGAAGCCGTCGGGCTTGTTCTGCTTGAGCAGCAGGCCGCTGTCTTTCAGCGCCGCGCGCTGGTCGAGCAGGACGTGGGCCACCTCGCTCACCGAACCCCAGCCGCCGGCCGGCATCGTCGCCGGTTTGATACGCAAATTGTCGCCATCCATGCTCATGTCATCCCCCGCCATTCGATCTTGCACAGTAGCGCCCGGCGCCGTGGCTTTCCGTGCGCTTGCGCACGCACCGCCGCGAAGGAGCCGGCGCGGCGGGTCACAGGCGGTTCAAGGCGCGCCGCCGGCCTGCGTGCCGTGCCGCTGCCGCCGCCGCTGCCGCCGCCGCTGCCGCTGCCGCTATACTGCGGCCATGCGCATACAGCTATTTTCCGACCTCCATCTCGAACGCTATCCGGCCTTCCAGCCCGTGCTGGCGCCGGACGCCGACGTGATCGTCCTGGCCGGCGACATCGGCTCCTACCAGAGCGGCTCGCGCCTGTGCGGCAGCGACTTCGGCCTGGAACGCTTCGCCCCGGCGCTCGGCGCGACCCGCGCGCAGGTATTGTTCATCCCGGGAAACCATGAATTCGA
This sequence comes from Massilia jejuensis, assembly GCF_042656795.1. Lineage (NCBI taxonomy): Bacteria > Pseudomonadati > Pseudomonadota > Betaproteobacteria > Burkholderiales > Oxalobacteraceae > Massilia > Massilia jejuensis. The sequence goes on along the minus strand of NZ_JBHSMS010000039.1, from coordinate 189,961 downwards.
CGGCCTCGATTTCGACGAGACCTATGCCCGCCTGCAAGCGACCTGCGCGCGCCTGGGCATCGTCTGGCTCGAACGCGAGACGGTTGTCATCGATCACGTGCGATTCATCGGCAGCACCCTGTGGGCCGATTTCGACGCGCTGGCTGCAGGCCACGATCTGACGAAGCAGCTGCAGTTGCGCGACAAGGCAATGCGCGCCGCCAACTACTATCTCGGCAAGAACACCACCGTGCGCGGCGGCGAGCCGGTGCTGGCCGACGGCTGGCGCCGCATGTCGCTCGACTCCCAGCAGTGGCTGCACGCGGCCCTGAGCGTGCCCTTCGACGGCGTCACGGTCGCCGTCACCCACTTTGCCCCGAGCCTGCAAAGCGCCGATCCGCGCTACGGCGTCACGCCCGGCACCGCGGGCTTTTGCAACGCGCTCGAGGCCCTGCTCCCGCTGGCCCACGTATGGATGCACGGCCATCTGCACTGCCTGAACGACTACACCGCGGCAGGCGTGCACGACGGGCGCGCATGGTCGTGCCGCGTCGTCGCCAACCCGCTCGGCTACCTCGGCAAGGGCGAACAGGCGCATTTTCGCCCGGATCTGGTCATCACTCTGTAAGCAAACGTGTCGATGCAAAAAGGCAAGCTTGTGGATAGGAAACTACATTTGACGAAATTACTGAAGTTTGTTGTTCCGGAAACTCTAAATTGCTAGAATTGATTTCTGGTTGAAAATATTGACGGGTGTCTATCCTTGTATTCCGCATGCAAGCCATGCGGAGCGGGTTCGGGAAACCTGCCGATCAGCCAGTACCGAGCACGGCGAAGGCCATTCAGTGGAGTGGCGTCACCGAATTTTCCGGCGCCAGGGCGCGCCTCTATCAGAAAGACGCCATGCAAACTCCTGCCAAATACCCGTCAGCACCCTCGGCCGATACCCGTCTCGACATGGCGCTGGCCGCCCTCGATGCCATCAACCGCATGCAGGCGGTGGTGGAATTCGACCTGGAAGGCCATATCCTGCACGCCAACCAGAATTTCCTCGACGCCATGGGTTATCACCTCGACGAGATCAAGGGAAAGCACCACAGCATGTTCTGCGCCGCCGACACGCACACCACGGATGGGTACCGCGCATTCTGGCGCGAGCTTGCGCAGGGCAGCCCGAATAGCGGCGAGTACATGCGCGTGAACAAGCGCGGCCAGTCGGTATGGCTGCAAGCCTCGTACAATCCGGTATTCGATACCGAAGGCCGGACGGTCAAGGTGATCAAGTTCGCCACCGACATCACGGCCGCCAAGCTGCAAAGCGCCAACAATGCAGCCAAGATGGACGCCATCGATCGCGTCCAGGCCGTCATCGAATTCGACCTCGACGGCCACATCCTCAATGCCAACGACAACTTCCTGCAGGCCCTGGGCTACGAGCTCAGCGAGATCCTCGGCCAGCCTCACCGCATGTTCTGCGATCCCGCCTACGCCGCTTCGCCCGCCTACGAGACCTTCTGGCGCGAGCTCGGCACGGGCGCCCTGCACACCGGCATCTACAAGCGCCGCCACAAGAGCGGCCGCGACGTGTGGATCAATGCGTCGTACAACCCGGTGTTCGGCCCCGACGGCAAGCCGGTCAAGGTGGTCAAGTATGCCACCGACGTCACCGAACAGACCCTGCGCAATGCCGAATTCGAAGGCCGCATGGTGGCGCTCGACCGCGCCCAGGCAATCATCGAGTTCGACCTCGACGGACGCATCATTCACGCCAACGACAACTTCCTGCGCACCCTCGGCTACAAGCTCGAGGAAGTCGTCGGCCAGCACCATGCGATATTCTGCGACGACGTCTACCGCCACTCGCCGGAATACCGGATGTTCTGGAAAGAGCTGGGCGCCGGCGAATTCCACAGCGGCGAATTCAAGCGCATTACCAAGCAGGGCAATGCGGTCTGGATCCAGGCAACCTACAACCCGATCGTCGACGCCGACGGCAAGCCGCTCAAGGTCGTCAAGTTTGCCACCGACATCACCACCGAAAAGATGCGCAACGCCGACTTCGAAGGCAAGAACCAGGCCGTCTCCCGGGTCCAGGCCGTGATCGAGTTCGACCTCTCGGGCAAGGTGCTGCACGCAAACGACAATTTCCTCGCGGTGATGGGTTACGAGCTCGACGAAGTGCAGGGCCAGCACCACCGCATGTTCTGCGAAACGGCCTTCGTCCATTCGCTGGAGTACGTGGCATTCTGGGAGCGTCTCGGGCGCGGTGAATTCAATGCCGGTGAATATTGCCGCATTACCAAGTCCGGCAAGCAAGTCTGGATCCTGGCCTCGTACAATCCGATCTTCGACGCCGAGGGCAAGCCGTTCAAGATCGTCAAGTTTGCGACCGACATCACCGCCCAGAAATGCCTGGACACCGAAATCAAGGGCAAGCTCGATGCCCTCGGCCGCTCGCAGGCGGTGATCGAATTCGACATGCGCGGCAACGTGCTGGCGGCGAACCCGAACTTCCTGCGCGCGATGGGGTACACCGAGGACGAAGTCGTCGGTGTCCATCACAGCAAGTTCTGCGAGGACGAGTACGTCAAGAGTTCCGCTTACCGCAATTTCTGGGCCAACCTGGCGCAGGGCCAGTACCAGTCCGGCCGTTTCCAGCGCCGTGGCAAGCACGACGCCGACATCCGGATCGTGGCGACCTACAACCCGATCCTGGACGTCAATGGCAAGCCCTACAAGGTGGTCAAGTTCGCGATGGACGTAACGGAACAGGTGCGGCGCGAGGAACTGGTCAGCGCCAAGGTCAGCGCCATTTCCTCGGTGCTGACCTCGCTGGCCCAGTCGATTTCCGGCATCGCCCACGATTCGCAGAAATCGTCCGACATGGCCGGCCGCGCCGGGGTCGACGCCACCGCCGGCAGCAAGCTGCTGGGGCGCTCGCGCGAGGCGATCGCGGCCATCCAGACCGCATCGGGCAACGTCCACGAGATCATCGAGACCATCGGCGACATTGCCGGCCAAACCCATCTGCTCGCCTTCAATGCGGCGATCGAGGCGGCGCGCGCGGGCGAACATGGCAGGGGCTTCTCGGTCGTCGCCAACGAGGTGCGCAAGCTGGCCGAAAAATCGGCGCTGGCGGCACGGGAAATTTCGAAATTGATCAACGAAACCGTCAGCCGCGTCGAAGACGGCTCGCGCCTGTCGGGCGAGGTCGAGGATGCGTTCGCGCGCATCGTCGCCTCCATCGCGGAGACTGGCGTCTCGGTGGGGCAGATCCACGCGTCGGCGACGACCCAGGCCGACGCCACCCGCGATGCTTCCTCGCTGCTGGACGAACTCGAACGCATTGCGATGGAGCGCTGATCGATGCAAGCTGTCACCTCCGAGGCCACTGTCCGCCTCGCCACCGCCTGCATCGGCGCGGTGCGGCTCGGCATCCCGGTCGACTCCGTGGTGCAGGCCATGCCGCTGCCCGCGGTGCGCGCCCTGCTGCCGCGCCGCGAAAACGCCCTGTACTGCATCGTCGAACACGAGGGCGTGCTGGTGCCCGTGGTCGACCTGGCGCGCTGGGTCGATGCCGGGGCTTCCCCTCCCGGCGCGCTGGCCGAGGCCCGCATCCTGATCCTGCGCTCGGGCGGGCGCAGCATCGGCTTGAAGGTCGATACCGTGGACGGCCTGGCCGACGTCGCGCAGGGCGCGATCGCCCGCCTGCACCATGACGACAACGCCGACGAAGTCTTCCATAGCGCGGCGCACCTGCCGGACGGCGCCGGCATCCTCAGTCTGCTGGACGTCGCGCGCCTTGCCGACCTGGCGGCCAGCTGGCATCAGCCCGACCCGGGCGCCGCGGCCGGCGCCCGAAGCGACGGGCATGCGCAGGCGCTGGCCGGCACCGCGCACACGCCGCAGTTGCCCTGCGCACTGCTGGAGCTCGGCAACGGCAGGCTCGGCGTGGCACTGGAGGACCTGGTCGAGGTGATCACCATGCCGGCCGTCGCGCGCTTCGGCGCCGGCATCGACAGCGCCTACTGCCTGTGGCGCGGACGCCACCTGCCGGTCCTGCCCGCGTCGGCCCTGCCCGGCCTGCCCGACGCCGACGCGGCGCCGCTGCTGGCCGTCCTCGAGCGGGCCGGCCTTGCGCTCGGCTTGCCGGTCCGCGCCGCGCTCTCGCTGCAGGCGCTGGCCGGCGCCGGCCTGCGCGTGGAGCAGGAGCGCGGCGCGGTGGGCGCGACGACCTACGACGCCGACGGCGCCGCGCTGTTCCTGCTCGACACGGCCGCCCTGTTCGCGCGCTTCACGCAAGCGACGCTGAGCGCCGCGCCGGCCCAGGACAACGCCGGCGCGCGCAAGGCGGGGGCGGCCGGCGTCAGCAACGATGCCGCGTATGTCGTCTACTCGGCCGGCTCGCTCCATGCGACGCCGATTGCCGGCATCGAACACATCCTGCCGCTGCCGCCGGCGACCGCATGGACCGGCGCGGCAGCGACGATGTTGTGGCGCAAGGACCCGATCCGCCTGATCGATCTGCGTCCCGCGGCGCAGCGCCAGTCGGACGCCGGGCACGTGCTGGTGGCCACCGATGGCGCGGCCACGGTCGGCTACGTCGTCACGCGCGTCGAGCTGCTGGTGCCGGCCGGGAGCGCGCGGCTGTTCCGGATGGGCCCGCGCGGCGCCGAGGGCATCGACTTCGTCACCGTCGACGCCGCCGGCAGCCAGGCGAGCTACCGGATCGTCGACCTGGCGCGCTGCGCGGACGCCGCTTGAGCCCGCGGCTCAGCGGGTGATGGCGGCACGCGCCGCGCGCGTGAGCACCTGCGGCGCCCTGACCGGCGCGCCGGATGCATCGAAGAAGGGATTGTCGCGCCACTCGCCGCTCAGGCGCGCCTTGACGAACATGGCCCCGATCCCGGCCACGGCCAGCACGCTGCGCAGCGGCGTCGCCTGCGCCGGCCCGTAGGCCGACCCCACATTCGCCGTCATGCGCCCCTGTCCGAGCCGCAGGTCCAGCTCTGCGGGCGTGGCGGCCAGGCAAGCGCGCACCAGGCCGACATACGGCATTTTCGGATTGCGCGGGGTATTGCCGATCGGGGTATTGCAGCAGGACGCATACCAGCGATAGATGCCCTTCGGGCTGAGCGACATGCAGGCAAGGTGTTCCAGGCCACTTGTGAAACGCACCGCCGCCGGCAGCGCCGCCTCGACCTCGGTGCCGCCGGAGGCGTCGAGCACCAGGTCCTCGGCCTTCAGGAAGCGTGCAAACGCCTGGCAGTCCTTGCAATAGCATACGGCGCGTGCCGCCACCTTGCTGACATCGAGCTCGCCCTGCAGCTTGCCGCACCGGCAGCGCAACGGTATCGCCATGACCACTCCTTAGAAGAAATGCCGCCAGTCCTCCAGCCAGCCCGGGAAGGCCGCGGCCTCCATCGGGTTGGCGATGTGATAGCCCTGCGCATAGGTGCAGCCCAGCCCCTGCAGGAAATCCCAATCCTGGCGCGTTTCCACGCCGACCGCGACCGACATCCGGTCCAGGCTGTGCGCCAGGCTCAGGCAAGAGCGCAGCACGGTGCCCAGCGGACGCCGCTTCGAGGCGCCGTCGACGAAACCGCGGTCGATCTTGAGCTCCGAAAAGGGAATGCGCGCCAGCAGTTGCAGGTTCGAGCGGCCGGTGCCGTAGTCGTCGATGGCCAGGCCGAAGCCCATCATGCGCAGGCGCACCAGGCGTTCGATGAAGTTCGGGTCCGTGTTCAGGACCGAGGACTCGGGCATCTCGAAGGTGATGTAGTCCGGCAGTACCGCGTGGCGGTCGAGGCAGGCGCTCATCTGGCGCAGGAAGGCCGGGTGCGCGAGCGTCTCGGGCGCCAGGTTGATCGAGATCGGGACCGGCGTGCCCTGGTCGTGCAGCCAGCGGCAGCGCTCGACCGACAGCTCGATCATGCTCCAGTCGAGGAAATCGATGCGGTTGTTCTGCACCAGGGCGTCGATGAAGGCGGAGGGACCGAGCAGGCCGTACTCCGGGTGGCGCCAGCGCGCGAAACTTTCCAGGCCCCTGACCTGGCCGGTGGCCAGTTCGATCTTCGGCTGGAAGAAGGGTTCGAACTGGCGCTTTTGCAGGCCGCTGCCGATTTCGGCGAAGGTAAAGCGCCGCGTCGCCTCGACCGCGTCGTGCTTGGCGCAGGGTGCGTAGTTGTCGATCAGGGGTTTCAGCTTGGCGGCCGTGACCGGCTTGGAGACCGAACCGAGCAGGTCGATGCCGTAGACCTGGGCCAGCGTTTCGACCGAGAACAGCAGGTTGGCCGGCTGGGCGCCGGTGACGATCAGGCTGATGCCCGATGCGAGCCCGGCCAGGTTGCGGATCAGTTCCAGCCCATCCATGCCGGGCAGCGCCAGGTCGATGATGGCCACGTGCACGCGCGGGGTGAAGCCGGCCTGGAAGGTGCGCAGCGCCATATGCCCGTCGGGCACGTCGGTGACGCGGGTGGCGCCGAGGCGCCCCAGCATCTCGACCAGCGCGGCACGCTGCGCGTTGTCGGCTTCGGCTACCAGGAAATGCAAGTGCGGCAAATGCGCGATGTCCATCTCTGCTCCACGGGTTGTTAGCGCGACTTTACCCTACGAGGGCCGAGGCCGTCTATGCCCCGCGCTGGCGCAGCTGCTCGAAGAAGCAGACGGCAGCCGCCGCGGCCACGTTCAGCGACTCGACCTGGCCGGCGTGCGGGATCACCACCTGGTGCGTGGCGCGGCCCATGAGGTCGTCGGCCACGCCCTGCCCTTCATGCCCGAGCAGCCAGGCCACGGGGGCGCGCAGGTCGACCTCGTACAGCTTGCGCCTGGCATGGCCGCTCATCGCCAGCACGGCGATGCCGGAACGGTCGATCAGGGCGCCGAGCTCGACGTTCTCGAAGATCTCGAGCACGAAGTGCGCGCCCATCGCCGCGCGCAGTACCTTGGGCGACCAGCAGAAAGCCGTGCCGGCGCTGCAAAACACCTGGGTGATGCCGGCGGCGCCGGCGCTTCTCAGGATCGAGCCGACATTGCCGGGGTCCTGCACGCCGTCGAGCAGCACGCTGGAGACCGTCATGGACTGCGGCTGGCGCGGCGCCGGCGTCTCGACCAGGAACAGCAGGTTGACGCCGTGCTCGACCTGGCTGAGGACGCCGAACAGCGCGTCCGGCAAGCCGGTCACGTGGGCGTGCAGGCTTTCGCAGCGGGCCACGATCTCGGCCACTTCCGGGTTGCGCAGGGCGCCCTCAGACACCACGCAATGCGCCGGGGCGCCGCGCAGCGCCAGCCAGGACTGGCACAGGTGCACGCCGTCGAGCAGCGTGCGCCCCGCTTTCCTGCGCGCCTGCGAGCTGGCGGCCAGGCTCTTGAGTTCCTTGTAGAAGGGATTGTCGCGCGAGGTGACGGACTTCATGCGCACTGCGCCCCGTCGAAGGCGTCCTGCGCCGCGCCCGGCCCGAACAGGTCGACCTGCAGCAGCGTGCGCACCGGCGCGAACGAGCGGCGGTGCACCGGCGAGGGGCCGTGCAGGCGCAGGCGCTCCAGATGCAGCGCGGTCGAATAGCCCTTGTGCTGGTCGAAACAGTATTGCGGATACTGGGCGTGCAGGCGCACCAGTTCGGCGTCGCGCGCGGTCTTGGCGAGGATCGAGGCGGCCGAGATCGCGTGGCATTTGTCGTCGCCTTCGATCACGGCGTGGGCGCGGATGTCCATCGGCGGACAGCGGTTGCCGTCGATCAGGGCCAGCGTCGGAACGGTCCGCAGCGCCTCGACCGCGCGGCGCATGGCCAGCATCGTCGCGTGCAGGATGTTGAGGTTGTCGATCTCTTCGCAGGAGGCCTGGCAGACGGCCCAGGCGAGCGCGTGCGCGCGGATCTGCGGGGCCAGCTCGTCGCGGCGCGCCGCGGTCAGCTTCTTCGAATCGCGCAAGCCCTCGATCGGGCGCTTCGGATCGAGGATGACGGCGGCGGCGAACACCGGCCCGGCCAGCGGGCCGCGGCCGGCCTCGTCGACGCCGCAGACGATGTCGAGGTCGGTGAACGGCCGCAGCCGCGGCGGCAGGCCGGGATAGAAGTTGACGCGTTTTCTGCTCATGATGCTGTCTCTGTTTACCTGCCGATCACGCGCAGGACGGCCTGCGCGCTTTCCCGGGCGCTGTCGCGCCGCAGGCTGTGGTGCATGTCGAGGAAGCGCGCCGCCAGCTTATCGCGCTGCGCGCCGTCGTTCAACTGGCGCCAGAGCGCGTCCGCCAGCGCCTCGGGCGTGGCCGCGTGCTGCAGGAGCTCGGGCACCAGGAATTCGCGCGCCAGGATGTTGGGCAGGCCGATCCAGGGCTGGTAGCCCATGTGGCGCATGATTTCCCAGGACGCGCGCATGACCTTGTAGGCGATGACCATCGGCTTCTTGAACAGCGCCACTTCCAGCGTCGCCGTGCCCGAGGCCACCAGCACCGCGTCGGCGGCGGCAATGGCCGTGTGCGAATCGTCGACCAGCTGCAGCTCGACATGGCCCAGGCCCGCCTGCGCCACGCTCTCGCTGAACCAGGCGCGCTGCCGCTCGCCCGCCATCGGCACCACGAAGCGCAAGGCCGGATCGCGCCTGGCCAGGATGCCGGCCGCGCGCACGAAGGGCTCGGCCAGGTATTTCAGCTCGCCCATGCGGCTGCCCGGCATGACGGTCACCACGCGCGCATCCGGCGCCAGGCCGAGCGCCGCGCGCGCCGCCGCCACGTCCGGCGCCAGGGGAATCGTTTCCGCCAGCGGATGGCCGATGTACGTGACCGGCACGCCGGCCGCCTTGTAGATCGGCTCTTCGAACGGGAAGATCACCAGCATGTGCGACACCGCGCGCTGGATCTTCTTGATGCGCCCGCCGCGCCAGGCCCAGATCTGCGGCCCGACGAAGTGCACGGTCGGAATCCCGCCGGCCCGCAGCTGCTCTTCCAGGCCGAGATTGAAGCCGGGATAGTCGGCCCCGATGAACGCGGCCGGACGCTCGGCCAGCAGGCGCTCGCGCAGGCGGTTCTGGATACCCTTGATCTCGCGGTAGCGCGGGATGATCTCGAAGAGGCCGCGCACGGTGAGGGTCTCGATCGGAACGTCCGACACGAGCCCCTGCGCGATCATGCGCGGGCCGCCGATGCCGTGGAAGCGCGCGTTCGGCAGCTCCGGGCGCAGGCCGGCCAGGAGGCGTGCGGCGAGCATGTCGCCGGACACCTCGCCGGCGACCAGGGCCAGCGAAATTTCAGCGGACGATGCCACGGGTGGCGGCGCCCAGGAAGTCGCGCATGGCGCCGATGTCGGCCGCGGCCTCGGGCATCGTTTCGCCGTCGCGCGCCAGCGCCGCCTTGGCTTCCTCGAGCGTCAGGTTTTCGCGGTAGATGTGCTTGTAGGCGGCGCGGATGCCGTCGATCCGGGGGCGGCTGAAACCGCGCCGCTTGAGGCCCTCGATGTTGACGCCGCGCGCGCCGGCCGGGTTGCCCGACACCAGCACGAAAGGCGGCACGTCCTGCGTCAGGCTGGTGTACATGCCGATGAAGGCATGCGCGCCTATCTTGCAGAACTGGTGCACGCCGGCATAGCCGGACAGGATGGCATGGTCGCCCACGTGCACGTGGCCGGCCAGCTGGGCGTTGTTCGAGAAGATGGTGTGGCTGCCGACCTGGCAGTCGTGCGCCAGGTGCACGTAGGCCGAGATCCAGTTGTCGTCGCCCAGGCGCGTGACGCCCTCGTCCTGCGCGGTGCCCAGGTTGAAGGTGACGAATTCGCGCACGGTATTACCGTTGCCGATTTCCAGGCGCGTCGGCTCGCCGTTCCACTTCTTGTCCTGGGGTGCGGCGCCGATGGAGCAGAACTGGAAGAACTTGTTGTCGCGGCCGATCGTCGTGTGGCCTTCGATGACCACGTGCGGGCCGACGACGGTGCCGGCGCCGATGCGCACGTCGGGACCGACGATCGAATACGGGCCGACCTCGACCGAACTGTCCAGCTCGGCCTTCGGGTCGACGATCGCAGTCGGGTGGATCCTCGCGCTCATTACTGCCCCGCTGCCGCCGGCGCCTTTGCATCGGCGCCGGCGCTGTCGTTGGCGCGGATGGTGCACATCAGTTCGCCCTCGACGGCGACCTTGCCGTCGACGCTGGCGGTGGCCTTGTACTTCCAGATGCCGCGCGAGATGCGCAGGATCTCGACGTCCATCACCAGCTGGTCGCCGGGCTCGACCGGACGCTTGAAGCGCGCGTTGTCGATGCCGACGAAGTACACGACCGAGTTCTCGTCCGGCTTCACGTCCATCGTCATGAACGACAGGATGGCGGCCGTTTGCGCCATCGCTTCGATCATCAGGACACCCGGCATCACCGGCTTGTGCGGGAAGTGGCCGTTGAAGAATTCTTCGTTGACGGTCACGTTCTTGATGGCGGTGATGCGCTTGCCGACCTCGACGTCGAGCACGCGGTCGACCAGCAGCAGCGGATAGCGGTGCGGCAGGTACTGCTTGATCTCGTTGATGCCCATCGCGCGTTTTTCAGTTGTCGTCATGTTGGTTCCGCCAGCGTTTTGATTGTTTTTTCAAGGGCGCGGATCTTGTCGCGCATGGTGTTCAGGTTGCGCACGATCGCCGCCGATTTTTCCCACTCGGCGTTCTTCGCCAGCGGGTAGAAGCCCGTGTACTGGCCCGGTTCGAGCACCGAGCGCGAGACCATGCTGCCCGAGGAGATGTGGACATTGTCCGCGATCTCCAGGTGCCCCAGCACCATCGCCGCGCCGCCGAAGGTGCAGCGGCTGCCGATCCTGGCGCTGCCGGCCACCCCGACGCAGCCGGCCATGGCCGTGTGCTTGCCGATGTGGCAGTTATGGCCGATCTGGATCTGGTTGTCGAGCTTGACGCCGTCTTCGATGACCGTGTCGGCCAGGGCGCCGCGGTCGATCGAGGTGTTCGAGCCGATGTCGACGTCGTCGCCGATGACCACGCGTCCGGTCTGCGGGATCTTGATGTAGACGCCCGCCTCGCTGGCGAAGCCGAAGCCGTCGCCGCCGATGACCGCGCCCGAATGGACGATGCCGCGCGCGCCGATGATGCAGTCGCGGTGGAAGGTGACGTTGGCGAAGAAGTGCGTGCCCTCGCCCACCACGGCGCCGCGGCCGATGAAGCAGCCATGGTCGACGACGGCGCCGGCCTTGACGACGGCGCCCGCTTCGATCGTCACGTGCGGGCCGACATGGGCCGACGGGTCGACCTCGGCCGAGGCGTCGACGACCGCGCTCGGGTGGATGCCCGGGCTCGGCGGCGCTTCTTCGAGCGACACGAAATACTGCGCGGCGCGGGCGAAATAGGCGTACGGGTTGGTCGTGACGATGCGCGCGCCGGCAAACGTGGCGGCCACCGACGGGTCGTCCAGCGGCGAGAGGATCAGCGCGGCCGCCTGGCTCTGGGCGGCCAGGGCGCGCAGCTTGCTGTTGGAGAGAAAGCTGATCTGGCCGGGACCGGCGCTGTCGAGCGGGGCGATGGACGCCACCGTGAGCGCGGGGTCGCCTGCCAGCTGGCCGCCGAAACGCTCGACCAGGTCGCCGAGGCGCACGCCCGGCCGTGTTTGTTCGTTATGTGCCAAGTTACTTGTCCAGCAGTTTCAGGATCCTGTCGGTGATGTCGATGCGCGGACTCGACCATGCCGCTTCCTGGAGCACGGCATCGAGTTTTTCCTGCTCGGCGATCTGCTCGATCAGCTTGTAGGCCCTGGTGGCGATGGCCGCGCGCTCTTCGCTCTTGCGTTGCATGAGGTCTTCGGTGAATTCGCGGTTCATGCGCTGCACGTCTTTTTCCATGTCGAACAGTTCGCGCGCGCGGCGGGTGCGCTCGATGTCGGTCAGGCGCGGCGCGTCGGCGTCGAACTTCTCGCTCATCTGCTTGAACTTGGCCATCAGCTCTTCGTTCGCCTTCTGGCGCTTCGAAAACTCGGCCTGGATCTTAGCGTCGGCCGCCTTGGCCATCTTCGACTCGGTCATCAGGCGCTCGGTGGTCACGAAGCCGATCCGGCTCGGGGCCGTCTGCGCCCCGGCCAGCGGAGCGGCGCATAGGGCCGCCAGCAGCAGCACGGGGGGCAAGATGCGTGGCAGCAAGGCTATCGGATTTTTCAACATGGTTCTCCGCGATGAAAGGATGGTTGCCGACAGGCGCGTGGTCAGAAGCCCGTGCCCATCTGGAACTGGAAACGCTCGAGCTGGTCGCCCGGTTTCGCGTTCAGGGGCTTAGCATAACTCAAGCGCAGCGGACCGACCGGCGAAATCCAGGACAGGCCGATACCGGCCGAATAGCGCAGCTCGCCGAGGAAGATCTTCGACTTTTCCTGGAACACCTGGCCGCCGTCGGCGAAGGTGAACCAGCGCAGGCTGCGGTCCTTGGTATTGCCCGGGAACGGGAACTGCAGCTCGACGTTCCCGATGACGCGCTTGGAGCCGCCGATGGCGTCGCCGAAGACCGGATCGACCACGCCCAGCGTCGAGCTCTCGTAGCCGCGCACCGAACCGATGCCGCCCGCATAGAAGTTCTTGAAGACCGGATACGAACTGCCGCCCAGGCCCTTGCCGTAGTCGATTTCGCCGCGCAGCGCCAGCGTCATCCACGAGGTGAGCGGACGGTACCACTGCTGCTCGTAGACCACGCGGAAGTATTTCGAGTCGCCGATGGCGTCGATCTCGAAGTTGGCGCGCTGGTAGCGGCCGATGCTCGGGGTCACCGCGCTGTCGCGGCTGTCGCGGCCCCAGGCCGCGGTCAGCGGGATCGACACGCTCTTGCCGGTGCCGATACCGTTCGCCGGCCCGCCGTTCTGGGCCACGAAGTTGCGGTACAGCGCCGGGCTGGTGCTGTCGGTCTCGAGCGAGGTGCGCTCGAGGCCGGCGCCGAAGTAGACGGTGTCGGTCTCGGAAAACGGCACGCCGAAGGTCATGTTGCCGCCGGTCTGGCGCACCGTGTAGGAACCGATGTTCGACAGCGGCGGACGGGTCGTGCGCAGGTAGAGCTGGAAGGAGCGCGAGACGCCGTCGTCGGTGAAATACGGATTCGTGTTCGAGAACGCGATCGTGCGGCTGTACTTCGAGGTGTTCAGGTCGAGGCCGACGGTCTGGCCGCTGCCGGCGAAGTTGGCCTGCTGGATCGACGCGGTGAAGGTGAATTTCTCGGCCTGCGAGAACGAGCCGCCGATCTGGAAGTTACCGGTCGGCTTTTCCTCGACCGTCAGGTTGATGTCGACCTGGTCGCTCGTGCCCGGCGACTCCGGCGTGTCGACCTTCACGTCCTTGAAGTAGCCGAGGCGGTCGACGCGGTCGCGCGAGAGCTTGACCTTGTCGGCGTCGTACCAGGCGCCCTCGAACTGGCGGAATTCGCGGCGGATCACTTCGTCGCGGGTGACGGTATTGCCGGCGATGTTCACGTGGCGCACGTAGGCGCGCTTGCCCGGGTCGACGACGAAGGTGAAGGCCACCTGGCGCTTCTCGCGGTCGATCTGGGGATCGGCGCTGACGTTGGCGAAGGCATAGCCGAAGGTGCCCAGGCGCGCGGCGATGCGCTTGCTCGACGCTTCCTGCAGGGCGCCCGAATACGGCTTGCCCGGCTGCAGGACGATCAGCTTGCGCAGCTCTTCCTCGCGCCCGAAGGTTTCGCCCTCGAGCTTGACGCCCGAGACGGTGTATTTCTCGCCTTCGGTCACGTTGATCGTGAGGTAGATGTCCTTCTTGTCCGGCGTGATCGACACCTGGGTCGATTCGACGGTCGCCTCGAGGTAGCCGCGGTCGAGGTAGAACGACTTGATCGCTTCCAGGTCGCCCGTCAGTTTCGTCTTCGAATACTGGTCGGCCTTCGAATACCAGGTGAACCAGCCGGAGGTGGACAACTGCAGCACTTCGCGCAGTTCCTTGTCCGAGAAGGCCTTGTTGCCGACGATGTTGATCTGGCGGATGCGCGCCATGTCGCCTTCGTCGACGTTGAACATGACGTTGACGCGATTGCGTTCGATCGGGGTGATCGTGGTCGTGATCTTCACGCCGTACAGGCCGTGCGACAGGTACTGGCGCTTGAGTTCCTGCTCGGCGCGGTCGACCGCGGCCTTGTCGTAGATTTTCGCTTCGCCGACGCCGATGTCCTTGAGCGCCTTGACCAGCATGTCCTTCTCGAATTCCTTGGTGCCGGTGAAGTCGACCGTGTTGATGGCCGGACGTTCCTCGACCAGCACCACCAGCACGCCGTTCTCTTCCTCGAGGCGGATGTCCTTGAAGAAGCCGGTCGCGTACAGCGCCTTGATCGCGGCGATGCTCTTGCTGTCGTCGAAGGTCTCGCCCACGCGTACCGGCAGGTACGAAAACACGGTGCCGGCCTCGGTACGCTGGATGCCTTCGATGCGGATGTCCTTGACGACGAACGGATTGACGGCGAACGCCTGGCCGGCACACAGCGCCAGCACGGCTGCGCCGATCAGGCTGCGGCGAATGAACGGCAGGGCAAAACGATCTGGTTGTGATTTCATTGGCTAATCAGTCATTGGACAACGTACATATTCTTGTTTGCCGGTGGCGCGCTGCCGCTAGCGCACTAGAGCCGCTGCGACAGGTCATTGAAGATGGCGAGCGCCATCAGCATGAACAGCAGGGCCACCCCCGCGCGCTGTGCGAGTGCGTGGACCCGCTCGGGCAGGGGACGCCCGGTCAAAACTTCCAGCGAATAATACAGCAAATGGCCCCCATCCAGCATCGGAATTGGTAACAGATTCATGACGCCCAGGCTCACGCTGACGACCGCGATGAAGCCCAAAAAGGTCGCCAGGCCCAGGCGCGCGGTCTGTCCGGCGTAGTCGGCGATCGCGATCGGACCGGTGATGTTCTTGAGCGAAGCCTGCCCCGTGACGATCTTGCCGATCATCTTGAAGGTCAGCGCCGTCATCTCCCAGGTACGGCGCGCGCCCTTCACCACGGCCTCCACCGGTCCGGCCTGCACCGTCACGCGCTCGATGGCGGGCGCCAGCTGCACGCTCGCCAGCCCCTGCCCTTGCGCGTCCTTCTCCGGGGTGAGCGCCAGCGCCAGGGTGCGCCCGCCGCGCCGCACCTGCAGCTGCATCGCCCGTCCCGGCGCCGCGCGCACCGCCTGCACGAAATCGGCCGCGTGCGCGAAGGGCTTGCCGTCGGCGCCCAGCACGACGTCGCCGGGCTGCAGGCCGGCGCGCGCGCCGGCCCCGCCCTCGACCGCTTTTTCCACCTGCGGCATGCCGACCCAGACTTCCATGCCGAGCGCCGCCATGACATCCTCGTCTGGCCCGGGCTCCTTCATGGCGCTCGCCGGAATCGTGGCCGCGTACTGGCTGCCGTTGGCGGCGCGCACGTCGACGCGGGCGTCGAGCCGGTCGACCGCAGCGCCCATCATCCGCCAGCGCAGGTCGGACCAGCCGGCGACCGGCTCGCCGTTGACGGCCGTGATGCTGTCGCCGCCGCGCAGGCCGGCGACATACGCCGGCGTGTCGGCCGCCATCGGGCGCAGCTTGGTGGCCGGTTCTTCGGCGCCGTGCATGAACAGGGCGGCGAACAGGGCGATGGCGAGCAGGAAGTTGGCGACCGGGCCGGCGGCGACGATGGCGATCCGTTTCCAGACGCTCTGGCGCGTGAAGTCGCGCGCCAGGTCCTTCTCGTCGGCCGGGGCGGTGGCCGGATCGCGGCTGTCGAGGAACTGCACGTAGCCGCCCAGCGGCAGCGCCGAGACGGCCCACTCGGTCCGGTCCGGACCGAAGCGGCGCGACCAGACCACCTTGCCCATGCCGACCGAGAAACGCAGCACCTTGACGCCGCAGGCGCGCGCCACCCAGTAGTGGCCAAGCTCGTGGAAGATGATCAAGGGGCCGAGCGCCAGCAGGAAGGCGACGGCGGTGTACAGGAAGCCCATGTTCAGCTCCGGCAAAGGGTGGCGACGATGTCGGCGGCGGCGGCGCGGGCGCGCGCATCCTGGGCCATGACGGCATCGATGTCGTGGGCGGCGCCGTGCTCGTTCTCGTCCATCACGCGGCGCACCACGCGGTCGATGTCGCGAAAGCCGATGCGCTCGTCGAGGAAGGCTTCGACCGCGATTTCGTTGGCCGCGTTCAGCAGCGCCGGCGCCGTGCCGCCGGCGCGCAGGGCGTTGAAGGCCAGCGCCAGGCAGGGAAAGCGTGCGTAATCGGGCTTGTGGAACTGCAGCGCGCCCATGGCGGTCAGGTCGAGCTGGGCCACGCCCGAATCGATGCGCTCCGGGTAGGCCAGCGCGTGCGCGATCGGGGTGCGCATGTCGGGATTGCCGAGCTGGGCCAGCACGGAGCCGTCGACATAGGACACCATCGAGTGGATCACGCTTTGCGGGTGGATCACGACCTCGATCAGGTCGGCCGGGACGCCGAACAGCCAGTGCGCCTCGATCACTTCCAGGCCCTTGTTCATCATCGTGGCCGAGTCGACCGAGATCTTGCGGCCCATCGACCAGTTGGGGTGCTTGCAGGCTTCGAGCGGCGTCACCGCTTCCAGGGTGTCGACGGCGCGGCCGAGGAACGGGCCGCCGGAAGCGGTCAGCAGGATCCTGGCCACGCCGGCATGCGCGGGCGCGCGCGCATAGTCGCCGGGCAGCGACTGGAAGATGGCATTGTGCTCGCTGTCGATCGGCAGCAGGACCGCCTCGTGCTCGCGCACGGCATCCATGAACAGCTGGCCCGACATGACGAGCGCTTCCTTGTTGGCGAGCAGGATTTTCTTGCCGGCGCGCGCGGCGGCCAGGCTCGGGGCCAGGCCGGCGGCGCCGACGATGGCCGCCATCACGGTATCGGTGTCGGGACTGGAGGCGATCTCGCACAAGGCCGCTTCGCCATAGGCGACGTCGATGCCGAGGCCTGCGATGCGGCGCGTCAGTTCCGCGGCCGCTTCGGCCGTGCCGACGACGGCGCGGCGCGGACGAAAGCGGCGGCACTGGGCGGCCAGTTCCTCGACGCGGCTGTGCGCGGAGAGCGCGTAGACCGCATACTGCTGCGGATGGCGTGCGAGCACGTCGAGGGTCGAGACGCCGATCGAGCCGGTGGCGCCCAGGATGGTAATGCGTTGCATGTCAGGACTCCTTACAGCCAGGCGCCGATCAGTGCCGCCAGCGGCAGGACCGGCACCAGGGCGTCGATCCGGTCGAGCACGCCACCATGGCCGGGCAGCAGGTTGCTGCTGTCTTTCATGCCGGCGCGGCGCTTGAGCTGGGATTCGAAGAGGTCGCCCACGATGCTGGCGGCGACGATCAGGATCAGCACGAGCCAGGTCGCAGCCCAGCCGAGGCGGGCGTGGACGCGGATCGGGAAGGTGCCGGCCAGCTGCTCGCCGGCCAGCACGATGGCCAGCGTGGCCAGTGCCAGCACGGCGATGCCGCCGCCGATCGCGCCTTCCCAGGACTTGCCCGGAGAGATCGACGGCGCCAGCTTGCGCCTGCCGAAGGCCTTGCCCGAGAAGTAGGCGAAGATGTCGGCGCACCAGACGATGACGAGCACCGACAGCAGGTAGAGCGGCGAATAGGCGTACAGGGCGACGATGGCCGCGAAGCAGCCGACCAGCGCGACCGCATAGGTCAGGCTGAGCAGCGTGTTGCCGACGCTGTCCAGTGGCGGCAAGCCGGTCTTCAGGCTCGGCGCGAAGCGCAGCGCCCAGGCCAGCACGCTGATGACGAACCAGAAGGTCTGGGCCGCGCCCTGGGTGTTGAAGAAGAAGGTCCAGGCGAAGGCCGCGGTCCAGGCCAGCGCGACGATCGCTCCCTTGTTCGACTTCGGATTGAACAGGCGGAAGGTTTCCCAGATCGCGGCGCCGAAGAAGGCGGTCGCCACCACCGCGAACGCCGTGAAGTTGTTGGAATACAGTACTGGCAGGAGCACTGCCAGCAGCACGAGCGCGGTGAGGATCCGGGTTTTGAGCATCAGGTTTTGCTGGCTACTTGTTCGCCCGTGCGGCCGAAACGGCGCTCGCGGCTTTGATAGGACGCGATCGCCGCGTCCAGCGACTCGACCGAGAAATCGGGCCAGTAGGTGTCGGTGAAATACAGTTCGGAATAGGCCAGCTGCCACAGCAGGAAGTTCGAGATGCGCTCTTCCCCGCCGGTACGGATGAACAGGTCCGGCTCGGGCGCGTAGGCCATGGCCAGGTGCGGCGCCAGCATCTCTTCGGTGTAGTCGAGCACGCCGGGGTTGGCGGCGACCATCTTGCCGGTGGCCTGCATGATGTCCCAGCGCCCGCCGTAGTTGGCGCAGACGGTGACGGTCAGGCGCGAATTGCCGGCCGTGCGGCGCTCGGCATTGGCGATCATCTCGCGCAGCTTGGCGTCGAAGCGCGACAGGTCGCCCACGACCTTCAGGCGGATGTTATTGGCGTGCATCTTCGAGACTTCACGCTCGAGCGCGGTGACGAACAGGCGCATCAGGAGCGAGACTTCTTCCTGCGGCCGGCGCCAGTTTTCGGACGAAAACGCGAACAGGGTCAGGTATTCGACCCCGCGCATCACGCAGGCTTCGACTACGCCGCGCACCGCTTCCACGCCCTTGACATGGCCGGCCACGCGCGGCAGCAGGCGCTTGGTCGCCCAGCGGCCATTGCCGTCCATGATGACGGCGATATGGCGCGGAACGGTCGGCACATCGGGAACTACGGTCGTCGAACTCTTAAAGATCATAAATCCATTGCCATCACGGCGCGTACGATAAAAAGATAAAAGGGCAGAAGGTAAAAAGGCGGACCCTGCCCGTAATTGCCCGGCCATGGTCCGCATCCTGCGTCAGTCACCCCTGCCTGCCGCGTCCGGAGCGCGAGCGGCCCGCCATCTTACACGGTCAGGACTTCTTTTTCCTTTTCGGCCACCATCTTGTCGATGTCGGCGACGAACTTGTCGGTCAGCTTCTGGATCTCGTCCGAGGAGCGGCGCTCGTCGTCTTCGGACGCCGTCTTGTCCTTGACCATTTTTTTCAGCTGTTCGTTGGCGTCGCGGCGAATGTTGCGCACGGCAATCTTCGCATCTTCCGCTTCCGACTTGACCAGCTTGACCATTTCCTTGCGGCGCTCTTCGGTCAGGGCCGGGGTCGGTACACGCACCAGTTCGCCGAAGGTCGACGGATTCAGTCCCAGGTCGGAATCGCGGATCGCCTTTTCGATGGTGCTCAGCATCTTCTTTTCGTAGGGCTGCACGCCGATCGTGCGCGCGTCGATCAGGGTCAGGTTGGCCACGCCCGTCAGCGGGGTCGGCGAACCGTAGTAGTCGACCATGATGTGGTCGAGAATGCCGGTGTGCGCGCGGCCGGTACGGACCTTGGCCAGATCGGACCGCAGGGTCTCGATCGACTTCGTCATGCGCTCCTGCGCGTTCTTCTTTACGTCAGCTAAGGACATGCTGCTCTCCTGTTGTTCGTTGGTTCAGCTTGGTTTCGCCGATGGTTAAACATGCACCAGTGTACCTTCGTCTTCGCCCATGATCACCCGTCGGAGGGCGCCCGGCTTGACGATCGAAAACACCTTGATCGGGAGTTTCTGGTCACGGCACAGCGCGAACGCGGTGGCGTCCATCACTTGCAGCTGCTTCGAGATCGCCTCGTCGAACGAGATCGACTCGTAACGGGTGGCGCTCGGGTCTTTCTGCGGATCGGCGGTGTAGACGCCATCGACCTTGGTTGCCTTGAGCACGATCTGCGCGCCCACTTCGGCGCCGCGCAGGGCCGCCGCGGTATCGGTGGTGAAGAAGGGGTTGCCGGTGCCGGCGGCGAAGACGACGACCTTGCCTTCTTCCAGGTACTGCAGCGCCTTCGGCCGCACGTAGGGCTCGACGACCTGGTCGATGCCGATGGCCGACATGACGCGCGCGGTAATGCCGACATGGCGCATCGCGTCGGCCAGCGCCAGCGCGTTCATGACCGTGGCCAGCATGCCCATGTAGTCGGCGGTGGCCCGGTCCATGCCCTGGGCGCCGGGAGCGACGCCGCGGAAGATGTTGCCGCCGCCAATCACGACCGCCAGCTCGACACCCAGCTTCGCCACTTCCGCGATGTCGGCGACCATGCGATCGATGGTGACGCGATTGATGCCAAACTGATCGTCGCCCATCAGTGCTTCGCCAGACAGTTTCAGGAGGACTCGTTGGTAGGCTGGTTTTGTCATGATGAAGCGCTCTCCTATGTGTTGGTTCGAATTCGGTTCCGGCGCCAGGCTCGTGGCCTGGCGCCTCATCTGCGAATGTACAGATGGCGGCGAAACTGGCGCGCACGCTCGGGTGCGAAGGTGCGTGCCGCCGCCCATGCGGGACGGGCGCGCGCGCCCTGCGAACCCGGCCTCGGTGGAAGCGAAAATACTGCCTTCCAATAAACGACCAGGTTAAAAAAACGGGCCTTGCGGCCCGCTTTCGCATTACTGCTTGTTGGCAGCCATCTGTGCCGCGACTTCGGCTGCGAAGTCGTCGACCTTCTTCTCGATGCCCTCGCCCACGACATACATCGTGAAGCCCTTCACCGTGGTGTTGGCGGCCTTGAGCATCTGCTCGACCGACTGCTTGTCGTTCTTCACGAACGTCTGGTTCAGCAGCGAGACTTCCTTCAGGTACTTCTGGACCGAACCTTCGAGGCGCTTGGCCAGGATTTCCGGCGACTGGGCAGGCTTGCCGGCGGCGGCGGCCGCGTCGGCATCTTCCTGGGCCTTCAGCTGGGCGACCGAACGCTCTTTCTCGATCAGTTCGGCCGGCACGCCGTCCGACGACAGGGCGACCGGCTTCATCGCGGCGATGTGCATCGCGACGTCCTTGCCGACCTGCTCGTCGGCGCCTTCGTAGTCGACCATGACGCCGATACGGGTGCCGTGCAGGTAGGAGGCGAGCTTGCCGGTGGTGTCGAAACGCTGGAAGCGGCGCACGGTCATATTCTCGCCGATTTTACCGATCAGTGCCGAACGCAACTGGTCGAAGGTCTGGCCGCCGACGTCCAGGGCAGCCAGGGCGGCGACGTCGGCCGGATTCTGCTCGGCGACCAGCTTGGCCGCCAGGTTGGCCATGGCCAGGAAGTCGTCGTTCTTGGCGACGAAGTCGGTTTCGCTGTTGATCTCGACCAGCGCGCCGATGTTGCCGGCGATGTAGCTTGCCACCACGCCTTCGGCGGTGACGCGTGCCGAGGCCTTCGATGCCTTGCCGCCCAGCTTGACGCGCAGGATCTCTTCGGCACGACCCATGTCGCCTTCGGCTTCGGTCAGGGCCTTCTTGCATTCCATCATCGGTGCGTCGGTCTTGGCGCGCAGTTCGCCAACCATCGCTGCAGTAATCGCTGCCATGTCTTTCTCCTAAATGTGTTCATTGGTACAAACGCCGCAGCATTTGCACGAGCTTTAATACTGGAATCCGGTACTTAAAAAAAGGGGTGCGCAGCCACGGCCCGGCACCCCTTCTGTGCAATGGCAGGCGCGCGGCCTGCCTGCAATTTATGCCTGCTCGGAGACTTCGACGAAGTCGTCGCCGCCGGCCTTGGCCATCTCGGCGACTTCGTTGGTGGCGTTGGCACGGCCTTCCAGGATCGCATCGGCGACGCCGCGTGCGTACAGGGCGATGGCTTTCGACGAGTCGTCGTTACCAGGGATCACGTGGGTGACGCCTTCCGGCGAGTGGTTGGTATCGACCACGCCGATGACCGGGATGCCCAGCTTGCCGGCTTCGGTGATGGCGCCCTTGTGGTAGCCGACATCGACGACGAAGATCGCGTCGGGAACGCCGCCCATGTCCTTGATGCCGCCGATCGACTTCTGCAGCTTGACCATCTCGCGCTCGAACATCAGCGCTTCCTTTTTCGACAGCTTCTCGACCGAACCGTCTTCGATCTGGGCTTCCATGTCCTTCAGGCGCTTGATCGAGGTCTTGATGGTCTTGAAGTTGGTCAGCATGCCGCCGAGCCAGCGCTGGTCGACGTAAGGCACGCCCGCACGCTGCGCTTCGGCGGCGATCAGGTCACGCGCCTGGCGCTTGGTGCCGACCATCAGGATGGTGCCGCGGTTGGCCGAGATCTGCTTGATGGTCTTCATCGCATCCTGGTACATCGCCATGGTCTTTTCCAGGTTGATGATGTGGATCTTGTTGCGATGACCAAAGATGAACGGCGCCATCTTCGGGTTCCAGAAACGGGTCTGGTGGCCGAAGTGGATACCGGCTTCCAGCATTTCGCGCATAGTAACGGACATGTCATTCTCCAGGGTTAAGTCTTGAACATCGGCCAGTCACCTCGAGGGCACCCTTTGAGGCCGATTTCGCGATTTGTATAAAATAAATTGAACTGATTTGACAACATTGCAAGGCCTCAGGCCAAGCAACCCGGGATTCTAGCCGGATTCGGCGGGTTTTTCAAGCGTAACAATGCATGCGCGGCCGGGCCCGGCCCGGCCCGGCGCCCCGCCTCCTCGGCAGCGCGCCCCGCAATCCCTTATAATCAGGCGATCATGGCAAGGCCCTGGCGGCAAGACCCGCCGCGCCCGCCCCCCACGCCGTTCATTGAACCGATACCGATCCTTATGTCCATCTCCATCAAGACTCCCGACGAAATCGAAGGCATGCGCCTGGCCGGCCGTCTCGGCGCCGAAGTGCTCGACTACATCACGCCCTTCGTCAAGGCCGGTGTCACCACCGGCGAACTCGACCGCCTGTGCCACGCCTACATGACCGACGTCCAGGGCACGGTGCCGGCGCCGCTCAATTACGCGCCGCCCGGCTACCCGCCCTTCCCGAAAGCCGTCTGCACCTCGATCAACGACGTCATCTGCCACGGCATTCCGGGCGACAAGGTCCTGAAAAGCGGCGACGCCCTGAACATCGACGTCACCGTCATCACCAGGGACGGGTTCCATGGAGACAACAGCCGCATGTTCCTGATCGGCGAACCGTCGATCCTGGCGCGCCGCCTGTCGGAAGTGACCTACGAATGCATGTGGCTCGGCATCGCCAAGGTAAAACCCGGCGCCTACCTGGGCGATATCGGCCATGCAATCCAGCAGCATGCCGAAAAGCACGGCTACAGCGTGGTGCGCGAATTCTGCGGCCACGGCATCGGCCGCGTGTTCCACGAAGAACCGCAGGTGCTGCACTATGGCAAGCCGGGCACGCTCGACAAGCTCGAACCGG
The DNA here is from genome assembly GCF_042656795.1 of Massilia jejuensis. Taxonomy (NCBI): domain Bacteria; kingdom Pseudomonadati; phylum Pseudomonadota; class Betaproteobacteria; order Burkholderiales; family Oxalobacteraceae; genus Massilia; species Massilia jejuensis. The sequence goes on along the minus strand of NZ_JBHSMS010000039.1, from coordinate 166,831 downwards.
GCATGATCTTCACGATCGAGCCGATGATCAATGCCGGCCGCCGCGAGATCAAGGAAATGCCGGACGGCTGGACCATCAAGACGCGCGACCGCAGCATGTCGGCCCAGTGGGAACACATGATCCTGGTGACCGAGACCGGCTACGAAGTGCTGACCACCTCGGCCGGCACCCCGCCGCCGCCGGCCATCGTGCTGGGCGCCCAAGACGCCGTGCCGGCGTAAGCGCCATGTCCGCCGCCCTCGATGACGCCAGGCCCGAACTGAAGGGCCGGCTGAAAGCGGAACGCCAGGCCCTGTTCGCGGCATTCCGCGAGGACGGAAAGCCCGAAAAGCTGCTGCGCGGCCTGCGCCAGGCGGTCGACGACATCCTTGCCGACGCCTGGGTCGCCGCGCGCCTGCCCGAGCACACGGCCCTGGTGGGCGTGGGCGGCTACGGCCGCGGCGAGCTGTTTCCCCACTCCGATGTCGACCTGCTGATCCTGCTGGGCGCGCCGGCCGACGCGATCACCCAGGCCCGGCTCGAAGCGCTGGTGCAGCTGCTGTGGGACCTGGGGCTGGAGATCGGGCACAGCATCCGCACCGTCGACGAATGCCTGAGCGAATCGGGCGCCGACATCACGGTGCAAACCAGCCTGCTCGAAGCGCGCCTGGTGACGGGCGACGCGGCGCTGTTCGCGCAGCTGCAGGCGCGTTACCAGGAAGCGCTCGACCCGCAAGCCTTCTTCCAGGCCAAGACCGCCGAGATGCGCCTGCGCCACGCCAAGCACGAGTACACGGCCTTCGCGCTCGAACCCAATTGCAAGGAAAGCCCGGGCGCGCTGCGCGACCTGCAGGTCATCCTGTGGGTGGCGAAAGCGGCCGGTCTCGCCAGTTCCTGGAGCCAGCTCGCCGCGCGCGAACTCATCACGCAGGACGAAGCGCGCCAGCTGATGGAAAAGGAGCGCGCCTTCAAGGACATCCGCGTGCGCCTGCACCTGCATACGGGGCGGCGCGAAGACCGCCTGCTGTTCGACGTGCAGACGGCGATCGCCGAATCGTTCGGACTGGCATCGGACCCGCCCGGCCCCGGCGCGCGCCGCGCCAGCGAATACCTGATGCAGCGCTACTACTGGGCGGCCAAGACCGTCACCCAGCTCAATACCATCCTGCTGCAGAACATCGAGGCGCGCCTGTTCCCCCAGCCTTGCGAGCCGGTGCGCATCGACGACCGCTTCAACGACGTCAACGGCTTCATCGACATCGCCCGCGACGATACCTTCGAGACCGCGCCGTCGGCGGTGCTCGAGATTTTCGTCGCCATGACCGAGCGCCCCGATCTCAAGGGCATGACGGCGCGCACCACGCGCGCGCTCTGGCATGCGCGCAAGCTGATCGACGACGCCTACCGCGCCGATCCGGGCAATCGCGCCAACTTCCTGCGCATCCTGAAGGCCCCGGTCGGCCTGGTGCATGCGCTGCGGCGCATGAACGAGTTCGGCGTGCTGGGCCGCTACCTGCCGAACTTCCGCAACATCGTCGGCCAGATGCAGCACGACCTGTTCCACGTGTACACCGTGGACCAGCACATCATGATGGTGGTGCGTAACCTGCGCCGCTTCACGATGGCCGAACACGCCCATGAATACCCGTTCTGCAGCCAGCTCATCGCCAACTTCCGCGACCGCTGGCTGCTGTACGTGGCCGCCCTGTTCCACGACATCGCCAAGGGGCGCGGGGGCGACCACTCGGAACTGGGCAAGGTCGACGCCTTCGAATTCTGCCGCGACCACGGGATCGGCGAGGCCGATACCGAACTGGTGGTCTTCCTGGTCGAGCAGCATCTCACCATGTCGCAGGTCGCGCAGAAGCAGGACCTGTCGGACCCGGACGTGGTCCAGGCCTTTGCCGCCTTGGTGAAGGACGAGCGCCACCTGACGGCCCTGTACCTGCTGACGGTGGCCGACATCCGCGGCACCAGCCCCAAGGTGTGGAACGCCTGGAAGGCCAAGCTGCTCGAAGACCTGTACCGCATCACGCTGCGCGTGCTCGGCGGCGAGCCGCATTCGGCCGACCGCGAACTGCGGATGCGCCAGCAGGAAGCGATGGCCACGCTGCGCCTGTTCGGCTTGCCGAGCGACGCGCACGAAGCCTTGTGGGACCAGCTCGACGTCGTCTACTTCCTGCGCCACGATGCTTCCGACATCGCCTGGCAGACGCGCTGCCTGCATGACAAGATCAAGAGCGTCAAGCCGGTGGTCAAGGCGCGCCTGGCGCCGGCCGGCGCGGGCTTGCAGGTGGCCGTGTACGTGAAGGACCAGCCGGATTTGTTCGCGCGCATCTGCAGCTATTTCGACCGCAAGAACTTCAGCATCCTCGACGCGAAGATCCACACCACGCGCGATGGCTATGCGCTCGACACCTTTCTCGTCACCGAGGAAAACTTCGCGAAGAACTACCGCGACATCATCAGCCTGCTCGAACACGAACTGTGCGAGCTGCTGGCCTCGACGGAACCGCTGCCGCCGCCGACGCGCCCGCGCCTGTCGCGCCTGTCGCGCCATTTCCCGATCGCGCCGAGCGTCGAACTGCGCCCGGACGATCGCGGCCAGTGCTACCTGCTCTCGGTGGCGGCCAACGACCGTACGGGCCTGCTGTACACGATCGCGAACGTGCTCACGCGCTACCGCATCAACGTGCACACGGCCAAGATCATGACCCTGGGCGAACGCGTCGAGGACGTCTTCCTCGTCGACGGCCCGAACCTGAACAACCCGCGCGTGCTGGTGCAGCTCGAAACCGAGCTGCTCGACGCGCTGGCGATCTGAACCACCCTATCTCACTTATCGACCGACACATGACCGAACCGCTCCGCCTTTCCAAACGAATGTCCGAACTGGGCCTGTGCTCGCGCCGCGAAGCCGACGAATGGATCGCGCGGGGCTGGGTACGGGTCGACGGCAAGGTCGTCGCGGAGCTGGGCAGCAAGGTGCTCCCGACCCAGCGCATCACCGTCGAGCGCCAGGCCGCGGCCGAACAGAGCAAGCGCGTCACCATCCTGATCAACAAGCCGATGGGCTACGTGTCGGGCCAGGCCGAGGACGGCTATACGCCGGCGGTGGCCCTGATCAAGCCCGAAAACCGCTGGCCCGACGACCCGGCGCCGGACACCTTCCACCCGACGCAATTGCGTTCGCTGGTACCGGCCGGGCGCCTCGACATCGACTCGGTGGGCTTGCTGGTGCTGACCCAGGACGGGCGCGTGGCCAAGCAGCTGATCGGCGAAACCACGTCGGTCGACAAGGAATACCTGGTGCGGGTCGAATACACGAAACCGGGCAAGCTGCCCGAGAGCGACTTGAAAAAACTGAACCATGGCCTGTGGATGGACGGCAAGCCGCTGCTGCCGGCCAAGGTGCGCTGGCAAAACGACGACCAGCTCAGCTTTACCTTGAAAGAAGGCAAGAAGCGCCAGATCCGCCGCATGTGCGACATGGTCGGCCTGAAAGTCATCGGCCTCAAGCGCGTGCGCATCGGCAAGGTAAAACTGGGGGACTTGCCGGTCGGGCAGTGGCGTTACCTGCGGGCGGACGAGCAGTTCTGACGCGGCGCGAAATGTTTCAATTACCCGTGGGAACCTGATATTCTCCCTGAGCGCGATGCTGGCCGAGGGAACAGGCGCCATGCTCGCGACCCAGCCGGTGGCCGGACTGCGGTCGCGCGCGTGGACCGACGGTCCAGATCGCGCAGGTCGCTTTCCGGGCCGCCAGCGGTCCTGCAACAGGAGAAGCAAGATGTACGTGCCGCCCCATTTCGATGAGACGCAGACCGACGTGCTGCATGAGCTCATCAAGCAGTATCCCTTGGGAATGCTGGTCACGCATGGCCCCGGCGGACTCGATGCCAACCATATACCGTTTGAATTCGACCCCAGGCAGGGCGCGATGGGGAGGTTGATTGCGCATGTGGCACGGGCCAACCCGGTGTGGCAGGACGTAGCCGATGGCGACGAGGTCCTGGTCGTCTTTCGTGCCGGTGACGCTTATATCTCGCCCAACTGGTATCCGTCCAAGCATGAAACGCACGCGCAGGTCCCGACCTGGAACTACCGGGTAGTGCATGCTTACGGACGGATTGCCATCCGTGACGACGAGCGCTCCGTCCGCGCGGTTGTCGGCCGCCTGACCCGCACCCACGAAGCGTCGCAACCCGTCCCATGGAAGATGACCGATAGTTCGCCCGAGTTCATCGACGGGCTGCTGAAGGCCATCGTCGGCGTCGAGATCGACGTTACGCGTCTTGTCGGCAAGTTAAAGCTGAGCCAAAACAAGGAACTTCGTGACGCGCAGGGCGTCGCCGAGGCCTTGAAGAACCGTGGGAATGCGGTCATCGGCAATGCCATCCTGGACCAGGTTGAAGTCAAGCTGAACAATCATTGAACGGCTGCTTCGGCCGGAACCGGACACGAGCAGCGCCTGCTCTCCTGCGTTTCGGCCGCGGGCGAGCCAGCACATCCGATCGGCGGGAGTCGGGATCTGTGCCGAAACCGCCCGCTCCCCCGCGCACGCTTGACTTCCCACGGAACGCCCTCCCCCGTTCCTGCCAGGATTGCATCTTCCTTTGCCGTCGCGTAGCATGCAACGGCTTGCCGACAGTCACGAGCTGAAGGCGACAGTCACTATATCAAGGGAGACAAATTGAAAACGGAAATCCTGCCGACCAGCCAGACCCGGTCCTTCATGACCGTCGCGCTGATCGAACTCTGGGAGCGCTTCGGCTATTACGGCATGCAGGCGCTGATCGTCTACTTCATGGTCCAGCGCATGGGCTTCGACGACAGCCGCGCCAACCTCGTCTGGGGCGCCGCCGCCGCCCTGATCTACGTCGCACCGGCCATCGGCGGCTGGATCGGCGACAAGGTGCTCGGCACGCGCCGCTGCATGGTGCTCGGCGCCATCATCCTGACCCTCGGCTACATGCTGATGGCGGTCCCGACCGTCAACACCTGGTTCCTGTTCTCGGCCCTCGGCGTGATCGTCGTCGGCAACGGCCTGTTCAAGCCGAACACCGCCAACCTGGTGCGCAAGATTTATGAGGGCGACGATTCGAAGATCGACAGCGCCTTCACGATCTACTACATGGCCGTCAACGTCGGCTCGACCTTCTCGATGCTGGCCACGCCCGCCATCAAGGACCATATCAACGCGGCCTATGGCAACGAACTCGGCTGGCACGTGGCCTTCGCCGTCTGCAGCGTCGGCCTGATCGTCGGCCTGCTCACGGTGATGATGATGCGCGCCACCATCAGCCACGTCGGCTCGCTGCCGGACGAATTGCCGCTCGACAAGCGCAAGCTGGCCATGGTACTGGCCGGCGGCGTGGTCGCGGTCGGCCTGTCGGCCGTCATCCTGCAATACCAGGGCCTGGCGCGCATGTTCGTCTACCTGGCCGGTTTCGTGGTGCTGGGCATCTTCGTGCACCTGATCCGCAAGAGCGCGCCGAGCGAACGCGCCGGCCTGATCGCAGCCCTGGTGCTGACGCTGCAGACGGTGTTCTTCTTTATCTTCTACCAGCAGATGAGCACCTCGCTCTCGCTGTTCGCGCTGCGTAACGTCGACCTCGACTTCAACGTGCTGGGCGCCCACCTGTGGACCTGGTCGCCGGCGCAGTTCCAGGCCCTGAACGCGATCTGGATCATGGTGCTCAGCCCCGTGCTGGCCTGGATCTACACCCGCGCCGGCCGCACCGGCAACGACCTGTCGATCGCCGGCAAGTTCGCGCTCGGCTTCACCGTGGTGGCCGCCGGCTTCTTCACCTATGGGTTCGCGGGGACGTTTGCCGTCAACGGCCTGACCTCGTCGTGGATCATGATTGCCGGCTACGGCCTGTATTCGCTGGGGGAGCTGCTGGTGTCGGGCCTGGGCCTGGCGATGGTGGCGCGTTATGTGCCGGCCCGCATGGGCGGTTTCATGATGGGCGCCTATTTCGTCGCGGTCGGTATCTCGCAATACCTGGGCGGCGTGGTGGCGAACTACGCCAGCGTCCCGCAAGGCATGACCGATCCGCTGCAGACGCTGCCGATCTACACCAGCCTGTTCAACAAGCTGGGCATCGCCGCCGTGGCCTGCACCCTGATCGCCCTCGGCGTGCTGCCGCTGATGCGCAAGTTGACTGCGACCCACAACGCGCACCAGTAACAATCTGTCTCAGTAGGAAGGAGCAAGGCGATGACGATGCTCACCACCGCCCGCCTGCGCCTCGAACCGATCGACGAGCGCCACTTCGACGGCTTGCAGGCCATGAACCGCTTGCCCAAGGTCATGCGATTCATCAGCGGCGAACCGGAAGCACCCGAGCAGACCCGCAAGATGATCGAGGTCGTCAAAGGCCGCTGGGCCCAGTACGGCTTTTCGTGGTGGGCCTTCATCGAACGCGACACCGGCCGCTTGGTGGGCGCGGGCTGCATCCAGTACCTCGGGCGCGATCCGGCCAACCCGCTGGAGATCGGCTGGCGCCTGGTTCCCGACCGCTGGGGCCGGGGCCTGGCCTCGGAAGCGGCGCGGGCAATGGCGCGCTTCGCCTTCGATACCTTGCATGCGCCGATCCTGACCGCGGTCTGCCTGCCGGAGAACGAGGATTCGGCGCGCGTGATGGCGCGCCTGGGAATGCGCCGGCGCGGCCTGGAACAGTGGTACGAACGGCCGCATGCGGCCTGGGAAATCACGCGCGCCGAGTGGCAGGCGCGCCAGGATGCCCCGGACCTCGACCGGAGATAGATGTGGATTTTTGCGAACGCAACCGGATACGTTCCAGGGCGGCGAGGTCTTAGACGCGTGCCCTCACCAGCGCCAGCAAGGCATCCGGATCGACCGGCTTGACCAGGTAGTGGTCGAAGCCGGCGAGCGCCGCGCGGGCGCGGTCCTCGGCCTGGCCATAGCCCGACAGGCCGATGGCGACCGGCTGCGCCGCGCCCGAGGCGCGCAGGCGCGTCATGACTTCGAGCCCGTCCATGCCCGGCAAGCCGATGTCGCAGACGACGACGTCGAAGGCGCCTTCGAGCAGGGCGTCCAGGCCGGCCTGGCCGTCGTGCGCCATGCTGACCTCGTGCCCTTCCAGGTCGAGGAAGGCTTTCAGGGTTTCGCAGGCGTCGGGATTGTCTTCGATGATCAGCACGCGGCAGCTGTTGGCGCCGGCGGCTTGCAGGACCGGCTGCGGCGGTGCCGTGTCCGGCAGCGCGCAGGCCGGCAGGCGCAGGGTGAAGCGGCTGCCCTGCTTGACGCCGGGACTGTCGGCCGTGATGGTGCCGCCGTGCATGGTGACCAGGTTGCGCACCACGTTCAGGCCGATGCCCAGGCCGCCTTCGGAGCGCGCCAGCGAACGCGGTCCCTGGGTGAACAGGTCGAAGATATGCGGCAGCACTTCGGGCGCGATCCCGGTGCCGTTGTCGCTGACGGTGATGACGATCTCCTCGCCTTCGAGGGCGGCCGCCAGGGCGATGCGTCCGCCGTCGCCCGTGTATTTCGAGGCGTTGCCGATCAGGTTGGACAGGACCTGGGTCAGGCGCACGCGGTCGCCGCGGGTGGCAAGTTCCTGCTCCGGCAGGTCGAGGTCGAGCGTCTGGTTGCGCTCGCCGATGCGCGGCAATACGGTTTCCAGGGCCTGTTCGATGGTGGCGGAGAGCGACAGCGGTTCCAGGTTCAGGGTGATCTTGCCGCTGCTGATGCGCGCGGCGTCGAGCAGGTCGTCGAGCAGGCAGGCCATGTGGTCGACCTGGCGCCGGATCACCCTGGTGAAATTGAGCAGCTGCGGGTTGGCATTGGCGTTGCGCTCCAGCAGCATCGAGGACATGCTGATCGGCACTAGCGGATTGCGCAATTCGTGCGCCAGCATGGCCAGGAATTCGTTCTGGCGCCGGTTGGCCGCTTCGGCATCGTCGCGCAGGCCCTGGGCGCTGATCGCCGCCACCACCAGGTTTTGGTTGGCTTCGCGCAGGCGGGCCACGCTCGTCTCGAGTTCTTCCTTGCCGCGCAAGGCGGTGCGCAGGCGCGCGACCTCTTCCTCCAGGCTGCCGATGTGGCGCAGCAGGGCGCCGGTGTAGGCGTCGGGCGGAGCCTGTCCTTCCCCGGAATCATGGGAACGTTGCATCGAGCCGCTTTCGTCTTTGTGAAACATTCCCGGTCCTCCTCATGCCGTCGCAATGGCGCGTGCCGAGCCGCCGCCGAAGACGCCGCTGACTTCGGTCGGAAGTTCGTCCACCACCAGGCCTTCGTCGGTGATCCGGTAGGCACGCAAGTCGTTGCTGTGCGCGGAGCCGCGCACTTTCACGACTGACATGAATTTTTCCAGCCTGCCGTCGACCTCGGCGTAGCGCAAGGCGACGATGGCATCGGTCAGGAACGGAATGTTCGCTTCGCCGAAGCGCAGTTCGCCGAAGAGATCGTTCAAGCCGATCGTGACCATTGCGCTCACACCTTGCTTGGCCACCTCCGACAGCAGGCGGAACACGGCCAGGCGCAGGTCGGCGTGGTATTCCGGCGCCATGTACAAGTCGAACTCGGACAGCGAATCGATCACCAGGCGGCGCGCGCCGGTACGCTCCAGGGTCTGCGCCAGCTCGTCGATCAGTTCGTCCACGGTGAGGTCGAGCAGGCGGGTTTCGATCACGGCGACGTCGCCGCTCTGGATCATTTCCGCCAGCTCGGCATTGCGCAGGCGCGGCGTCCCCTTTTCGAAGTAGACGGCCACGCCTTTCTCGCCCTGGCGCACGCCTTCCTGCAGGAAGCGGGTGGCGACGATCGTCTTGCCCGAGCCGGTGGGACCGGAAATGAGCATCGTATGACCTTCGGGCATGCCGCCGAGCAGCATGCCGTCCAGGCCAGGTATGCCGGTCGAGATGCGGCGCGGATCGCGGTCGATCGGGGTGCCCGGAAGGCGGTCGCTCGCCAGTGGCGGCAGGATGCGCGGGTAGGCGCGCAGGCCGGCATCGGTGATGCGGAAATTGTGCGATCCAGCCAGGTGGGCACGGCCGCGCATCTTGACGACCCGCATCTTGCGCACCATCGTACTGTGCTCGTGCACCTGGGTCAGTGCAAGCATGCCGTCGGCCACCGTCACGATCGGATTGGCTTCCGGATCGGAATGGACATATTCGCCGATCAGGAAGGTTGTCGCCTGCCAGCTGGTCATGCGCGTACCCAGCTCCTGGATGAAGAATTGCAGGTCGGAGACACCCTCGTTGCCGGACTTGGCAGTCTGCACCACCGAGCGGAAGGAATCGACGAAGACCAGCGCCGGCGAAAACGCTTCCACTTCGCGCATGATGCGTTCGAGCACGCCACTGAAATCGCCGCTGCGCAGGCTCTCGCTCAAGTTGACGTAGCGGATTGCCGGGCCGATCTTGCTCATGTCAAAGAACGAGAACTGCTGCTGGTAGCGCAGCATTTTCAGCGGGGGCTCGCCGAGCACGGTGAAGAACAGGGCGCGCCGTTCGGTGCTGGCAAGCGCAAACATGATCTGGTGCGCGAGCGTCGTCTTGCCGCTGCCCGGCGCGCCGGCTACCAGGTTGAACGAAAACTCGGGCAATCCGCCACCCAGCAGGATATCCAGTCCTGGTACACCGGTTTGCAAGAGCCCGAGGGCCACTTTATCGCTCATTTACTTCCGCTCCTGTCCATGCGTCTGCCCATCCCCGCCTACCTGTGCGACGTGTAACAGCTGTTTCGTTAGCGCTTCGCCGATCAAGGTGCCCAGCAGCGTGGTGAATGTCTCGAGCAGGGCGCCGTTCGCGGCCTCCGCGTGCTCGAGTCCTATCTCGTTCAGGGTTCTGGTCAGGGACGTAAACAGATCGGCCACCGGCCGGGCACTGTCGCAAGTGGACAGGCCCTCGAAGCGTGGGGCCGACAGGCGCAATGCGCGACCGAACAGGGCGCAAAAGCCACTTTCACCGATCAGGGGCGTCAGCTGATCGCTCAGGCGCAGCCAGGGCTGCACCAGTAGCGCGGCGCCTCCATCCTTGCTCGTGTGCGCCTCGCCAGGCGACAGGGGCCGCTGCCCGTGGTTGTGGTTCATGCTCGCTGTTGGGCTGTCGTTCGTTGTTTGTTATAGGTTTGTTGCCATCTGGCTGGCTGAACCGCAATTATAGAGGGTGAATTGACAATTTTATCCATCCCACGCGAAGACGGCATGAAGTCCTACGCAAGCGCACCCGTTGGAGAAAGTTTTGGCGCTGTCACCGTTACGTAAGGACGAGTCCCATTGCCGCTCGCAGGAAGCGCTCCGGTGACGCAATGCGCTCGCCATCGAGCGCCCGGCGCCAGCTCAGGTAATTCGGCAACTAGCGTGAAGCAACGCCATGGAAGCGTGCCAGCCATTGCCTGAATCGGCGCTGATAGGCGTTCACGTTTTGCACATGGACGGCGCCGCGGACCCGCTCGCCCAGGCGCAGGTGCACGTACTGGTGCGAGATCAAGGAAGCGATGACGCCAGCGAAAGCTGGTGTTGCGGTGCACGTCGACGTGCCTTGCCGACCTGCATACGCTCTTCGCGTCGAGCATCTGGCCCAGATAGTCGAGCCACTTGTCGCGCTGGCGCAGCCGGGAAAGGGGTGTTCCGGACAGGCGTGTGAAGGTCTTGCCGCAGGCGCGGCAAGCTGCGCCGTCGATCGCCTCGCAAACCCGGTCCAGCCCGAGCGAGGGCCGCAGCGCCTGCGCGAGGTGCGCGCGCTGGCGCCTCGTCAATGTACTCAATTGCCTTAGCCATAGTGTGAAGCGTCTTGCCTGCACGCCAGACTCCGCTCGATGGTCGAATGGCAGTTCGACCTCGCTAGCGCCCAGCAGTTCAATTTCTACACGTAGCGGTGACAGCGCCAAAATCTTTGGCGCCGGCATGCACGCTGAGACATAATGCCAGACAGCAAAATCGATACGGGGATAGCGAGATGATGAAACCGACCGTGGCCGGCGCGCTCTGCGCGGCAGGCATCCTGATGCTGGGGCAGGCAGGCGCCGTACCCGCCGCGCCCGCCGCGCCCGCCGCCCTGGCCGCGCCCAGGGCGGGCGCGCCGGAGGCGCGCTTCGCCGCCATCCACCGTGCCGAATGGCGGTGGCGCGTGCAACAGGGCCTGGTCCGCGGCGAATCCGAACGTGGCCGGGTCGACCCCGATTTCCCCCGCGTCGACGCAGCCTCGCAGCGAACGCGCCTGCAGCACTGGCAAAAGGTCATGGGCCAACTCGACGGCATCGACGCGGCGCGCCTGTCGGCGCCCGAACAAGTCAACTACCAGGTCTACCGCGCCCAGATCGCGGCCTTCGTCGAAGCGCTGCGTTTTCGCGAGTACGAGCAACCGGTCAATGCCGACAGCGCCTTCTGGACCGACGCCGCCTACGACGCCCGCCAGCCCTTTGCCGCGATTGAGGACTACCGCGCCTACCTGACGCGCCTCGGCCGGATGCCGCGCTACTTTGCCGAACAGGTCGGGAACATGCGCGCCGGCCTCGCGCGCGGCTTCACGCCGCCGCGCGTCACGCTGCAAGGGCGCGATGCGGCGCTGGCCTCGGTGGCCGGCGCCGCGCCCGAGGACACCGTGTTCTACCTGCCCTTCAAGAGCATGCCGGCCGCGATTCCCGCCGCCGAGCAGGCCGCGCTGCGTGCGCAGGCAATCGCCGCCATCCGCGAGCAGGTGCAGCCGGCGCATGCGGCGACCCTGGCCTTCATGCGCGGACAGTATATTCCGGGGGCGCGCGACACCCTCGCCGCCGAGCGCCTTCCGGACGGAAGGGCTTATTACCAGTCGAAGATCGCCGAATTCACGACGACCGGCATGACGGCCGAGGAGATCCACCGGACCGGGCTTGCCGAGATGGCGAAGATCCGCGCCGAGATGCTGCAGGCGATCGCCGCTACCGGCTTCGCGGGCGACCTGCCCGCCTTCCTGCATTTCCTGCGCACCGACCCGCAGTTCTACGCCAGGAGCGCCGAAGAACTGCTGATGCGCGCGGCCTGGATCGCGAAGAAGTTCGACGCCAGGGCGGACCAGTATTTCGGCTACCTGCCGCGCCGGCGCTTCGCGATCCGTCCGGTGCCGCCCGACCAGGCGCCCTATTACACGGCCGGCCGCGGCGGCCCCGGCGTCTACCTGGTCAACACCTACGACCTGCCCTCGCGCGCGCTCTACAGCCTGCCGGCCCTGACCCTGCACGAGTCGGCCCCGGGCCACGCCTTCCAGATGCCGGTCGCGCTGGAGCAAAAAGGCGTGCCACCCTTTCGCCGCGCCTACATTTCCGCCTATGGCGAAGGCTGGGCCTTATACGCCGAGCGCCTGGGTACCGAGATGGGCATCTACGAGACGCCCTACGAAGTCTTCGGCATGCTCAGCTACCAGGCCTGGCGCGCCGCGCGCCTGGTGGTCGACACCGGCATTCACGCCAAGGGCTGGAGCCGGGCCCAGGCGCAGGCCTACCTGCGCGAGAACACGGCGCTCTCGGAGCATGAGGTGACGACCGAAGTGGACCGCTATATCTCGTGGCCGGGACAGGCGCTGTCGTATTACCTCGGCCAGATGGCGATCATGGAGGCGCGCGCCAGGGCGGAACAGGCGCTCGGGGCGCAGTTCGACATTCGCGCGTTCCACGATACGGTCCTGCAGCTGGGGTCGGTGCCCTTGCCGGTGCTGGCCGGACGGATCGAGCGCTTCATCGCGGAAGGGGGAAAGAGCCCGTACCCGAAAGAAGGCTAAGTTCCGGCGCGAAGGTGAAGGCCGATGCCGATGCCTGGCGCGCGGCGAGGCCGGCGATCCCTGGCGTCAATCGTCCGCCGCCGGGTCCAGGTCCGGGAACATCACCTCGGTAAAGCCGAAGCGCGAAAAATCGGTGATCCGCATCGGATACAGGATGCCCAGCAAATGGTCGACTTCATGCTGCACCACGCGCGCATGGAAGCCGTCGGCGTCGACCCGGACCGGCGTGCCGTGCTGGTCGACGCCTTCGTAGCGCAGGCGCGTGAACCGCGGCACGCTGCCGCGCATGCCCGGCACCGACAGGCAACCCTCGAAGCCCTCTTCCATTTCGCTCGACAAGGGCGTCAGCACCGGATTGAGCAGCACCGTCTCGGGCACCTGCGGCGCGTCCGGATAACGCGCGTTGTGCTTGAAGCCGAAGATCACCAGTTGCAGGTCGACGCCGATCTGCGGCGCCGCCAGGCCCGCGCCGTTGGCGGCGTGCATGGTGTCGAACATGTCGGCCACCAGCGCCGCCAGTGCGGGCGTGCCGAATTCGCGCACGGGTTCGGCCACGCGCAAGAGGCGCGGGTCGCCCATTTTCAGGATCTCACGTACCGCCATATCCGTTCTCCTTCGCCAGCCGGGCCAGGAAGCTCTTGAAACCGGCGGCGGTTTCAGGATGCTTCAGTCCCATCGCGGCGGTCGCCTGCAGGTAGCCCAGTTTCGAACCGCAATCATACCGCTGTCCCGCGTAGCGGTAGGCGAGCACGCGTTCGGCGCGCATCAGCGCGGCGATGCCGTCGGTAAGCTGGATTTCGCCACCCGAACCGGCGCCGAGGTGCTCCAGGTGCTCGAAGATCGCGCCGCTCAGGACGTAGCGCCCGACCACGGCCAGCGTCGACGGCGCCTCTTCCGGCAGCGGCTTCTCGACGATGTTCGAGACCAGCTCGAGATTGTCGCGATAGGCCTCGGCCTTGACGATGCCGTACTGGCGCGTGTGTTCGCGTGCCACGTCCTGTACCGCCAGCAGGCTGCACTTCTCGTAGCTGAACACCTCGGCCATCTGGGCCAGCACCGGCGTGATGCCGGGTCCGGTGTCCATGAAGTCGTCGGCCAGCAGCACGGCGAAGGGCTCGTTGCCGACCACGGGACGCGCGCACAGCACCGCGTGGCCCAGGCCCAGCGGCGCCGACTGGCGGATGTAGATGCAGGTGACGTTCTTCGGGATCACGCCGCGCACCAGCTCCAGCAGAGCCTGCTTGTTGGCCGCTGCCAGCTCCGCCTCGAGCTCGTAGGCCTTGTCGAAATGGTCCTCGATGGCGCGCTTGTTGCGGCCGGTGATGAAGATCATCTCGGTGATGCCGGCGGCGACGGCTTCCTCGACCGCGTACTGGATCAGCGGCTTGTCGACGATCGGCAGCATTTCCTTCGGCTGCGCCTTGGTGGCGGGAAGGAAGCGGCTGCCCAGGCCTGCCACGGGAAAGACGGCCTTGCGAATGATGGTCATGTCTTGCTCTCCTGTTGTCGTTCCTGGCCGGATCGCGCGTCCGCCAGCAGCGCCAGCAAGCCCGCTTCGTCGAGCACGGCCACGCCGAGCGACTCGGCCTTGGCCAGCTTGCCGCCGGCCTCCGCGCCGGCCACGACGTAGGAAGTCTTCTTCGATACCGAGCTCGACACCTTGCCGCCGGCCGCCTCGATCAGCGCGCCGGCGTCGTCGCGCGACATGGTCGGCAGCGTCCCGGTCAGCACGAAGGTCTGGCCGCTGAGCGGGCCCTGGTCCGGCTCGGCTTCCTGCGGCAGCTGTTCCAGCAATGCGCGGCGCAGGGTCGACAAGGCGGACAGGGCCGCGCGGTTCGCGGGCACGGCCATCCAGGCCTCGAGCGCGGCCACCACCGATGCGGGCAGGCCGAAGACGCCGAACACGCGCAGGTGCGCCAGGTCCTCGAGCGTTTGCCCGGCCAGCAGCTGGCGCGCGCGCGGTTCGGTCAGTTTCGGAATGCCGAGCGCGGCCAGCAGGGCCACCTCGTCGAGGCGCTCGCGCAGCGCCGCTTTCGGCGCGTGCTCGCCTTGCGGCGCCACGCCCGCCGCGAGCAGCGCATCGAGCGCGACCTGGTTTTTTTCCTCGGCGAAGAAATCGGCGATCGATTCGGCCACCGTGCCACCGATGTCGGGCAGCACGCGCAGCAAGGCCGCCGGCGCGCGGCGCACCAGCGCCAGGCTGCCCAGCCAGTCGGCCAGGGTCTTCGCGGTCGACTCGCCCACGTGGCGGATGCCGAGCGCGAACAGCAGGCGTTCGAGCGGCGGCCGCTTGCTCGCGGCGATCGCCGCGAGCAGGTTGTCGGCCCACCTGGTCGGCACCTTGCCCTGCTTGAGCGTCTCCGGGGCGGCATTGCTTCCACCGGCCTCGCGCTCGTCGGCCAGGCGCTTCATGCGCAACAGGTCGTCCTGGTTCAACTTGTACAGGTCGGCCACGCCCTGGATCAGGCTGCACTCGACCAGGCTGTCGATGTAGCGGTCGCCCAGGCCTTCGATGTCCATCATGCGGCGTCCGGCGAAATGGCGGATCGCTTCCTTGCGCTGGGCCGCGCAGCTCAGGCCGCCCGAGCAGCGCGCCACCGATTCGCCCTCTTCGCGCACCACGTGCGAGCCGCAGACCGGGCACACGCCCGGCAGCATGTAGACGGCGGGCGCCGGGGTCGGCCGGCGTTCGAGCACGACCGACAGCACTTCGGGAATGACGTCGCCGGCGCGGCGCACGACGACCGTGTCGCCCACGCGCACGTCCTTGCGGCGCACCTCGTCTTCGTTATGCAGCGTGGCGTTGGTGACGGTCACGCCGCCCACCGACACCGGCACCAGGCGCGCCACCGGCGTGATCGCGCCGGTGCGGCCGACCTGCACGTCGATCGCCGACACCACCGTCAGCGCTTCCTCGGCCGGGAATTTATGGGCCAGCGCGAAACGCGGCGCGCGCGAGACGAAGCCCAGGGCGCGCTGGTCGGCCAGGCGGTCGACCTTGTAGACGACGCCGTCGATCTCGTAGGGCAGCACGGCGCGGCGCGCGCCGATCTCGCGGTAGTAGCCAAGCAGGCCTTCGCGGCCCCGGACGACGGCGCGTTCCTTCGACACCGGCAGGCCGAAGTGGTCGAGCCAGTCGAGCAACTGCGAATGCGATTCCGGCATCCCGGCGCCTTCGAGCAGGCCGACCCCGTAGGCGAAGAAGCGCAGCTTGCGCTGGGCCGTGACGCGGGCGTCGAGCTGGCGCAGGCTGCCGGCGGCGGCATTCCTCGGGTTGGCGAATTCCTTCAGCCCGGCCTCGCGCTGGCGCCGGTTCAGGCGCGCGAAGTCCTCCTTGAACATCAGGACTTCGCCGCGCACCTCCAGCACCGCCGGGATCGGCTGGCCAATCGCGTCGCCGTGCAGGCGCAAGGGAATCACGCGCACGGTGCGGATGTTGGCGGTGACGTCTTCGCCGGTATAGCCGTCGCCGCGGGTGGCGGCCTGCACCAGCACGCCGTGCTCGTAGCGCAGGCTCATCGCCAGGCCGTCGAACTTCAGCTCGGCCGCATAGGCGACCTCGCCGTCGTCGAGGCCTTCGCGCACGCGGCGATCGAAGTTCTCGACATCCTCGTCGGCAAAGCCGTTGTTCAGCGACAGCATCGGCACCGCATGGGTGACCTGTTTGAACTCGGGGATGGGCGCGGCGCCCACGCGCGAGGTCGGCGTGTCGGGCGAGACCGCTTCCGGATGCGCCGCTTCCAGCGCCTGCAGTTCGATGAACATGCGGTCGTACTCGGCGTCCGGAATGGTCGGCGCGTCGAGCACGTGGTAGTTATAGATATGGCGATTGAGTTCCTGCACCAGCGCCGCCATGCGCGCCAGGTCCTGGCCGGCCGTGTCGGGTTGCTCGCTCATCGGCTCCTCAGCTGAACAGGCGCAGCGCGCGGGTCGAGCCGGCGGGAATGTCGGCCGCTTCCATCTCGGTATAGAAATCCTTCACCTGGCCGGCGATTTCGTCGAGCGTGGAGTCGAGCAGCGGCTGCTCGAAGTCGTCGACCATGGTCGCGTCCAGGCGCATCATCAGGTCGCGCGCGGCCTTGACCATCGCGCCGAAGCCGTCGCGGCTCGGCGCCACGCAGGGCACGTCGAGCAGCAGGGTCAGGCGGTCGGTGGTGTCGGCGCCCAGGGTCACGTTGGTCGACAGCGTAAACAGCACGCCGCCTGCGCCGTCGGGCATGGCGAAGCGGCCGCTCGGGCCGACGTCGAAGCCTGCCTTTTCCAGCGCGCCGATCAGGGTCGACATCGCCCACGGCGTGCCGTTCGATTTCAGGTTCACGCCCAGCTGGGCGTCATGGCCGGCGACGAACTTGTGCAGGGTGCGCGCTTCGCTCATGACCTCGATCATGTCCGGCACTTCCGGCTCGGCGCCGATGTCGTCGGCCACCGCGCGCAGGCGCGTGACCAGTTCCGAGTATTCGAGCTCGTTGAGGGCCGTGGTGCGGGTCGCCATCTGCACGCCCGCCTGCAGCTTGGTATAGACGCCGCCATGCGCGATCGGCTCCCAGTCGCCGCTCACGGCCAGGCCGATGTAGTGGATCGGCTTGTTACCGACGCGGCGCAGCTGGTGCAGCGCCGGCAGGATCCTCTCGCCGCGCGCCGGGCCTTCCAGCGCCAGCGGAATCATGCAGTCGATCAGCGGGTCGACCAGGCTCTCGGCCAGTTCGCTGGGCGCGTTGTCGGGCGCGGCGCCGGCCGGCGTGGCGGCCGGCTCCAGCGATGCCGGCGCATCGAAGGCGGCGGAAGGGGCGGCGGCGGGCGCGGCGGCCGGCGCTCCGGTGCCGAAGCCCGGTTCGACCGGTCCCATCGAGGGCGTGGCGCCCAGGTCGAGCACCGGTTCGCTGCGTTCGGCCGCGCTGCCGTCCGGGCGCATCAGGACGTCGTCGTGATCGGAAGCGAAGGCGCGTTCGACGCTCTTGCGCGCCTTGTGCTCCTGCCACTTGTTGTAGGAGATGACGCCGACGACGAAGACGCCGCCCGCCGCGATCAGGCTCATTTGAAGGTCTGTCATGCTGCTTGTGCCTCAGTAGCGAAATGGGCGGCGGACTCCATGTCCACCGCCACGATGCGCGATACGCCCTGCTCCTGCATCGTCACACCGATCAGTTGATTGGCCATTTCCATCGCAATCTTGTTGTGCGAGATGAAAAGGAATTGGGTATGTTCGGACATGCGCTTGACCATGCGGCAAAAGCGCTCGGTATTGGCGTCGTCCAGCGGCGCGTCGACCTCGTCGAGCAGGCAGAACGGCGCCGGGTTCAGGCGGAACATCGAGAACACGAGCGCCGTGGCGGTGAGCGCCTTTTCGCCGCCCGAGAGCAAGTGGATGGTCGCGTTCTTCTTGCCCGGCGGCTGGGCCATCACCTGGACGCCGGCATCGAGGATCTCGTCGCCCGTCATGACGAGCCTGGCATTGCCGCCGCCGAACAGGATCGGGAACAGTTCCGAGAAATGCGTGTTGACGCGCTCGAAGGTATCCATCAGCAGTTCGCGCGTTTCCTTGTCGATGCGGCGGATCGCGTCTTCCAGCGTGGCGATGGCTTCGTTCAGGTCCGCGTTCTGCGCGTCGAGGAAGCGCTTGCGTTCCGACGCCGTCGCCAGTTCCTCGACCGCGGCCAGGTTCACCGCGCCGAGCGCCGCGATCGCGTTCGACAGGCGCGTGACCTCGCCCTGCAGGTATTGCGGCTTGAGCTCCGGATCGAGCTTCACGGCCAGCGTCGCCTCGTCGGCACCGGTGGCGGCCAGGGCTTCGGCGAACTGCTCTTGGTTCAGGCGCGCGGCCTGTTCCTTCAGCTGCATCTCGGTGATGCGGTCGCGCTGCGGCTGCAGGCTGCGCTCGGACGACATGCGCGATTCCTCGGCATGGCGCAGCTGCTGCGCGACCTGGTCGAGTTCGTGGCGCGCGTCCGACAGCGCCTTTTCCTGCGCGCTGCGGCGCGCCAGCAGTTCCTGCAAGCCTTCATGGGCGCTGCCGCTTTCGAGCGCCGCGAGTTCGGCCTGGCCGGAGGCGAGGCTATCGGCGACTTGCGCCGCCTGCTGCGTGGCGGTGGCGATGCTGCGCCGCAGCTCCTCGATCTTCGCGCGGCCCGTCTTTTCGGCGAACAGCGCTTCCTGGGCCCCGCGTTCGAGCTCGCGCAGCTTGTCGCGCGCCTCCGACAGCGCCGTTTCCCTTTGCAGAAACAGCGCCTGGCCATCCTCGAAACCGGACTGCAGCCCGGCCAGCTCGATGTCGTGCTGTTCGAACTGCTGCTCGGCTTCCTGCTGGACCATGCGCTGCTCTTCTTCCTGGGCCGCGATCTCGGCCAGGTCGACGTCGATCTGGCTGCTGCGCTGGTTGAAGCGCGACTCGACTTCGTTCTGGCGCACCACCTCGATTTGCAGCGCATGGGCTTCGCGCTGGAGCGTGGCGATGCGCGCGCGCGCGTCCTGCAGGCGCCGCGTCAGTTCCGCCACGTGGGCGTCGGCGCGGGTGGCGCGCGTACGCGCCTCGTCCGTCAGCAAGGCCTGGGCGCGCAGCTGCGTGGCCGTGTTGTCGATGTCGTGCTGGCGCGCCAGCATGCCGTCCTGCTCGGCGTCGGCGGCGTAGAAACGCACGCTCGAGCCGGTGACGACATGGCCCTGGCGCGTCACGAAACTGCCGCCCTGGGGCAGCCGCGCGCGCCCGGCAAAGGCGTCGCTCACCGATGCGGCGACGAAGACCAGGTGCAGCCAGTCGCCCAGCACGCCGCGCAGGCCCGGGTCGTTCAGCTTGAGCAGGCTGGCGAACGATTTCAGCCCCATTACCTCGACGGCGGCGGGCGCGCCGGGCGCCGGTGCATACAGGGCCAGGCGCGCGGGCGGGGCGTCGCCGGCGAAGGCCTTGGCCCAGTCGATGTTCGACACCTCGAGCGCGCCGGCGCGCTCGCGCAGCACCGCTTCCAGGGCGGTTTCCCAGCCCTCCTCGACCTGCACCTTTTGCCACAGGCGCGGCAGCGAGTCCAGTTCGTGCTTGCGCAGCCACGGCGCGACCTTGCCCTGGGTTTGCACGCGGTCCTGCAACTGCTTCAAGGCCGACAGGCGCGCTTCGAGCTGGGCGTTGGTGGCCGACTCGCGCTGCGACTGGGCGTGGGCGGCGCTGCGCTCGCTCTCGGCGGCGTCCATCAGCGCGGCCGCCTCTTCCTGCATCAGGGTCTGCTCTTCCAGCGCCTGCTGTTTTTCCTCGAGCTGCAGGCGCAGGTTGGCCAGGTGCGCGCTGTCGGGCGGCGCCAGCGACTTCTGCTCGGCCTGCAGGCGCTCGCGCCGGGTCGCCAGGCCGTTCAGGATATTGCCGGCATTGCGGCCGTGGGCGGCGGCCAGCTCGATGCGCTGGCGCACCTCGCCGATCCGGGCGCGGGCCTCGTCGCCGCGGCGCTGGGCTTCGCGCCAGGCGCTATCGAGTTCGGGCAGGCGTTCGCCCTGCGCTTCGACCGCGATCTGGGCGCCTTCGGCGCGCGCGGCCAGCTCTTCGACCTTGCAGGTCGCTTCCTCGATCTGTTCTTCGTATTCCCGGGCCTGGGCCAGCCACCGGTCGCGCTGGGCGGCGAGCGTGCCGAGCTGGTTCTGCAGGCGCGTGCGCGACTCGATCACGAACTTGATCTGCGCTTCCAGGCTGCCGATCTCGGAATTGGTCTGGTAGAGCGCGCCCTGCGCCGTGTGCAGGCGGTCGCCGACGGCGAAATGGTGCTGGCGCAGGTGTTCGAGTTCGAGTTCGACGTTGCGCAGCCTGGCGGTCTGCTCTTCCAGGCTGTTCTGCGCTTCTTCCATCTCGCGGAAGTAGCGGGCCTGCTCGGCCCTGGCCTCGTTCTTGCGCAAGAGCCAGAGCAGCTTCTGCTTTTCTTCCTGGTCGCTTTGCAGCTGGTGGAAGCGGTTGGCGACGGCCGCTTGCGCCTCGAGCTTGTCGAGGTTGGCGTTCAGTTCGCGCAGGATGTCCTCGACCCGCAGCAGGTTTTCGCGCGTGTCGGACAGCCGGTTTTCGGTCTCGCGCCGGCGTTCCTTGTACTTCGAGACGCCGGCCGCCTCTTCCAGGAAGACGCGCAATTCTTCCGGGCGCGATTCGATGATGCGCGCGATCATGCCCTGGCCGATGATGGCATAGGCGCGCGGACCGAGGCCGGTACCCAGGAAAATATCCTGGATATCGCGCCGGCGCACCGGCTGGCCATTGATGTAATAGGTAGAGGTGCCGTCGCGCGTGAGCGTGCGCTTGACGGCGATTTCGCCGTACTGGCCCCACTGTCCGGCGGCCTTGCCGAGGCTGTTGTCGAACACGAGTTCGACCGAGGCGCGGCCCGAGGGCTTGCGGTGGGTCGAGCCGTTGAAGATCACGTCCTGCATCGACTCGCCGCGCAATTCGGAGGCTTTCGATTCGCCCAGCACCCAGCGCACGGCGTCGATGATGTTCGACTTGCCGCAGCCATTCGGGCCAACCACGCCGACCAGTTGCCCAGGCACCTGGAAATTGGTGGGATCGACGAAAGACTTAAATCCCGACAATTTAATGGAGGATAGTCGCACGTTGCTTGGGGTACTCGGGAATCGATAAAGGACGCATCATACCATTTGTCGCTTGCCTTTCGGCCAAGTTTGCGAGCGGACCGGGCATTCGGCTCCTGGGCATCGGCCCGGAGCGGCGCCCCTGGCCGATGCCGCCCGCGCACGCGCTTGCTGGGATGAAATAGAGAGTCCTGGGCGAACTCTCAGCCCGCGAGGCGCCGGCGCGCCGGATCGTTGACCGCCTGCATGGCTTCGGTCAGGACGCGCCCGACCACGCCTTCCGCTGCCAGCACCCGGACGCTGCCGGCGCGCAAGACTTCCAGCAGCTGCTCGGCCGACAGCGAGAACGCTTCCTGGCGCACGCCGGCCGAGAAGATGAAGAGCGTGCGCAGCGGGCTGACCCAGGCCAGCTTGACCTTGCGCACGGCGCCGTCAGGCTGGACGAATTCGAGGCGCATGCCGCGCTCCAGGGTCGCGACCAGGCCGCCGATGTCGTCCTGCTCCGGCGCCGCCTCCTGCGCGGCGCCGGCCTGTTCCTGGGCGATGCGGCGCAGCGCGTCCTGCTGGGCCGCCTCGACGGCCAGTTCGAGCTGGCGCTCGGGCGACAGTTCGAGCGGCGCGCGCACGATCGAGAGATGGCATTTCGCCAGTTCGGCGAAGAATTGCAGGCGCTCGGCGTCGCGCCATTTGATCGCGTCGAGCCATTTATTGAGCGCTGTGAGCAGGCCCGGCAGCTTGGCGATGAGCGCCTTGCGCTGTTCCTGGGTCGCCTTCGGCTTCACGGTCCAGACCAGCTCGTCCATGGTCTGGGTGGCGTTCTGCAGCGCGCCCGGGCGCTCGTCCTCGATCAGGTGGGCAAAGGTCAGCACGTCGACCCAGCGCTGTTCGAGGAAGATCGAGACCACGGGCAGCAGCGCGCCGTCGGCAACGCGCGCCCGCACCGCCTGGCGCGCCGAGCGCTGGGCCACGGTCTGCCGTTCGATCCTGGTGGCGCGCGCGATCGGGGCGGCGATCGCTTCCTCGGCCGCGCGCTCCTCGGCCGCCAGCTGGGCTTCGAGTTCGGCCACGGCTTCGGCGAACGCGGCCGGCTGGGCGTCGGGTGCGCGGCCGATGCGGTCGACGCCGCGGCGCATGGCTTGCACCACGGGATCGTCGACATGCTTGCGTCCCTCCCAGCCCATGGTCGACAGCAGGTCGATCATGCGCCGCGCCGGGTGCGCTTCCTGGAAGAAAAACTCCTGGTCGAGCAGCGCCGCCTTCAGCACCGGCACCTGCAGGAAGCGGATCAGTCCGCGCGTTTCTGCCGGGATACTGTCGTCCAATAGCACCGTCTCGAAAATGCGCGCGAGCAGGTCCAGCGTGTTTTCTTCACCGCGCGACAGGGCGCCCTGGGGCAGGCTCTGCTTCAGGCGCGGCAGATAGACGCCGTTGTGCGGCGCCGCCGTGGCACCGGCATCGCCCGCCGGCACGGCCGCGGCGGTGGCCGGAAGCTGCAGGCCGGCCAGCAGGTCGAGCAGCGAGGCATGCTGCCGGAGGGCCGCTGCCGGGAGCGCCGGCGCGCCCGCTGCGGCCGCGAAGCCGGGATAGGCGTCCGCGCGAACGGACGCCCCGGCCAGGTCGCAAGCGGCACCGGCCGGCAGCGCCGCCGTACGCTCGGGCGCGCCGAATCCCGTGGCCGAACTCGGTCGCCAGCCATTTCCCTGCGGCATATTCGGCACATCCGGCACGAGCGCGGCGCCCTCCGCGTCCGCGTTCCCGAGCAGGCTGCGCAGTTGCTGCGCCAGCGCTGCATCCATTCCCGTACGGCGGACGCGGCCGGCGTCGGTCGTCTTGCTGATATGGAAGCGTTCGCGCGCCTGCTTGCTGCGCGCGCGCAGCGTCGCGTCGAGGGCCGCCAGCAGCGGACCCAGGTCGAGGAAGAGCTCGGGGCGCAGCAGCGGCAGCAGCAGCGCGTGGTCGCCGGCGTCCGGGGTGAAGGCGCGCCAGGCATCGTGGATGGCGATGAGGAAGAGCTCGGGGCGGAAGGGATTCTGGCCGGGGCGCAGCAGCTCGCGCCCGAGCAGCAGGCCGATGCGCACGCACAGGCTGGCCAGCACTTCCGAATGGGCGATGTCGAAGGGACGGCACAAGCTGCCGAAGGCGACCCGGTGATCCATCACTTCCAGCGGCACCAGGCTCAGCGAGATGGCGTCGGCCCGGGTCCTGGCGCCCGGTACCAGCTCGTCGACCGCCTCGCGCAGGGAGCGCTCGATCGCCTCGCCGGCCAGGTGGACGAAGGCGTAGGTGTTGCTTTTCAAGAGCTTGCCGGCCTTGGCGCGGCGATACGCGGCCTGCTGGTCGAGGCCGGCCGTTGTCATGTCGGCCATTGCCGCCACCAGCCGGTCGGCCATGGCGGCCAGCTGCTCGCCGGCGCTGGCGCAAGCGTCGCGGACGAGTTCGGCCAGTAGCTCGCGCGGGAGCGCGGACGGCTTGGAGCTGGCGGGTTCGTTGGCGGCGTGGGCCATGGTCGGTTCATCCTGTGGCGCTAAGCGCCGGCACGTCATTGTTGCACATAATTTCCACTTGGAAATACTCTAACGCTAAATTTACCCTGTTCACGGCATTTACTTACGGCATCTTTAGCTTGCGATGCCGCAACCGCCGTCTTCTTTGTTTCCCTAACATGACAAGGTTCCCTTTTTCCACTCCACGTTCCAGCCCACCCGAGGAAGCTGCCATGAAACTGATTCGTCAACGCGATACCCGGTTCAAGATCGTCGGCGCTTTTGCGCTCCTGTTCGTACTGGGAGCGGCCTGCCTGCTCTGGCTGCTGGCGCAGCTGGGCGACGCCGCCGCGGCCGTGCGCGGCGCGGCCGTGGCGGGCATCGGCGCCGGCGCCGTCGTCACGGCACTGATTGCCGCCTGGACCGTGCGCGAGGCCGGGCGTCCGCTGCACGAGGCGCTGAGCGTGGCGCAGCGCGTGGCCGGCGGCGACCTGCGCCTGCGCGTCGCCGGCGATGCCGGCGGCCAGGCCGGGGCGCTGATGGCGGCCATGGGCGCAATGGCCGCCAAGCTGGCCGGCATGGTCGGCGAGGTGCGCGGCGGCGCGGCGGGCATCGCCAGCGGCACCATGGAAATCGCCGGCGGCAACCTGGACCTGTCGCGGCGCACCGAACAGCAGGCCGCCTCGCTCGAGCAAACCGCGTCCTCGATGGAAGAGCTGACGGCTACCGTGCGCCAGAACGCCGACTCGGCGCGTACGGCGAGCAAGCTGGCCCTGTCGGCCTCGGAAGTCGCGGTCAAGGGCGGCGCCGTGGTGGGCGACGTGGTCGGCACCATGGCCTCGATCAACGATTCATCCAGGCGCATCGCCGAGATCATCGGCGTGATCGACGGTATCGCCTTCCAGACCAATATCCTGGCCCTGAATGCGGCCGTGGAAGCGGCCCGGGCCGGCGAACAGGGACGCGGCTTTGCCGTCGTCGCTTCCGAGGTGCGCAGCCTGGCGCAGCGCTCGGCGGCCGCGGCCAAGGAGATCAAGGCGCTGATCGACGACTCGGTGGCGAAGGTCGAGGCCGGTACCCAGCTGGTGGACAAGGCCGGACGCACGATGGACGAGGTCGTCGCCAGCGTCAAGCGCGTCACCGACATCATCGGTGAAATCGCCGCGGCCAGCATCGAGCAGACCGCCGGCATCGAACAGGTGAACGGGGCGATTGCCGCGATGGACCAGGCGACCCAGCAGAACGCGGCCCTGGTCGAGCAAGCAGCGGCCGCCGCCGCCGCGGTGCGCGAACAGGCCGCGGCGCTGACGCGCGCCACCGGCGGCTTCGTGCTGGCGGGCGATGCGGCGCCGGCGACGCCCGCTGCCGTGCAGCAGCCGCCGGCGAAGACAGCGGCAACGTCGCGCAAGGCGGCGCAGCTTCCAGCGGCCGCCACGGTAACGCCGATCCGGCGGATGGCGGACAAACCCGATATCGATTGGGAAGAGTTTTAAATATCACCACCAAAAAACATTGACGTATTCAGGGCATGGTTTATTTTCAATAGGTAGGAAAGTATCCTACACGGGCTCAGGCGGTCATCCGATACCGGTTCAACAGTACGGCTCTCATGATTGCAACACCGAAAAACAGCCGCCGAATGCATCCGGCGGTTCGGCGAGCAGACCTGTTTTTTCACATTGAAAGGAAATCATCATGGCCTCGAATCAGAAAAAAGGTGTCCAAGGCGGAACCCCTGAGCAACATGCGGAAGCCGGCCGTCAAAGCCACAAGAACGACGCGAACAGGCAGTCCGGTTCCGGTTCGGGTTCGCGCTCGGATGCCGGCGCCGGTTCGCGCAGCGGCGCGCAGGAGCAGAATCTCGACATGGGCCGCCAGGGCAGGAACGACGACAACAAGCAGTCAGGTTCCGGCTCGGGTTCGCGTTCGGGTTCCGGCGCGGGTACCCGCGGCGGCACGCCTGAGCAGCATGCCGCGGCCGGCCGTCAAAGCCACAAGAACGACGCAAAGAAGTAATTCGCCCTGACCGCCGCCAAGGGCGGCGGCAACGGAAAAGAGCCCGGCCGATTCCGCTGTCCGGGCTCTTTTTTATTCGGCTTGGGTATTATCCGGCCTTGCCCGGATAATACCCATCACCATATTAACTCCATTGGCCGGCCAGCGAAAATGCCGGGCCCTGCATTATCCATCCATGCACATATAATTTGCATCCACGCATTCAATTGCACATGATATTTGCATGGATACGCCATTCGCGGAACAAAGGAAAGGCCGGCATCGCCTCCTTCGATTCGAATGGAAACGAATGCCGGCCCGTGCCGGTTTACCGCGCTCAGATATTGCGCAGGTGCGCCCCTTTCGGCGGCGAGAAATCGGCGATGTCGTTGATCATGCCGGCGATCTTCGCGTCGCGCGAATTGAGGTGCAAGTCGGAATACTGGTGGATGGCCCACTGCTCCGGCGAGAGCTCGACGTGCTTGCGCAGGATCGATTCGGTGCGTGCATCGTCGGCGCGCAAGCCCTCGACGATGATGTTGAGGGCGTCGGGGCGCGAGCCCGGGGACGCCGTCGCATGCGACTTGTGCACCATGAAGCGCGCCGTCTCGCTGGCGTAGCGGCGCGTGCCCGACAGGTACATGATGACCGCGATCGAGGCCACCGCCCCGCCGTTGTACATCACGAACTCGATCGGCGACTTCGACATGAAGTTGTACAGGCACAGGCCATCGCTGACATAGCCGCCGTTCGACTGCACCAGCACGTGCGCCGTTTCGATGCCGTCCTCGGTCATGTGGCCGACCGCCTCGAACACGCGGTGCACCATGTCGCTGTTGACGTCGCCCGACAGGGTGAACCAGGCTTCCTTGCTGCGTTTCGCTTTATCTTCGCTCATAGTCGTGTTTTACCCCGTGATCTACCCCGTTGTTTTATTCCCCAAAGTGTGATCGCCAGTGTAACAAATCGAGGAAAAAGCCTGCGCACCGGCACGCCAACGGTGCGCAGGCCCTGGTGCGGCCGTCCTTAAAGCGGCCTTAAAGCGGCCTTAACAGCGGGCGCGGGAGGGCGAATCGGGCCGCGCGAGATTGACACAATCGAGGCGGTGACATATTCTCCACAGTCTTGATCGGGAGAGGTCAGCCGATGCGCTGGCGCCGAAGGGGCATCACCCAAAAACTCTCAGGCAAAAGGACCGGTCAAGGGTCGGCACCCGAGGTGCGGACCAACTCTGGAGAGCGGCCCGCGAGGGCCCACCGAAGGGGCAGGCGACGTCGGTCGCTATCTCTCAGGTACCAAGGACAGAGGGGCGCGCAGCGCACGCATCGGTTCGGCCGGCGTGGCGGCTCCCCTATA
Organism: Massilia jejuensis; assembly: GCF_042656795.1. Lineage (NCBI taxonomy): Bacteria > Pseudomonadati > Pseudomonadota > Betaproteobacteria > Burkholderiales > Oxalobacteraceae > Massilia > Massilia jejuensis. The sequence continues at coordinate 139,739 of NZ_JBHSMS010000039.1, read as the reverse complement.
CGACTGCCCGAGGACTCCATGACGCTCAAGACCACCCCGCTCAATTCCGCACACCGCGCCCTCGGCGCCAAGATGGTCGATTTCGGCGGCTGGGACATGCCCGTCAACTACGGCTCGCAAATCGAAGAGCACAATGCCGTGCGCACCGATGCCGGCATGTTCGACGTCTCGCACATGTGCGTGGTCGACCTCGAAGGCGCCAATGCCCGTCCCTTCCTGCGCGCCCTGCTGGCCAATAACGTCGACAAGCTGCAGGTGCCGGGCAAGGCGCTCTACTCGTGCATGCTCAATCCCGAAGGCACCGTCATCGACGACCTGATCGTCTACTTCTTCCGCGAAGACTGGTTCCGCCTGGTCGTCAACGCCGGCACCGCCGAAAAAGACGTGGCCTGGATGCGCCGCCAGAACGACGCTACCGGCAGCGGCCTGGCGATCACCCAGCGCCGCGACGGCGGCGACGCCATCGCCCTGGTCGCCGTGCAGGGCCCGAACGCCCGCGCCAGGGTCTGGCAGGTGCTGCCCGAGACCCGCGCCGCTTCCGAGGCGATGAAACCCTTCAACGTCGTGATCGTGCCGGATACGGCCTTCGGCGAAGTCATGGTCGCGCGTACCGGCTACACCGGCGAGGACGGCTTCGAACTGGGGTGCCCGGCCGACCGGGTCGAGGCGCTGTGGAACGCCCTGGTCGCGGCCGGCGTCAAGCCGGCCGGCCTGGGCGCGCGCGACACGCTGCGCCTGGAAGCGGGCATGAACCTGTACGGCATGGACATGGACGAATCGGTCAATCCGCTCGACGCCGGCCTGGCATGGACCATCGACCTGGTCTCCGAGCGCGACTTCGTCGGCAAGGCCGCCTTGCAGGCCAGGGGCCAGAACGCCCAGTTCATGGGCCTGATCCTGCGCGAGAAAGGCGGCATCCTGCGTGCGCACCAGCGCGTCGTGGCCGCGTCGGGCGCAGCCGGCGAAATCACCAGCGGCACCTTCAGCCCCTCGATGCAGCAGGCGATCGCGCTGGCGCGCCTGCCGATGGATGTCGCAATCGGCGACACCGTGCACGTCGAGATCCGCGACAAGAAGCTGGCCGCCACCGTGGTCAAGCTGCCGTTCGTCCGCAACGGCAAGGTGCTGGCCGCCTGACCCAAGATTTATAATACCGCCACATACCAACCTGGAGCCCTGTACATGAACATTCCGACCGACCTGAAATACACCGAGTCCCACGAGTGGGTCCGCCTCGAGACCGACGGCCTGCTGACCGTCGGCATCACCGAGTACGCGCAGGACGCGCTGGGCGACATCGTCTTCGTCGAACTGCCGCAGGTCGGCAAGACCCTGACGGCCGGCCAGGACGCCGCCGTGGTCGAGTCGGTGAAAGCGGCCAGCGACATCTACGCGCCGGTCGCCGGCACCGTCGTCGCCGTCAACCAGCCGACCGCCGACGCGCCGGACTCGATCAACCAGGATGCCTACGGCGCCTGGCTGTTCAAGCTCAAGCCGGCCGACGCCAACGCGATCAACGGCCTGCTCGACGCCGACGCCTACGGCAAGACCACCGGCAACTGATATCGACAGGTGCGCCCGGTTCGCGCATCCGTGGTGCGCGCACCGGGCGTACCGCCCTGCTCTAGCGCATTCCCGACTCCATCCATCGACCGGCCGCCCCCGGCGCCACCGTCACCTCTTTTTGGCCACCACCATGACCCGCACCAGCCTGACTCAACTTGAAGCGCGCGATTCGTTCATCCCGCGCCACATCGGCCCGTCCGAAACCGAAGAAGCGGCGATGCTGTCGACGCTCGGCTACGCGTCGCGCGCGGCGCTGATCGACGCGGTCGTTCCCGCCAACATCCGCCGCAAGGACAAGCTCGACCTGGGCCAGTTCTTCGAGCCGCTGCCGGAGCAAGGCGCGCTGGCCAAGCTGAAGGCGATCGCCGCCAAGAACAAGGTGATGAAGTCGGTCATCGGCCAGGGCTATTACGGCACCCATACGCCGGCCGTCATCCTGCGCAACATCTTCGAGAACCCGGCCTGGTACACCGCCTACACCCCTTACCAGCCGGAGATCTCGCAGGGCCGCCTGGAAGCGATCCTGAATTTCCAGCAGATGATCACCGACATGACCGGGATGGGCATCGCCAACTCGTCCATGCTCGACGAAGGCACGGCCGCCGCCGAAGCGATGACGCTGATCCAGCGCGTCGGCAAGTCCGCCTCGAAAGTGTTCTACGTCGCCGACGACGTGCTGCCGCAGACGCTGGAAGTGATCCGCACGCGCGCCGAGCCGATCGGGGTCGAAGTGCGCACCGTTGCCGCCGCCGGCGTCGAGTCGCTCGACGAAAGCTGCTTCGGCGTGCTGCTGCAATACCCGGGCGTGAACGGCGAAGTGCGCGACTACCGGGTCGCCTGCGAAAAGCTGCACGCGGCCGGCGCCATGATCATCGTCGCCGCCGACCTGCTGGCCCTGACGCTGCTGACGCCGCCGGGCGAATGGGGCGCCGACGTCGTCGTCGGTAACAGCCAGCGCTTCGGCGTGCCGCTCGGTTTCGGCGGCCCGCACGCCGGCTACCTCGCCACGCGCGACGAATTCAAGCGCTCGATGGCGGGCCGCCTGGTCGGCGTCACCGTCGACGCCCAGGGCCAGCCGGCCCTGCGCCTGGCGCTGCAGACGCGCGAGCAGCACATCCGCCGCGAAAAGGCGACCTCGAACATTTGTACCGCCCAGGTGCTGCTGGCGGTGATGGCCGGCATGTACGCGGTCTACCACGGCCCGCAAGGCCTGACGCGCATCGCCCGGCGCGTGCACCGCATGGCCGGCATCCTCGCCTCGGGGCTCAAGCAGATGGGCTACGCGCTGGCCAACGCGACCTTCTTCGACACGCTGACGGTCGAGACCGGGCGCGCCGCCGAACTGCACGCCGCGGCGAGCGCGGCCGGCGTCAACCTGCGCCGCATCGACGACGGCCACGTCGGCCTGTCGCTGGACGAGACCACGACCCGCGAGGACCTCGACCTGCTGTTCTCGATCTTCGCCAACGGCGCCGCGGCGCCGGACGTCGCCTCGCTCGACAAGGACGCCGCGCAAGCCTTCCCGGCGGCCCTGGCCCGCACCAGCGCCTTCCTGACCCACCCGACCTTCCAGCGCTACCACGCCGAGCACGAGATGCTGCGCTACCTGCGCTCGCTCGCCGACAAGGACCTGGCGCTGGACCGCACCATGATCCCGCTCGGCTCATGCACGATGAAGCTCAATGCGACCTCGGAAATGATCCCGGTCACCTGGCCCGAGTTCTCCAGCATCCACCCGTTCGCCCCGGACGACCAGACCGTCGGCTACCGCGAGATGATCGGCCAGCTCGAGGAAATGCTGTGCGCCGTCACCGGCTACGCCGCGATCTCGCTGCAGCCGAACGCCGGTTCGCAGGGCGAGTACGCGGGCCTCCTCGTGATCCAGAAATACCACCAGGCGCGCGGCGAAGGCCACCGCAACATTTGCCTGATCCCATCCTCGGCGCACGGCACCAACCCGGCATCGGCCAACATGGTCGGCATGCAGGTGGTCGTCACCGCCTGCGACGAGAACGGCAACGTGGACCTGGCCGACCTGAAGAAGAAGGCCGAACAGCACAGCGCGAACCTGGCCTGCGTGATGGTCACCTACCCCTCGACCCACGGCGTGTTCGAGGAAGGCATCCAGGAACTGTGCGAGATCGTGCACGCGCACGGCGGCCAGGTCTACATCGACGGCGCCAACATGAATGCGCTCGTCGGCGTGGCCGCGCCGGGCGCCTTCGGCGGCGACGTCAGTCACTTGAACCTGCACAAGACTTTCTGCATCCCGCACGGCGGCGGCGGCCCCGGCGTCGGCCCGATCGGCGTTGGCGCCCACCTGGCACCCTTCCTGCCGAACCAGCGCTCGAGCGGCTACGTGCGCAACGAAGAGGGCATCGGCGCGGTCAGCGCGGCGCCGTACGGCTCGGCCTCGATCCTGCCGATCTCGTGGATGTACATCGCGATGATGGGCGCCGAAGGCCTGACCGCGGCGACCGAGATGGCGATCCTGAACGCCAACTACATCGCGCGCCGCCTGGCCCCGCACTATCCGGTGCTCTACACGGGCCACGACGGCCTGGTCGCGCACGAGTGCATCATCGACCTGCGCCCGCTGCAGGACAAGACCGGAATCTCGAACGAAGACGTGGCCAAGCGCCTGATGGACTTCGGCTTCCACGCCCCGACCATGAGTTTCCCGGTGCCGGGCACCCTGATGATCGAGCCTACCGAGTCGGAGTCGAAGATCGAGATCGACCGCTTCATCGAGGCGATGATCACGATCCACGCCGAGATCGTCAAGGTCGAGCGCGGCGAGTACGACAAGATGGACAATCCGCTCAAGGGCGCGCCGCACACGGCCGAAGTGGTCACGGCCGACGACTGGCAGCACACCTATTCGCGCGAAGTGGCGGCCTTCCCGGTGGCCTCGCTGCGCAAGAAGAAGTACTGGCCGCCGGTCGGCCGCGCGGACAACGTGTATGGCGACCGCAACCTGTTCTGCGGCTGCGCGCCGATCAGCGATTACGAGTAAGGGCCTGGCGGTAAGATGAAAAGCGGCGCCGGGAGCGAACCCGGCGCCGCTTTTTTTCATGCACCGCACCCGCCGGGCGGCCGCCCTCAATCCCTGCGCGAGGCCAGCCTCAGGTGCGGCCGCGGCGCCTTCCTGCGCTCGCGCCCCGGCTCGCGGCTGGCGTCGCGCCGCCCATCCTTCAGCACCTCGCGTATGTCGACGTCGGCCACGCTCGAAGCGCGCGCCGGTGGCTCCGGCGGCAGCACCGCTTCGTCCAGGCGGAAGGCCGCCACGGCCCGCGACAAGGTCATCGCCTGCATCTGCAGGCTGCGCGCCGCCTGCGCCGCTTCTTCCACCAGCGAGGAATTACGCTGCGTGACCTGGTCCATCTGCACGATCGCCTCGTTCACTTCCGACAGGCCGCTGGCCTGCTCGATACTGGCCGAACTGATCTGGCTGATGATGTCGCCCACCTGCTGCACCGAGACGGCGATCGTCGCCATGCTGCTGCCGGCCTGCGCGGCAAAGGCGGTCCCGCCTTCGATCTCGGCCACCGACCGGGCGATGAGCTCGCGGATCTCGCGCGCCGCGCTGCCGGTGCGCAGCGCCAGCGAGCGCACTTCGCCCGCCACCAGCGCGAACTCGCGCCCGTGCTCGCCGGCGCGCGCCGCTTCCAGCGCCGCATTCACTGCCAGCGTGCCGGTCTCGACCGCGATGGCGTCGATCTCGCGGCTGATCTCGCCCACGCGGCAGGCGCTGCCCTTCACCGATTCCATGGTCGTCACCAGGCGGTCGGCCACGTTCCCGCCCTGCTGGGCGACGTTCGAGGCCGATTCGGCCAGGCGGTTGGCGGCCTGCGCGCTGTCGGCCGTCAGGTGCACGGTGGCGGCCAGTTCCTGCATCGAGCAGGCCGTGTGTTCGAGCGAACTGGCGCGAAAGACGGCGCGCGTGCTCAGGTTCAGGTTGCCCAGGGCGAGGTCGCGCGAGGCCGAGCCGATCGAGCGCGCCGATTCCAGGATCGTGCGCAGCGTCAGGTTCAGGTTGCGGATACTGGCATTCAGTGCGCGCGAGGTTTCCGCGATCTCGTCGCTGCCGTAGACGCGCTCCCTGGCCGTCAGGTCGCCGCTGGCCAGGTCGACCGCCGCGGCGCCGATACCGCGGATCTCGCCCAGCAGCGCCTTGCGCACCGCGACCGTGATGCGCAGCGAGACGGCGCATGCCAGCACGATCACCAGCGGCATCAGCCAGGTCATGACACGGAAGTCGGCGGCGGCGCTGTCGGACGCTTCCTGCGACAAGGACTGCTCGAGCTGCGACAAGGCGTTCAGGCGCCGGGCCACGTCGGCGAACGCGGACTCGGCCTTGCTCATCGCGTTCGCGCTGATCGACTGGTCGTCGCGCGCCAGTTCGATCACCTCGACCACCGCCTGCACGTAGCGGGCATGGGCCGTGCCGGCGCCGTCGACATAGCGGCGCTCGGCGCTGCCGGGCGGCGTCATGCGCGCCAGGCGCCGCAGGCCGGCGGTGGTCAGCGCATGCTGGCGGTGGATGTCGCCGATCAGGGGCGCGATCCGGCTTTTCGGGAAGCTGCCCCCGATCCAGCTCTGCAACTGGTAGATCTCGGCATGCGCGCGCTGGGCCGTAAATACCAGGTCGCTGGCGGCGCGCATGTGCGCCGCGCGGCGTCCGACGATGTCTTCGAGCGAGGCGTTCTGGCGCACCATCGCATACCAGGCACCGCAGGAGAGCAGCACCAGCAGCAGCAGCACCACGCCGGGCGCGAGCAGGAGTTTGGGACCGATTTTCAGGCGCGAGAGCATGTCAATCCCCTGGACAGGAAAGGAAAGGCGGCCGGTGCGGCCGCCGCGGGGAAACGCTGGTGCTCAAGCATGATGGCCTCGCGAGTCGATAATGCGCAATATTTCCTTAACGCATTCGACCAATCTACGGCATCGCTTCCCCAGCGCCCTTGAGGCGGATCAACACCTTCCTGCAGGTGGACATTTGCAGACAGACGCGCCGCCGTTCCGGCCCTGCCGTCGAAAAAAGCGCTGTCACCGCTATGTGTAGACATTGAACCGCTGGGCGCTAGCGAGGTCGAACTGCTATTCGACCATCGAGCGGAGTCTGGCATGCAGGCAAGACGCTTCACAACATGGCTAAGAGCGCCTAACAAAACCTTCAGAGCAAGGCGCGGCGACGAAGACAGTACGACTGTACGGCAAGGAGCTGCAACGCAGCTATGGAGGTTTTGTTAGGCGCTCTAAGGCAATCGAGTCCATTGACGAGGCGCCAGCGTGCGCACCTCGTGCAGGCGCTGCGGCCCTCGCTCGAAACGTGAACGCCTATCACCGCCGATTCAGGCAGTGGCTGGCACGCCTCCATGGCGTTGCTTCACCCTACTTGCCGAATTACCTGGGCTGGCGCTGGGCGCCCGATGGCGAGCGCATTGCGTCGCCGGAGCGCTTCCTGCGAGCGGCAATGGGACTCGTCCACACGTAACGGTGACAGCGCCTCGAAAAAAAAGGCCGGCAATGCTGCCGGCCCCCATTTGCCGCCCGCCGACCTCAGCCGAGCTTGGCCGCGTGCTCGCGCGTCGCGTGGAAGGTCAGCTTCGGCCACCGTTCCTGGGTCAGGCGCAGGTTCACGCCGGAGGTGGCCAGGTAGGCCAGGTTGCCGGCCGCGTCGTAGGCCACGTTATGCCCCAGTTGCACCTCGAAGTCGGCCAGCGACTTCTTGTCGTCGGAGGACACCCAGCGCGCGCTGCTGATGCTGGAGCCTTCGAAGACGGCATCGACACCGTATTCGTTCAACAGGCGGCTCGCCACCACCTCGAACTGCAGCACGCCGACCGCGCCCAGGATCAGGTCCGAGCCCAGCACCGGCTTGAAGACCTGCACCGCGCCCTCCTCGCCCAGCTGCTGCAAGCCTTTATGGAGCTGCTTCATCTTCAGCGGATTACGGATGCGCACCGTGCGGAACAGGTCCGGCGCGAAATAGGGAATGCCCGTGAAGGTGAGCATCTCGCCTTCGGAGAAGCTGTCGCCGATCTGCATGTTGCCGTGGTTCGGCAGGCCGATGATGTCGCCGGCGTAGGCCTCTTCCACCTGCTCGCGCGAGGACGCCATGAAGGTGACCACCGAGGACAGCTTGACTTCGCGCCCGAGGCGCAGGTGCTTGACCTTCATGCCCTTCTCGAAACGTCCCGAACACACGCGCAGGAAGGCGATGCGGTCGCGGTGGGCCGGGTCCATGTTGGCCTGGATCTTGAAGACGAAGCCGGTGAACTTCGCTTCGCTCGGTTCGACGGCGCGCACCGTGGCGTCGCGCTCGCGCGGGCCCGGCGCCCAGTCGACCAGCGCCGACAGGATCTCGCGCACGCCGAAGTTGTTGATGGCCGAACCGAAGAAGACCGGCGTCTGCACGCCCGACAGGAAACGCTCCAGATCGAACGGATGGGAGGCGCCGTGCACCAGTTCCACTTCCATCTTCAGCTGCTCGATCTCGAGCGGGAACATCTCGGCCAGCTTCGGGTTGTCGATGCCCTTCAGGATCTCGAAGGCGCCGTCGGCCTTCTCCTCGCCCGCCTTGAACAGCATGATCTCGTCCTTCAGCAGGTGGTAGACGCCGCGGAAGTTCTTGCCCATGCCGATCGGCCAGGTGACCGGCGCGCACTCGATCTTCAGGACCGATTCAAGTTCGTCGAGCAGTTCGAGCGGATCGCGCGTTTCGCGGTCGAGCTTGTTCATGAAGGTGACGATCGGCGTGTTGCGCATGCGGCAGACGTCGAGCAGCTTGATCGTCTGCGCCTCGACGCCCTTGGCCGCGTCGATCACCATCAGCGCCGAGTCGACGGCGGTCAGCACGCGGTAGGTGTCTTCCGAGAAGTCCTGGTGGCCGGGCGTGTCGAGCAGGTTGATCACATGGTCGCGGAACTCGAACTGCATCACCGAGGAAGCGACCGAAATGCCGCGCTGCTTCTCGATGTCCATCCAGTCGGAGGTGGCATGGCGGCCGCTCTTGCGGCCCTTGACGGTACCGGCGAGCTGGATCGCGCCCGAGAACAGCAGCAGCTTTTCGGTCAGCGTGGTCTTGCCGGCGTCGGGGTGGGAAATGATGCCGAAGGTGCGGCGGCGCGCGACTTCGTTCGCGATCAGTGCCGCCGACTTGCCAGCCACGTCGCTGTCGGTCGTCTCAAGAATGGGTGCTGCGGTATCGGTGTCCATAATCTCGGCCAAAGCGGTGGGTCCTAGCAAAACCGGCGATTTTACCGGGTCTCCAGATGCTTGTGTGAATTGATTGGCGGGCCCGCCCCCGGCGCCCCGGCGCGCGGGGGCGGGTGTGCGCGTATGCCACGCTGTCAGCATTCCGTCAGGAAACTTTCAGCTAAATGACAGGGAAGATGTTTATACTGGGCAATATTATCCAATCCGAGGAAACGCCATGGCCCGCTCCCCGACGAAGCGCCGTGCCGGCAGCGCCGGTTTCACCCTGCTCGAACTGATGATCGTCGTCGCGATCATCGGCATCCTTTCCGCGGTCGCCTATCCCGGCTATACCCGGTACGTGGTCAAGGCGCACCGCACCAGCGCGCAGGTGCACATGATGGAACTGGCCCAGGCCCAGAGCCGGATGATGGCCGACTCGCGCGCCTACGCCGCCAGCGTGGCCGCCCTGGGCATGAGCACCTCGACGGCCATCTCGGACAAGTACACGATCGCGATCAAGCTCGAGGATGGGCCGCCGTCCGCCTTCACCATCACCGCCAAGCCGGTCGCGGGCAGCTCCCAGGCCGGCGACGGCGACCTGGCGATCGACAGCGCGGGCACCCGCACTCCGGCGGGCAAATGGTAAGCGCCGCCGGCCGCCGCGCGCGGGGATTCACCACGCCCGAGTTGCTGACGGTCGTTGCCATCGTCGCCATCCTGGCCTCGGTGGCCGCGCCCGCCTTTTCCTCGATGATCGCGGCAACACGCTCGCGCAGCGTCAGCAGCGAGCTGTACGCCGCGCTTGCGCGCGCGCGCAGCGAGGCCATCAAGCGCAATGCCGAGGTCACGCTGGCGCCGGTCGCGGCGCGCCAGTGGCAGCACGGCTGGAGCATCGCAGACCCGGCCGGCACCGGCCGCAAGCTCGACGACCACCCGGCGGTGCCGGGCGCCACCGTCGCCGGCCCCGCCAGCGTGGTCTACCTGCCCAACGGACGGGTCAAGGATGCGAGCCTGCCGGCCTTCGACATCGCCATGAGCGGCAACGACACCCGCCGCTGCGTGAAAATCGACCTGTCCGGCCGTCCCAACCAGAGCACCAGCGCCTGCTGAACGCCATGGCCGACCTGCCTCTTCCGACACCGAGCCGCCAGCGCGGCGTGAGCCTGATCGAAGTACTGGTCACGATGGTCGTGCTCGCCTTCGGCCTGCTCGGGCTGGCCGCTTTCCAGTCCAAGGCGCAGATCGGCTCGATCGAGTCCTACCAGCGAGCCCAGGCCGCCGTGCTGCTGCAGGACATGCAGTCCCGCCTGAGCGGCAACAGCGCCAACGCCGCCGGCTACCTGACCACCGCCCCGCTCGGCACCGGCGACACCCTCGCGACCGATTGCAGCAAGGAAGCGGCCGGCAGCGCGCGCGACAAGTGCGAGTGGAGCGCGGCCCTGAAAGGCGCGGCCGAGAAGCGTGACAACGTGCCCGGCGGCGCGATGCAGGGCGCGCGCGGCTGCGTCACGCAGGTGCAGGTCAAGAACGAAGCGGCCGGCGTCTGCACGCCCGCCGTCTACCTGGTCAGCGTCGCCTGGCAGGGCCTGCATGCGACGCGCGCGCCCGCCCAGGCCTGCGGCAAGAACCTGTACGGTGCCGACACCAACCGCCGGCTCGTCTCGGCACGGGTCGCGGTCGGCCTGCCCACCTGCCTTTGAAGCCGCACCCGAGGATCACCGGATGACCCGCTCGCTCCGCCCCCTTCCCGCCCTGCGCACCGCGCGCGGCTTCTCGCTGGTGGAACTGCTGGTCGCCGCGGCGATCGGCCTGATCCTGCTGGCGGGCCTGTCGACCCTGTTCGTCAACAACACCCGGACCCAGGCCGAGATCGAAAAAACCCATCGGCAGGTCGAGAACGGCCGCTATGCGATCGACCTGCTCGCGGTCGACCTGCGCAATGCCGGGTACTTCGCCGAATTCAATCCGACCCTGCTGGCCACGCCGGCGGTGCTCCCGGCGCCCTGCTCCACCGCTCTGGCCGACCTGCACGCCGGCCTGGCGCTGGCGGTCCAGGGCGTGGACGATGGCGATGCCGGACTCGATTGCCTGGATGACTTGCGCGCAGGCACCGATGTGCTGGTGGTGCGGCGCACCGCCGCCTGCATCGCCGGCCAGGCCGGCTGCGACGCCGCGTCCGGCCCCGGTCCGTTCTTCCAGGCTTCGCTGTGCAACGATGCGACCGAACTGAACTCGCCCAAGGTCACCGATTTCTACGCGCTCTCGCTCGATACGGCAGGGCTGACCCGGCGCGCGCGCAACTGCAGCGTCCCCGCCGCGCTGCGGCGCTATAAAACCCATCTCTATTTTGTCGCCAACAACAATACCGCCAAGGACGGCATTCCCACCCTCAAGCGCGCCGAGCTCGTTGCCGACGGCGCGGGCGCCGCATGGCGGATCGTGCCGCTGGCCGAGGGGATCGAAAACCTCCAGCTCGAGTACGGCCTGGACCTGGCCCCGGCCGGCGGCGACGGCGTGGCCGAGCTGACGGCGGCCGATCCGGCCAAGGCGGACGGCTGCGCGGCGCCCGCCTGCGCCGCGGGCAACTGGCGCGGCGCCGTCGCGGTCAGGCTGCACGTGCTGGCGCGCAATGCCGCCGCGACCGCCGGCTGGGTCGACAAGAAGACCTATACCCTCGGCCGCAAGGCCGACGGCAGCAGCAACGACATCGCCGCCGCCGGGGACCCCTACAAGCGCCACGTGTTCCAGGCCCTGGTCGCACTGCCGAACCCGGCCGGAAGGAGAATTCCATGACCCACCCGCGCCGCGAGGCCGGCATCACCCTCATCACCGCGCTGATCATGCTGGTGCTGTTGACCCTGGTCGCCCTGACGAGCTTTAATCTCGGCAAGTCGAACCTGCAAATCGTCTCGAACATGCAGCAGCGCGACGAAGCCACGGCCGCCGCCCGCGAAGTGATCGAAGAGACGATCAGCAATACCCGCTTCTTCGTCACGCCCGAGCATATCCTGGCCAACCCTTGCGGCGCGCCGAACCAGCGCTGCGTCGACACCAACGGCGACGGCAAGACCGACGTCAAGGTGGCCATCGCGCCCAAGCCGAAATGCGTGGTGGCCCCGCTGATCCGCAACACTTCGCTGAACATGGCCGTCGCCGAGGACGCCACCTGCAGCATGGGCAGCGCCCAGAACTTCGGCATGGCCGGCGCCGTCGACGGCAATTCGGCCTGCGCCGACAGTATCTGGGAGATCACGGCCGTCGCCACCGATGTCGAGACCGAGGCCGAAGTCGAGGTCACCCAGGGCGTCGCGGTGCGCGTCGCGCGCGACGACGTGACCAACAACTGCCCTTCCACGTGAAAAAGAGAACGCCATGATCCGCAGCACCGTCATCCATACCATTGCGGGAGCGCTCGCCTGCGCGCTGGCCGCGGCGCCTCTTTCGGCCGGCGCCGACGACATCGACATCTTCACCGGCGCCTCGGCCGGGGCGAACGTCAATCCGCGCATCCTGATCGTGCTCGACAACACCTCGAACTGGTCGCGCCAGAACCAGAAATGGCCGGGCGCGAGCCAGGGCCAGTCGGAAGTGAACGCGATCAAGCGCCTGGTTGCCGAACTCGACGGCAGCGTCAGCCTGGGCCTGATGGAATTCGTCACCGGCGGCAATGCCGGCGACGACGGCGGCTTCATCCGCTACGCGGTGCGTCCGATGGAGGAAAGCAACCGCACGGCCATGTCGACCCAGCTGACGACGATACACGGCAACATCAACAGCCCGGACGAAAAGCGCAACGCCAATACGCCCTACGGCAACCTGATGTACGACGTGTACAACTATTTTGCCGGCGACAAGTCGTATTCGCCCGGCGCCGTCCTCGCAAGCAAGGCCGACGCGGGCGGCTACACGACGGCTTACGGGCAATTCGCTTCGCCTCTCACTTCGGACAATACCTGCGGCAAGAGCTACGTCATCTTCATCGGCAACCCCAACGCGAGCGGCCCGTCGTCCGACACGGCGGCCAATACCCAGCTGCTCAACGCGCTCAACAACAACAGGAATGCCAGCGGCGCCCTGCTGCCGGTCTCCCAGCTGGGCTTGCCCAACTTTTCCAGCAAGGCCGTCAGCACCACGACCACGGTGGGCACCACCGCCGCCTGCTACGCCAACGCGGCCGACGCCTCGGCCGGCCTGGCGGCATTCGCCGAGACCTGCAGCGGCTATACCGACGGCTGCAAGATCGGCGCGGTCGCGGCCAGCGCCGAAGGCGTGTGCGCGACCGGCAAGAGCCAGTACAGCGTGGTGGCCACCGATACCGTCATCACCAATGTCCCAACCGGCACCTACAGCACCGACACCGGCCCGCGCAATGCCGACGAATGGGCGCGCCTGCTGCACGACCGCGGCGTCCCGGTCGCCGGCACCACCATCCGCCCTTCGGTCGCCACCTACACCATCGACGTCTACAACGCCCAGCCGAACGCCGAGCATACCTCGCTCATGCTGAGCATGGCCAAGGCCGGCGGCGGCAAGTATTTCGCGGCCAGGAACGAGGAAGCCATCCTCGCCGCGCTCAAGGAAATCCTGATCGAGATCCAGGCCGTCAATACCAGCTTCGCCTCGACCAGCCTGCCGGTCAACGCGACCAACCGCTCGCAGAACGAAAACCAGGTCTTCATCGGCATGTTCCGCCCGGATGCGGACGCCAAGCCGCGCTGGTTCGGCAACCTCAAGCGCTATCAGCTGATCAATTCAGGTGGCGCCCTCGACCTCGGCGACGTCGCCGGCAAACCGGCGGTCAATCCGCAAACCGGCTTCGTCACGCCCTGCGCAACCAGTTACTGGACCGGCGACAGCGGCAGCTACTGGAGCGGCATGGGGGTCAAGCCCGAGCCTGCCGGAAATTGCACGCTCGGCGGCTTCAACAAGTATTCGGACGCGCCGGACGGTCCCTTCGTCGAAAAAGGCGCGGCCGCCCAGGTCCTGCGCCAGGGCAACGCGGCGGGCGCGCCCCCCGGCTCGAACGCCGTCAACCGCAGGATGTACACCCAGTTCGGCGCCACCCTGGTCAATTTTTCGTCGGCCAGCACCTTCCTCGACCCGTCTTTGCACAGGTTCATCCGCGGCGAGGACGTCAACAATGAAAAGGGCACGGGCCAGCTGACGACCACCCGCCCCTCGATCCATGGCGACGTCATCCATTCGCGCCCGCTGCCGGTCAACTACGGCGGCAGCGCCGGCGTCACCGTGTTCTACGGCGCCAACGACGGCACCTTGCGCGCGCTGAACGCCGACACCGGCGTCGAGCGCTGGGCCTTCGTGGCGCCGGAATTCTTCCCGCGCCTGTCGCGGCTGATGAACAATTCGCCGCTGGTGGCCTATCCGAACCTGCCGGAGAAGATCAGCCCGAAGCCGACGCCCAAGGACTATTTCTTCGACGGCTCCACCGGCGTCTACCAGAACGCGGCCAGCACCCAGGTGTGGATCTACCCGACGATGCGGCGCGGCGGGCGCATGATCTACGCGCTCGACGTCAGCACGGTGGACGCGCCCGCCTTCAAATGGAAAGTCGGCTGCCCCAACCTCACCGACGACTCGGGCTGCACCGCCGGCATGAGCGGCATCGGACAGACCTGGTCGACCCCGAGCGTCGCCTTCATCAAGGGCTATTCGGCCACCAAGCCGGTGGTGGTCGTGGGCGGCGGCTACGACCGCTGCGAGGACGCCGACAGCAAGGCGCCGGACTGCGCCGGCACCAAGGGCGGCATCGTCTACGTGCTCGACGCCGACAGCGGCGCCGTGGTGCGCTCCTTCGCCACCGAGCGCGCCGTCGCGGCCGACGTGGCGATGGTCGACATCGACAACGATGCATTGCCCGACTATGCCTACGCCGTCGATACCGGCGGCAGCGTGTACCGCATCGATTTCATCGACGGTCCCGCCACCCGCAAGGAACTCGCGGCCAGCGCCTGGACCAGCCGCAAGGTGGCCGCCACCGCGGGCGCCGGGCGCAAGTTCCTGTTCGCCCCGGCCCTGCTGGCCTCGCAGGGGCACGTGTTCGTGGCGCTCGGCAGCGGCGACCGCGAACATCCCCTGTATGCCCATTATCCGTACGCGAACGTGGTGAACCGCTTCTATGTGTACAAGGACAGCCTGGCCGCGGCCTCGTCGCCGGCGCAGGACCTGGACGCCTTGCAGGATTACACGGGCCAGAATTCCTGCAGCACGCCGCGCGTACTGCCCGATAACGACCTCAAGGGCTGGTTCATGGACCTGAACCAGAACGGCAAGGGCGAACAGGTGGTGACCTCGGCGCTGATCGCCGGTGGGATGATCACCTTCAGCACCAATCGGCCGATCGCGCCGAAAGCCGGCACCTGCTCCACCACCCTGGGCGAGGCGCGCGGCTACTGGGTCAACCTGCTCAACGCGGCCGGCGCCATCAATACCCCGGGCGCCTGCGGCGGCCAGCGCTCCTCGCCCTTCGTGGGCGGCGGCCTGCCGCCGTCGCCGGTGCTGGCCAACGGCGTGATGATCGATGGCAAGGCCACCACGGTCGTGATCGGCGCCGTCCAGAAAGGTTCCGACAGCCCGGCCGGCGTCAGCGTGGCGATCGCCCCGCAGCGTATCCGTCCGGCCATCACCTCCAAGCGCAAGCGTTCCTACTCCTATACTTCCGGCGCCGATTGACAGTGCTTATTGGCGGGCGGCGCGGCCCGGCAGGGGGAAGGCGACGGCGAACACCGCTCCGCCCCCTTCGGCGTCGGCGAGCGCCACCTCGGCGCCATGCAGGTCGGCGATGCCGCGCACGATCGCCAGCCCCAGCCCGCTGCCCGCGGTGCGCTCGTCGAGCCGGACGAAGCGCTCGAACACCTGGGCGCGCCGGCAGGCCGGAATGCCGGGGCCGTTGTCCTCGACCCGCAGCACGCTGCCCTGCCCCGCCTTGCCGCAGCTGAGCGTGACGCGCCCGCCGCGCGGCGTGTAGCGCAGTGCGTTGTCGACCAGGTTGTCGACCAGGTCGCGCAGCAGGAAGCGGTCGCCGTCGACGATCGCCGGTTCCAGCTCGAAGCCGAGGTCGATGTCGCGCGCGGCGGCCTGCTCCACGAAAGCCTGGACGCTGCCGGCCACCAGCTCGGAGAGGTCGAGCGGCGCCAGGCGCGCGCGCGCGAAGCGGTTCGGCTCGGCGCGCTCGAGCGAGAGCAGCTGGCTGGTCTGGCGGATCATGCGCTCGTTCGCCTGCAGCATCAGGTCGACCGAACGGCGCGTCTCGGGGTCGCCGGCGTGGCGCGCGGCCAGCCCGGCGAGCTGCAGGCGCAGGCCGGCCAGCGGGGTGCGCAGCTGGTGGGCGACGTTCGCGCGGAACTCGTCCTGGGCGCGTGCGCCCAGCTCGATTCGTCCCAGCAAGGCGTTGAAGGCGCCGACCACGGGCACCAATTCGCGCGGCATGCCGGCGTCGTCGAGCGGCGCCAGGTCGGCGCTGCCACGCGCATCGAGGCGGGCGCGCAGGCGCGCCAGGGGCGCCAGGCCGTTGCCGACCGAGAACCAGACCAGCCCGACCAGCGCCAGGCTGAACAATACTTCCAGCAGCACCAGCGAACGCACGATGGCCGCGCGCACCTGCTGGCGCGCGCGCGTGGTGCGCGCCAGGCTGACGTGCAGTCCATCGGCACCGCCCACCGCGGCCACGGCCACGCGCACCGGCTCGCCGTGCAGGCGCGCGTCGTACAGGCCCGGACGCAGTGCCGGCGGCAGGCTGGCGGCGCCGGCCAGCACCCGTCCGCCGCGCTCGTGCACGGCCGCCCAGCTCGCTTCTCCCGCACTGTCGTCGGAAAGGGCGGAGGCGAGCGCGGGCGTTCCGCCGACACGCACGCGCGCTGCCAGGGTAGCGGCATTTGCGCGCAAGCCTTCGTCGAAAGCGAGTTGGGCCGGCGTCCAGGCCAGCAGGTAGGTCAGCGCGGCGGCGCCCAGGTTGACGGCCACGATCGGGCCGACCAGCCATTTGAGCAGCCGTACGCGAATGCTGCTCATGCGGGCGCGGCCGCTTCCAGCAGGTAGCCGAAACCGCGGACCGTGCGCAGGGACAGGCCGGCGCCGTCGAGCTTCAGGCGCAGGCGCGAGACGTAGACCTCGACCGCGTTCAGTGTCAGGTCCTCGCCCCAGGGCGCGATGGTGTCGATGATCTGCTGCTTCGATACCACCCTGCCCGCCTGCTGCAGCAGGTATTCGAGGACGGCCCATTCGCGCGCCGACAGCGCGAGCGCGCGCGTGCCGATGCGCGCACGCCGCGCGCCCGCGTCGAGGACCAGGTTGCCGAGCGTGAGAATGCCGCCTGGCGGGGCGTTGCGCCGGGCCAGGGCGCGAATGCGCGCCACCAGTTCGGCCGTGGCGAAGGGTTTGACGAGGTAGTCGTCGGCGCCGGTTTCGAGGCCGCGCACACGGTCTTCGACGGCGTCGCGCGCGGTCAGCACGAGGACCGGGGTGGTCGCGCCGCGCGCGCGCAGGCGGCGCACGACTTCGAAGCCGTCGATGCCCGGCAGGCCGATGTCGAGGACCGCCACCTGCGGGGGATGGCTCTGGAGCCGGGCGTCGGCCTGGAGGCCGTCGGTGGCCAGTTCCACCTGCATGCCATGGCCCTGCAGGGTACGGGTCAGGCCATCGGCCAGGACGGCGTCGTCTTCGGCGAGCAGGACATGCATGCGCGGTAAAGGAACTGAATGGTTGCGAACGCATCCATTATGAAGCAAAACTTTTGCCTACTAGCATAAACCGGCTGATTCGCCGCAGCTTTCCTAGTAGGACTGGGCTGACAAGACATCATGCATGCAGCCTACACCGGGGCAACACCTAATCTTATGTTCGCCAACAGACGGAAGCCTTATCGTAGCTACATCGCGATTGAGAGAATTGCAACTGAGTAGAAACACAGTCAACTGCAAGCTCTCGGCGAATCGCACTTCATGCAGCAAGTCAGATAAGAGGACAGAAAATGAACAACGCTCAACTCGGTGGTGTCACGCAGAAAGCACAATCGGTCAATCAGCTTCTTTCGGCCAAAGAGGATATCAAAGCGGCGTCCCGTCCAGTTGTCAGTTTCAGCGGCACCCAGCAAAACGAACTGCTGGCAGCCCTTCCCCGCCAAGACCTGGAAACCCTGTTCGAGCACCTGGAACTGGTCCCAATGCCATTCGGTAAGGAACTGTTCGAGTATGGCACCAAACTGGAATACGTGTATTTCCCTACGACCTCAATCGTGTCGCTGCTGTACGTCATGGAAGATGGCGCCACCACCGAGATCGCCGTGATCGGCCATGAAGGCGTGGTCGGTGTGTCGCTCTTCATGGGCGAGCGCGCCATGTGCAGCGCCGTCGTCCAGAGCGCCGGCTACGGCTACCGTTTGAAAACCCAATACCTGCGCGACGCCTTCAACCGCGGCGGCGCCCTGCCCCAGCTCCTGATGCGCTATACCAACGCCCTGTTCGCCCAGATGGCCCAGAACGCCGTCGGCGGCCGTCACAGCTCGATCGAGCAGAAACTGTGCCGCTGGCTGCTGGACCGCCTGGACCGCTCGCCAGGCAACGAACTGAAAGTGACCCAGGAACTCATCTCGATCATGCTGGGCGTGCGCCGCGAAAGCATCACCGCGGCAGCCGGCAAGCTGCAGGATGAAGGCCTGATCCAGTACCGCCGCGGCAACATCACCGTGCTCGACCGTACCGGCCTGGAAGAGTATGCCGGCGAATGCTACAAGGTCGCCAAGACCGAATACGACCGCCTGCTGGAAGACGTGGCACGCTGAGCGAGGCGGTATCGTGAAGAAAGGGCGCCGTCGAGGCGCCCTTCTTTTTTTCCAGGCCCGGATCGGCCTTGGCCCGCTTCAGGCGGCAAATCGTCCCAGGCTGTTGTGCTCGGCTACCGGCATGGGTGGCGCCGGCGCCGCCGGCATCAGGGTCACCGCGCCGGTGGCGGCCGCCGGCGCCGGGATGCGCGCCCGCACGCAGGTTCCGACGCCGTTGATGCCGCGCTCTACCTCGAGCTTCCCGCCCAGCAGCAGGGCGCGTTCGCGCATGCCCAGCAAGCCATGCGATTTGGAACGGGCCAGGGCGTCCGGCGCGATGCCGACGCCGTCGTCCGTGACCTCGAGCGCCAGCACGTCGTCCTCGCGCGCCAGGTGCACGATCACGCTGCGCGCCTGGGCGTATTTGGCGACGTTATTGAGCGACTCTTGCACGATGCGGAACAGGGCGATCGCATGCATCGGTCCGGCGCTGTCGACGTCGCCGTCGATCAGCACGTCGCAATCGAGCCTGGTCACACGGGCATAATCCTCGCAATAACTTTGCAGGGCCGCGGCCAGGCCCAGGTTGTCGAGCAGGCTGGGGCGCAGGTCTTCGACGATGCGGCGTTTCAGCTGGACCGTGTCGACCAGGGTGGCGCGGGCGCGCGCAAGTACGGCGGCCAGTTCGGGCCGGCTGGTGCGCAACTGCTCGCCGACCGTGGCCAGGTCCATGCCGATGGCCGTCAGATTTGCGCCCATCTCATCGTGCAGCTCGCGCGCCAGCCGCGATTTCTCTTCCTCCGATACATGGATCAGGTGCCGCGACAGCACCGACAGCTGTTCGGTACGGCGCGCCACCAGCGATTCGAGCTGTTCGTTCACCAGCTGCAAGGCCTGCTCGGCGCGGGCGCGGGCGGCGAAGCTGCGCTGCACCGCTTGATAGAATAACAGGAGCACGATGATGGCGGCGGCGTTGATGCCCAGGCCCAGGATGACGGCATGCCGGTGCTGGTCGTAGAAGGCGGCGCTGCGGGCATTGAGCAATTCGTTCTGCTCGCTCAGCATGATGACCGCTTGCAGCCGGATCTCGTCGCTGTCGCCTTCGCCGGGCGCGCCGGCGATGGTCAGGATTTCCTGCAAGCCGCCGTCGCGGTAGATCGTCAGCGCGTCGTCCATCATGCGCAGCTGCCGCTCGACCAGCAGGCGCAGCTGGGCCAGGTTCTTTTGCTGCGAAGGATTATCGGCCAGCAGCTTGTCGAGCTTGCGCAACTGTTCGCCAATGCGGGCCGGCGCGCCCTGCACCGTGCCCAGGTAGCTCGGGGAGCCGGACAGGAAATAGCCGCGCAGGTTGCTCTCGGCATCCGTGACGAGCAGGTTCAGGTGCTGCAGTTCGTTGCTGACCTCGGTGGTCCGGTCTTGCAGCGTATTGGCGGCCTTCAGCCCATCGAGGTTGCGCAGCAGGCTGACGGCATTCACGAGCAAGATCGCGACGCAGAAAAAGCACAGCAATACCTTGTAGAGCGGCAGCGAGCGGGCGCGTTTCGGGAGGGGATCGATAGAGAAATACATCTGCTGGGTTCCTTTCGCGCAACTAACCGGACCGGGCTGATTATAGTCCCTGTAGGACATTAATGCAGCGCAGCAATTTCGCTGAAGTGAAGGGATGAGACAGATGTGCGACGACGGCCAGGCTCTTGTTGCCGCATTCCTGGAGAAGACGGCAGGAGCGGACGCCGCGCGTTGACGCTCGTTACGGCCGTGGCCGTAGCGCCGGCATGTAGGCCGGCAAGGGCGAGCGCCGGGCGGCGCCCGCTGCCTGCTCTCAGTCGAGCAGGTTGTTTTTCATGGCGTAATAGGTCAGGTCGCTGTTCGACTGCAGGCCCATCTTTTCCATGATGCGGGTACGGTAGGTGGACACGGTCTTGATCGACAGCGACAGCGCATTTCCGATGTCGGAAACGGTCGCGCCCTTGGCCAGGCGCAGGAACACCTGGAATTCACGGTCCGACAGTTCGGTATGCAGCGCCGTGTTCGGATCGCGGTCGAAACTTTGCGCCAGCAATTCGCCGACGGTGGAGCTCACATAGCGGCGGCCCTGGAACACGGTACGCACGGCGGTCTTCAATTCGTCGGCATCGCACTCCTTGTTCAGGTAGCCATTGGCGCCCATCTTGAACAGGTTCAGTGCGTACTGCTGTGCCGGATAGCCAGAGAGAATCAACACCGGCAGGTTCGGCTGGCCCTGGCGGATGGTACGCAAAATGTCGATCCCGCTCTGGTCGGGCATGGCGATGTCGAGCAAGAGTACATCGCAGATCTCGCGGCGTGCGATGTCCAGCGCCTCGCGGCCGGTGGCGCCTTCAGCGACGACATCGAAATCGCCGGACGAGGAGAAAATCTGTTTGAAACCTGCTCGAACTATCTGGTGATCGTCACAAATGGCAACGCGTATCATTGTCTTCCCTTAAATTTTCCTGGCACAGGAAAGTACCGGGGAAACCCTCACCCGGCTATCATGCGTTGAATTACCTAAACCGCATGTAACATTTTAGCACCCATGCGCTCTTCTACAACAGCGCACAACTGCCGCGTTAACGGAACATTAAGCCTGCGGCACGCTTTGCTTGAGCAAAGCGAGAATATCGAGCAGTTCCACGCGCAGCCTGGCCGTGTCAACGCCGGGCGCCTCCTCGACCTGGACTTCCTCGATGCCGCCAGCCAGGTTGCTGGCGCGGCTGTCGAGCTTGTTGCGTGCCCCGCTGATCGTGAAACCCTGTTCGTAGAGCAGTTCACGGATACGCCGGATCAGCAGCACCTCGTGGTGCTGGTAATAGCGGCGGTTTCCTCGACGTTTGACCGGCTTTAGCTGAGTAAATTCCTGCTCCCAGTAGCGCAGCACGTGCGGCTTGACGCCGCACAATTCGCTCACTTCGCCGATCGTGAAGTAGCGCTTGGCCGGTATCGGCGGCAGCGCGGTCAGTTCAATCCTGTTCGGGCGATCGTTCATGGCTCACTTATTAATTGTACTGAGTAACTGTACTGAAAAACCGTACCAAGAAACTGTACCGGGAAGCTGTACGCGATAGCCGGATCAGGCGGCGCGCGCCATCGATGCCGGGCTGGTTTCTTCGACCATGCTCTTCAGTTTCTGGCTAGCGTGGAAAGTCACGACGCGACGCGCCGTGATCGGGATTTCTTCCCCGGTTTTCGGATTGCGGCCAGGCCGCTGGGGCTTGTCGCGCAACTGGAAGTTGCCGAAGCCGGACAGCTTGACAGCCTCGCCGCGCTCGAGCGCGTTACGGATCTCGTCGAAAAAAGTTTCGACCATGTCCTTGGCTTCGCGCTTGTTCAAGCCGACCTGCTCGAAGAGCAGCTCGGCCAGCTCGGCCTTGGTCAGGGTCGGCAAGTCCTTTTCCGCTTCCTTCCGTACCCGTGCCACCTGCATCGCGCGATGCAGGTCGGCCGCCAGTGCTTCCTGGAATACGGCCGAATCAACGTCGTTGTTATTAATTTTGAAGCCCTGCCTTCGATATGGACATGTTTGGACGCGTTGCGAACTTAGCCGCGCAGTTTTGCGCTGTGTTTTTCTCTTGCGGCCTCAGCCACGGCAGCCATCACGGCCTCCACGACATCGTCCTGCAAGGTCGATTGAGTATCTTGCAAGGTAAAGCGGAAAGCAAGCGATTTTTCGTCCGCCTCCAGGCCCTTGCCGCGGTATTCATCAAACAAAACAACGGCTTGCACGATCTTGCCGTTGGGGTGAGCAGCTGCGGCGGCGGTGAATGCATCGATCACTTCCTGGGCCGGAACATGCTGTTTCAACACCAGCGCCAGGTCGCGCGTGGCGCCTGGAAACTTCGAAATCTCGGTGTAGCGCGGCACCACGCGCGCCAGCAGCGCATCGGCGTCGACCTCGAACAGCACCGGGGCTTGCGGCAGGTCGTATTTCTGCAGCCAGCGCGGATGGAGTTCGCCGATGAAGCCGACGACGCGGCCATCGAGCTCGACATTGGCGCAGCGTCCGGGATGCAGCGCCGGGTGCTCAGCCTTGACAAAGCGTACCACACGCGGCGAAAACAGCGCTTCCAGGTCGGCTTTCACATCGAAGTAGTCGACCGCGCGGGTCGGCATGCCCCATTGCTCGTCGAGCGCCGGGCCGTAGGCCATCGCGGCGACGCGCTTGGGCTGCTCAAAGCCGGCCACGGTCAGGGGACCGTCGGCCACGGCTTCGTTGCGCTTGAAGATGGCGCCCGCCTCGAAGACGCGCACGCGCCCCGCCTTGCGGTTCAGGTTGTAGCGCACGTTGGCCAGCAAGCCGCCGATCAGGGTCGAGCGCATCACGCTCATCTGGCTGGCGATCGGGTTGCGCAGCTTGATCGGCGACGCATTGCCGGCGAAATCCTGTTCCCAGACGCTTTCGACGAAGCTCATGTTAACCACTTCCTGGTAGCCGAGGTCGGCCAGCCGATGGCGCACGGCGAACAGCGAGCGGGTGTTTTCAGGCTCGATCAGCATCGCGCTCGGGGCGGTCGGCGGATTGGCCGGAATGTTCTCGAAGCCGTACACGCGAGCGACTTCCTCGATCAGGTCTTCCTCGATCTCGATGTCGAAACGGTAGGACGGCGCGGTCACCGAAAACTTGCCCGCCTCGTGCGTGAACGGCAGGTGCAGGCGGGTGAAGATGTCGGCCACCATCTCGTCGCTGACCGGCACGCCGATGACTTTCCGGGCGCGCGCGGTGCGCAGCACGACGGGCTTGCGCTCCGGCAGGTTCACGACCTGGTCGTCGATCGGACCGACCTTCGTGGCGCCGGTGCCGCAGATCTCGATGATCAGCGCCGTGATGCGCTCGATATGTTCGACCGTGGTCGCGTAATCGACGCCGCGCTCGAAGCGGTGCGCCGCATCGGTCGAGAAATTGTACTTGCGGGCACGGCCCTGGATCGCGTTCGGCCACCAGAAGGCCGCTTCCAGGTAGATGTCGGTGGTGTCGAGCGTGACGGCGGTCGAATCGCCGCCCATGATGCCGGCCAGCGATTCGATTTCTTTCTCGTCGGCGATCACGCCGACCCACTCGTCGACTTCGACGGTGTTGCCGTTGAGGAGCTTGAGCTGCTCGCCCTTCCTGCCCCAGCGAACGTCGAGGCTGCCGTGGATCTTGTTCATGTCGAACACGTGCGAGGGCCGGCCCACTTCCAGCATCACGTAGTTCGAGATGTCGACCAGGGCCGAGACCGAGCGCTGGCCCGAGCGCTCGAGGCGCTGCTTCATCCAGCCCGGCGTCGCCGCTTTCGCGTCCAGGCCGCGGATCACGCGACCGGTGAAGCGGCCGCACAGGTCGGGCGCCGAAATCCTGGCGGGCAGGATCTCGTCCATGGTGACGGGGACCGGCACCGTGGTCGGCAGGTGCAGCGGGCTGCCGGTCAGGGCCGACACTTCGCGCGCCACGCCCAGCACCGACAGGCAGTCCGCCTTGTTCGGCGTGAGCTTGATGGTGAATTTCAGGTCGTCCAGGCCGAGATAGTCGCGGATGCTGGCGCCGACCGGCGCGTCGGCCGGGAGTTCCATCAGGCCGCTGCCTTCTTCCGAGATCTTCAGTTCCTTCGCCGAGCACATCATGCCTTGCGATTCGACGCCGCGCAGCTGGCCGACCTTGATCTCGAAGGGTTTGCCGTCCGCGCCAGGAGGCAGCACGGCGCCGGCCTTGGCGCAGATCGCCTTCATGCCGGCGCGCACGTTCGGTGCGCCGCAGACGATGTTGAGCAAGGTGCCGGTGCCGACGTCGACCTGGCAGACGTTCAGGCGGTCCGCGTTCGGATGCCTGGCCACTTCGACGACCTCGGCCACGACCACGTTCGAAAACGGCGGCGCGACGGCGTCGACCTCTTCGACTTCGAGGCCGGACATCGTCAGCAAATGGGACAGTTCTTCCGAAGTCATCTTCGGGTCGACCATGGAACGGAGCCAGCTTTCGGAAAATTGCATAATCTTTTGCCTCGTAACCGCGTTATTTGGAACCTATCTCGGTGGGACGAAGGAAGCCGATGACGTTGCACGGCAAGGGCGAGCAAGGCGCGCGGAGGCCGCGTGGCGCCACGCAACGACGAGCAATGCAGCGCCGGCTTGTCAACCGCGTCGGCAACGACTCGATTCCTGCTGAGATAGTTTCTTAGTATGAATCTTAATGAATCGACGAAATTAATTAAATTGCTTCAGGAATCGCAGATCGCCTTCGTAGAACAGGCGCAGGTCGTTGATCCCGTAACGCAGCATCGTCAGGCGCTCGAGGCCGGAGCCGAACGCGAAGCCGATGAATTTTTCCGGATCCAGCCCGAAGTTGCGCACCACCGCCGGATGTACCTGCCCCGCGCCCGACACTTCCAGCCAGCGGCCCTTCAGGGGGCCCGAGCCGAACGCGATGTCGATCTCGGCCGACGGTTCCGTGAACGGGAAATAAGACGGACGGAAACGCACCTGCAAGTCCTCGGTTTCGAAGAAAGCCTTGACGAAATTCAGGTAGACGCCCTTTAAGTCGGCAAAGGAAATATCTTCGCCGATCCATAGGCCTTCGACCTGGTGGAACATCGGCGAGTGGGTGGCGTCGCTGTCGACGCGGTAGGTGCGGCCGGGAGCGATGACCTTGATGGGCGGCGTATGGGTGCGCGCATAGCGCACCTGCATCGGGCTGGTATGGGTGCGCAGCAGCAGCGGCTTGCCGCTGCTGTCCTGGCCTTCGATATAGAAGGTGTCCTGCATCGAACGCGCCGGATGGTTTTCCGGGCTGTTCAGGGCCGTGAAATTGGTCCAGTCGTTTTCGATTTCCGGACCGTCGGCCACGTCGAAACCGATCGAGCGGAAGATCCGTTCGACGCGTTCCCAGGTACGCATGACCGGGTGGATGCCGCCGATGGAACGGCCGCGGCCGGGCATGGTGACGTCGATGCTTTCCGCGTTCAGGCGCGCTCCGAGCTGGGCGTTCGCCAGCGCGTCGCGGCGGCCGGTCAATGCGTGTTCGATTTTTTCTTTTGCAGCATTGATCAGGGCGCCCTGCGCCTTGCGCTGGTCAGGGTCGAGCTTGCCGAGGCCCTTCATCAGTTCGGTAACCCGGCCGGTCTTGCCGAGGTATTTTGCTTTTGCGTTTTCCAGCGCCGCCGCATCGAGGGCAGCGCCAAAGTCAGCCTGGGCCGAGACGACGAGTTCTTCCAGCGAGTTCATGCGATTCTTCCTGTTTCGATGGTGGCAGGAGCCACGGGAACCGTAGTCGGCTTGACAAGGTCCCACAATCAAAAACGGGGCAGAGGTCGAATAACCCTGCCCCGCTCTTTTCGCGCCACGTCAGGGCGGCGCGATGCCGGCAAACTGCGATCAGGCGGCCAGCTTGGCCTGGACGGCAGCGACAATCGCGGCGAAGGCCGGCTTGTCATGCACGGCCATGTCGGCCAGGACCTTGCGGTCCAGTTCAATCGCGGCTTTTTTCAGGCCGTTCATGAACACGCTGTAGGTCATGCCGTGCGAACGCGATGCCGCGTTGATACGGGTGATCCACAGTGCGCGGAAGACGCGCTTCTTGTTGCGGCGGTCGCGGTAGGCATATTGGCCGGCGCGCATGACTGCTTGCTTGGCAACACGGTAGACCTTCGAGCGACGGCCACGGTAGCCTTTTGCAAGCTCAAGAACTTTCTTATGACGGGCCCGTGCGGTAACCCCACGTTTAACTCTAGGCATATTAGCTCCTTAGTGTGAGATTAAGCAGATGGCATCATGCGGTAGACGCTGGTCACGTCCGACGCATTGATGTTACGGGTACCGCGCAGCTGACGCTTGTTCTTGGTGGTCTTCTTGGTCAGGATGTGACGCTTGAACGCCATACCCGATTTCACAGTACCGCCCGGACGCACGCGAAAACGTTTCTTCGCGGAGCTCTTGGTTTTCATTTTTGGCATAGTCATCTGTCCTTTCACGGACAGCCTCATCTATAACAGGATTGCAGGTGGCAACAAGACGTTGCGCTTAGATGCCTGCTTTCACTTGTTTTGCAGCGCATGCGAGACACGCTACAACCTGCTTCGAAAAACAGGAACCGCAGATTCTAACACAAGTATCGGGGGAAAAGTATTGCCGTTGCAGCGCCGCGCGGCGCGTCCAGCCGGGGAAGACGGAGGCAAGAACGACACAGGGCCGGGCCCGGCGCCACAGCAAAGCTGCAACACCGGGCCCGGCCCTGGCACCAGCGAACGAAGTATTACTTCTAAGTATTACTTCTAAGTATTACCTCTAAATATTACTTCTTCTTCTTCGGCGCAATGATCATGATCATCTGGCGCCCTTCCATCTTCGGGAACTGCTCGACCTGGCCGTACGGCTCGAGGTCACCCTTCAGGCGTTCGAGCATGCGGAAGCCGATATCCTGGTGCGCCATTTCACGGCCGCGGAAGCGCAGCGTGATCTTGGTCTTGTCGCCTTCATCGAGGAACTTGATGAGGTTACGCAGCTTGATGCTGTAGTCGCCTTCATCCGTACCGGGACGGAACTTGACTTCCTTGACCTGGATGATCTTCTGCTTCAGCTTGGCCTCGTGGGCCTTCTTCTGTTCCGAGTACTTGAACTTGCCGTAGTCCATGAGGCGGCAGACCGGCGGGACCGCGTTCGGCGCGATCTCGACCAGGTCGACGTTCTTTTCTTCAGCCAGACGAAACGCCTCGGCCAGGCTCACGATGCCCAAGGGCTCGTTATCGACGCCGGACAAACGCATTTCCGGGTGGTTGATTTCGCCATTGATGCGATGCGACGACTTGTCAGTAGCTATGTTGTTTCCTTTTAATGTCTGAATAACCGGCCGGCTTACCTGGCTTTGTTTGCAACTTCGCCAAGCAGGCGCTCGATCAGGGCATCGACGGACATCACGCCCAGATCGACATTGCCCCGTGCGCGCACGGCCACGGTGTTTGCTTCACGCTCCTTGTCGCCAACAACTAGAATATATGGCAACTTTTGGACGGAATGTTCGCGTATTTTATAGGTAATCTTCTCGTTCCGCAAATCAGCGTGAACGCGCAGCCCTGCCTTCTTGAGGCGGTCCTGCACGGCTTTCACATAATCGGCCTGCGCATCGGAGATATTGAGCACCGCAACCTGCACCGGGGCCAGCCACAGCGGCAGCGCGCCGGCGTAGTTCTCGATCAGGATGCCGATGAAGCGCTCCATCGAACCGACGATCGCGCGGTGCAGCATGACCGGCACCTTGCGCGTGTTGTCTTCGGCAACATATTCTGCGCCCAGGCGGCCCGGCATCGAGAAGTCGACCTGCATCGTGCCGACCTGCCATGGACGCCCGAGGCTGTCCTTCAGGTGATACTCGATCTTCGGGCCGTAGAAGGCGCCCTCGCCCGGCAATTCCGTCCATTCCACGCCGCAGGCGCGCAGGGCCGAGCGCAATGCCTCTTCCGCTTCGTCCCATACCGCGTCGCTGCCGATGCGGCTTTCCGGGCGCAGCGCCAGCTTGACGTCGATGCTGGTGAAGCCGAAGTCGTCGTAGACTTCCATCGCCTGGGCGTGGAAGGCCGTTACTTCCGCCTCGATCTGCTCTTCGGTACAGAACACGTGGCCATCGTCCTGGGTGAAGCCGCGCACGCGCATGATGCCGTGCAGCGCCCCCGAGGACTCGTTGCGGTGGCACTGGCCGAATTCGCCGTAGCGCAGCGGCAGGTCGCGGTAGCTCTTCATGCCGGAGTTGTAGATCTGCACGTGGCCGGGGCAATTCATCGGCTTCAGGGCGTAGGAACGGTTTTCCGACTCGGTCGTAAACATGTTCTCGCGATAATTGTCCCAGTGACCGGTCTTCTGCCAGAGGGTGACGTCGAGGATCTGCGGCGCCTTGACTTCGTCGTAGCCGTTGACCTGGTATTTGTGGCGCATGTACTGTTCGACCTGCTGCCAGACCGTCCAGCCCTTCGGGTGCCAGAAGATCAGGCCCGGCGCTTCTTCCTGGAAGTGGAACAGGTCCAATGCCTTGCCGAGTTTACGGTGATCGCGCTTTTCCGCTTCTTCCAGCATGTGCAGGTACTGCTCCTGGTCTTCCTTCCTGGCCCAGGCGGTGCCGTAGACGCGCTGCAGCATCTCGTTCTTCGAATCGCCGCGCCAGTAGGCGCCGGCCAGCTTCATCAGCTTGAACACCTTCAGCTTGCCCGAGGACGGCACGTGCGGGCCGCGGCACAGGTCGGTGAAACTGCCTTCCGAATACAGCGACACGTCCTCGCCGGCCGGAATCGAGGCGATGATCTCCGCCTTGTATTCTTCGCCGATCGACTTGAAATAGGCTACCGCTTCGTCGCGCGGCAGCACCTTGCGCGTGACCGGCTCGTCCTTCTTCGCCAGTTCCGCCATCTTCTTTTCGATCTTGGCCAGGTCTTCCGGAGTGAACGGGCGCTTATAGGAAAAGTCGTAATAGAAACCGTTTTCGATGACGGGACCGATCGTGACCTGGGCGTCCGGGAACAGCTCCTTGACCGCGTGCGCCAGCAGGTGGGCGGTCGAGTGGCGGATCACGTCCAGGCCTTCCGGATCGCGATCGGTGATGACGGCGAAATCGGCGTCCTGCTCGATCAGGAAGGAGGTGTCGACCACTTTGCCGTCGACCTTGCCGGCCAGCGCGGCCTTGCCGAGGCTGGGGGCGATGCTCGTCGCCACCTGGGCAACCGTCACGGGGCCGTCGAACTGACGGCTGGAGCCATCGGGAAGTCGCACATTCAGCATAGTGATCTCCATGTGGCGCACCGCGCCGAAATATTAAAAGATTTGAAACTTTAAAAATCTGGACGAAAAAAAACGCGGGCTAGCCGCGTTGATTTCAGTGTATTGAGCAAAAGAACACCACAACCGCGTCTAGCGATTCCCCCACAACTGAGTTGTAGTTCGCGGTGTCATAACCGTCGATGCCTTTCTCGCTCTTACCAAGTATTCTGGTGGGCGGTGCAGAATTCGAATCTGCGACCCCTTGGATGTCGACCAAGTATTCTAACCAGCTGAACTAACCGCCCAATGACGTGCATTATAGGGGGTGCGTGGACGTCGCGCAAGGCTTGTCCAGAATTAAGTGCTGAGACAGAAAACTTGCACCTCGCATGAGGCTGACCCACCGCGCTTATCCATTACACTTGCCGGTTGTTCCAATCGACCGATTTTCCCATGTCATCCGATCACGCCGCACCCAGTTCCGAGCACCTCCACGCCCACCTCGACGGCGACGCCAGCCATGGCCACTTCATCGAGGCGCGCAGCCAGACCGCGCTCGGCATCGCGCTCACGATGACGCTGCTGTTCGCCGTCATCGAGGTCGTCACCGGCTTCATGTCCAATTCGCTGGCCCTGATTTCGGACGCCGGCCACATGGTCACCGACGCCGCCGCGCTCGGCCTGGCCCTGCTGGCGCAGCTGATCGCCAAGCGTCCGCCCTCCTCGCGCCACTCTTTCGGCTTCGTGCGCGCCGAGGCGCTCGCCGCCTTCGTCAACAGCCTGGCGATGCTGGCCCTGGTCGCCTGGATCGTCTACGAGGCGGCGCAGCGCCTGGCCCATCCCGAACCGGTGCAGGGCGGCGTCGTGCTGGTGGTGGCGACCATCGGCGCCTGCATCAACTTGCTGGTCGCATGGGTGCTGTCGCGCGAAACGCAGAGCATCAATACGCGCGCGGCCCTGGTCAACGTGATGGGCGATCTGCTCGGCTCGGTCGCGGCGATCGCCGCCGGCGCCGTCATCTACTTCACGGACTGGGTCCGGATCGACCCGATCCTGTCGATCTTCGTGTCGCTGCTGATCCTGAAATCGACCTGGGGCATCCTGCGCGAGTCCTATCACTTCCTGATGGAAGGGGTGCCGCACGGGATCGACTACCTGCAGGTGGGCGCCGACCTGGCCGGGGTCGAGGGCGTGCTCTCGGTGCACGACCTGCACGTCTGGGACATGTCGCCCGGCCATCCGGCCCTCATCGGCCACCTCGAAATCAAGGACCTGGCCGACTGGCCCGCGGTACTGCGCCGCGTCAAGGAGATGCTGCTCGAGCGCCACGGCATCGACCACGTCACGCTCCAGCCCGAAGCCGAGGGCGGCCTGCCGCTCGACCCGGGCCACTGTAAGCCTGCGCTTACCGAGAGC
Source organism: Massilia jejuensis (assembly GCF_042656795.1). Classification (NCBI taxonomy): domain Bacteria; kingdom Pseudomonadati; phylum Pseudomonadota; class Betaproteobacteria; order Burkholderiales; family Oxalobacteraceae; genus Massilia; species Massilia jejuensis. The sequence continues at coordinate 109,048 of NZ_JBHSMS010000039.1, read as the reverse complement.
GGGCACGCGCGCCGATAGGTGCGCTTCCCGTTTGTCGCGATAATCGCTTCATGAGCGAACTTACCGAACGTGTCTTCGATACCCTGGTCATCGGCGCCGGCCCCGGCGGGCTGACCGCCGCCATCTACCTGCGCCGCTTCACGCGCAACATCGCCGTGGTCGACAAGGGCAACAGCCGCCTGGGCCTGATTCCCGTGTCGCACAACTATCCGGGCTTTCCCGAGGGCGTGCCCGGCGCCGATCTGCTCGGCAACCTGACACGCCAGTTGCGCAACTACGGCGGCGAGGTCCTGCGTGGCGAGGTGACCGGCCTGCGCCTGGAAGACGGCAGCTTCGTCGGCGATTACGTCGACGACGCAGGCGCCACCCACCCGATCCGGGCCCTGACCGTGCTGGTCGCCACCGGGGTGGCCGACGCCGGCCTGCCGATCGAGAACTGGCGCGAGGCCGTCGCCTGCGGCGCCGTGCGCCTGTGCCCGGTCTGCGACGGCTACGACGTGATCGACCGCCGCATCGCGGTCGTCACCAACGAAACCAACCCGGTCGGCCACGCCCTTTTCATGCGCTCGTTCAGCGCGGACGTGACGCTGTTCGACCGCGGCGAGGAGTCGATGCTGAGCATCGACGAGCGCAGGCAGGTCGAAGCGGCCGGCGTGCGCTATATCGAGTCGCCGTTGCTGGGGGTGTCGATGAGCCCCGGCATGAAGCCGGTCCTCAACACCGCCGACGGCGAGAGCCGCGAGTTCGACGTGTTCTATCCGATGCTGGGAGAGTCGGCCCGCTCCGGGCTGGCCGCCGCCCTGGGCGTGGAGACGGCCGAGTGCGACAAGATCGTGGTCGACGACCACCAGCGCACCAGCGTGCCGGGGCTGTATGCGATCGGCGACGTGGTGCGGGGATTGAACCAGATCGCGGTGGCGGCCGGACAGGGAGCGATCGCGGCGACCGCGATCCATAACGCCTTGCCCTGGGCCCTGCGGCCGAAGGTGCAAGGGTAGGCGGCGGCCGGGCAAGCGCTATTTCTGTCCCGACGCCAGCGCGATCCGCCGCGTGATCCGTTCCAGCGCAGCGCCATCGCCCAGCGCCTGCGCCCGCTGCTGCGCCACGCCCAGCCACATCAGCAAAGGCCTTCTCCACCCCTGCGCCGAAGCGGCCTCGGTCGCCGCGCCGATGTCGGCCGGCGCGATCCGCCCCGCCTTGAACAGCGCCCCCGCCGCCACCAGCTTCGCCAGCGGATCGGCCACGCCCGCCGCCGACCCGGAACCGACCACGGCCCGATGCTGCTCCGGCAGCGCCGCCACGTCGATCCCGTCCCAGCGCCCGGCCAGGTAGGCCGCATACGCCCGCTGCTGCGCCGACGCATCGCCGGCCAGCGCCGCGAATCCGGGGCACCCGTCGAATTCGAGGCTGGCGGCCAGCACCGCGCAGCGCACCAGCTCCACCTGCGCCACCAGGTCGGCGCGTCCGGTACTGGTGGTCTCGCGCCGCGCCCGCGCGAACTGCGCGTTGGCCGCGCCCGTGTTCCCGCGCAGGTAGTCATCCGTGAAAGCGTCGAGCGCATCCTTCGCATTCGGCTGCCAGCTCGGCGGCGCGGGCCGGCTGGCGCAGCCGGCCAGCACCAGCGCGATCGTCAACAGTGCGATTCTCATGGCAGCTTGATCTCCTCGTTCTTGCCGGCGAACGGCCACTTGCGGTTGACCTGGTCGACCAGGCGGTTCACCTTGCGCAGGCTGGCATCGACCTCGCCGCGCAGGGCGCCCAGGTCCTCGGTGGCCACGCGTGCGTTGGCGCCGACCGCCTGCGCCTCGACCAGCACCGCGTCGACGCGCTTGAGGGTGGCGCGCGCATCCTGCAGCACGCCCCGCAGCTCGACCACCGCGGCCTGGGCGTCGTCGACCATGCCCTTCTTGCCGTACAGGCGCTGGTCGGTTTTCGCCAGCAGGAGGTCCAGCCGCTGCAGCGTGCCGGCGAACTTCTTCGCTTCCTCGTCGCCCAGCGCACCGCCGAGCAGCCCGTACCTGCCGGACATGCGCCCGGTCAGGGTCTGCAGGTTCTCCAGGCTGCCGGCCACGCTGGAGCCCTCGGCGGTCATGCTGTCGAGGTTGTTGAGCAGCGAGCGCGCGGTCGCGACCAGGCCGGGAATCTCGGCGGTAACGTCGCCGCGCAGGATCGGGCGCACCGCGCCGTCGGGCAGCGGCGCGTCGTCCAGCACGCCGGTAAAGGCGCGCAGGCGCGTCTCGCCCACCACGCTGCGCTCGAGCGTGAAGACGCTCGAGGCCTTGAGCCACTTGGCATCGGACTTCGAGACGTCGACCAGCACCTGGACCTTGCCGTCCCTGGCCAGGTCGACCAGGCGCACGCGCCCGATCGGAAAGCCGGCGAAGGTCATGTCCATGCCCGGAATGACCCCCTCGGAGTTCTCGGTGGTGAGCACCAGCGTCTGGGTTGGCTCGAACACGCCGCGTGCATACATCACGTACAGGACGAACGCGATGATCAGCGCGGCGACGAGGCCGAGCAGGATCATGGCCTTGGTTTCGACATGGGCCGGCTCGTCGGGATCGGTATCGGTCATAGGTGGGAGTCAGATGTATTTGAGGGCAAGCGAAGCGCCTTCGATCAGCAGCAGCACGAACAGCAGGCGCAGCGCGCCCGGCTGCACGCTCGACGAGAGCCGGCGCGGATAGCGCTGCAGTTCGAGGATGGCGGCGGTCGGAATCACGGCCACCGCCAGGCCGAAGAGCACGGTCTTGAGCACGAAGCCGACGGTGACGGCCGGGTCGAACACGCGCCCGACCGTGCGCGTGTAGTCGGACACGCCCCAGGGCGAGACGCCGTACACGTTCAGGTAGGCCAGCAGCAGGACGATGCTCGAGCTGACCATGGCCAGGCTCAGCACCGAGAAGGCGTTGGCGAACAGCTGCGGCACCAGGTCGCGCCGCATGCGCCGCAGCGCCTCGGCGTTGACCGCGGCCGTCGGCAGGCCGGCGCGCGCCAGGCCCAGCGCGGTGGCGTCGAAGGCCATGCCGGAACGCAGCGCCGCGAACAGGGCGGCCGACAGGGGTATGAGTTCGAGCACCAGCACCCGCACCACCATCTCGAGCGCATAGCGCGACAGGCCGTAGCTCATCGCGGTGACCAGCACGATGCGGATGATGACGAGGCTGATCAGGGCCGAGAGCACCGTGAACCAGGGCAGCACCTGCCAGGTGCTGGCGTGGATGTAGCGCGCCGTCGCGAGGCGGTTGGCGCGGCGGTTGGCGCCGCGATAGGTCGAAGGCGAGAGCGCGGTGACGATGGCGACCGCGCCGAGGTGGAACATGTACCACCAGCTGCGCAGGTAATGGACGAGCGCGAGGCCCCAGAGGCTGGGGCGGGTGGCGAGGTAGAGGGAGCGGCGCATGGGCATATGATACGATTTTAGCAACGATGCATGGGTTTTCGTATCATGACCGTTACGATCTGCGCGCCTCCTGGACTCCGGGTACCTCGGCGATGCCCGCCAAGGCCTTCTGCAACTGCGCCGTCGACCCGATTTCGGCTGTAAACACCATGCGCGCCTGCCCTTTCGTCGACTGCGTGTTCACGCCCGTCACATTGATCTTCTCGCGCAGGAACGCATCGGACACGTCGCGCAGCAAGCCCTGGCGGTCGAGCGCGAGGATGAAGATGTCGACCGGGTACACGGTCTCGATGACGCCCTTGCCCCAGTCGGTCTGGATCACGCGCTCCGGCGCCTTGCTGCGCATCTCGGCGAAATTCTTGCACGATAGGCGGTGGATCGAGACGCCCTTGCCGCGCGTGACGAAGCCGACGATCGGATCGGGCGGCGCCGGCTTGCAGCACTTGGCCAGCATCGTCATCAGGCCTTCGGTGCCGACCACCAGCACGCCCGATTTCGCGCCCTGGTCCACGCTCGAGGCGCGGCTTTTGTTGACCACGGCCGCATCGTCCGGCGCGGGCGCCTCGGCCGTCTCGTGCAGCGCCGCTTCCACATGGCGCAGGCTGAACTTCTCCTTGCCGACCGCGACGAACAGGTCGTCGACCTTGGCGAAGCCCAGTTTATGCGCCAGCGCTTCCAGGTTGACCGCGGTCTTGCCTTCGCGCTGGAGCGACTTTTCGACCAGCGTGCGCCCTTGCGCCAGCGTCTCGGCCAGCTCCATCGCATGGAACCAGGCGCGGATCTTGGAACGGGTGCGGCTGCTGACCGTGTAGCCCGGACTGAGCCAGTCGCGCGACGGGCCCTGGCTGCCGGCCGGACCCTTGGCCGTGATGATCTCGCAGGTCTGGCCGTTCGACAGCGGCGTGTTCAGGGGCACCATCGCGCCGTCGACCTTGGCGCCGCGGCAGCGGTGGCCGACCTCGCTGTGCAGGTGATAGGCGAAGTCGATCGGCGTCGCGCCCACTGGCAGTTCCAGCACGCGCGCCTGCGGGGTCAGCACGAAGATGCGGTCGTCGAGCGTCGCCGCTTTCAGTTTCTCGACCCATTCCTTCTGGTCCTCCTCGGCGGCCACGACGTTGGTGACGTCGGTCTTCCAGGCCAGCAGCTGGCGCAGCCAGGCGATCTTCTCGTCGTACTTCTGGCTCTTGAAGGTCGAGCCGCCCTCTTCCTTGTAGCGCCAGTGCGCGGCCACGCCGTACTCGGCGAAGTTGTGCATTTCCTGGGTGCGCACCTGCACTTCCAGCGGCCGCCCGTCCTCGGCGGTGACGACCGTGTGCAGCGACTGGTAGCCGTTCGGCTTCGGACGCGCGATGTAGTCGTCGAATTCGGCCGGAATCGGGGTCCAGATGTTGTGCACCAGTCCCAGCACCGTGTAGCAGGTCCTGGCGTCGGCCACGATCACGCGGAAGGCACGCACGTCGTAGAGCGAGGAGAAATCGAGCTCCTTGCCACGCATTTTGTTATAGATGCTGTAGATATGCTTCGGCCGTCCGCTCACCTCCGCCTTGATGCCGGCCGCGTGCAGCTCGCGCTGCAGGCGCTCGATCGAGGAAGCGACGAAGCCTTCGCGCGCCATCCGCTTCTCTTCCAGCATCCTGGCGATGCGCCTGTAGGTCTCGGGTTCCAGGAAGCGGAAGGCCAGGTCTTCCAGCTCCCACTTCAGCTGCCAGATCCCGAGGCGGTTCGCCAGCGGCGCGTACAGGTCCATCACTTCGCGCCCGTAGTCGCGCGTCAGGTCGTCGAAGCGCTTCTGGTCGGCGAACCAGCGCAGGGTCGTCACGCACGATGCCAGGCGAATCAGCACCACGCGCATGTCGGTCGCCATCGCCAGCAGCATCTTGCGCAGCGTTTCCACCTGCGCCACGGCTTGCTGGGCCGCGTTCTTGCCGCGCCAGACGCCCTGGTGGCCGACGGTCAGGTCGTGCAGGCGGATCAGCTGCTGGACGCCGCGCACCAGGCTCGCCACCTCGGCGCCGAACAGCTGCTCGAGCGTTTCCACCAGCGCCGGCTCGACGATCGCCAGCTCGAACAGCAAGCCGGCGATGCGCGTCTCGACGTCGCCGCGCAGGTAGGCCAGCGTGCCGGCCACCCCGAGCGAAAACTCGAAGGCGTTCTGGCCCGAGCTGCAGGCGCGCTCGCCGTAGGCGGCGGCCGCATAGTCGAGCGCATCGCGTACGCGCACGCATTCCTCGGAACTGAGGCCCGACACGAGCTGGGTGGTGGCGTCGCCGAGCGCGGCGGTGGAAACCATCGATCAGCGCAATGCGGCGGTGACGACGATCTCCACCAGGCAGGCCGGATTGGCGAGCTTTGCTTCGACCGTCGCGCGCGGCGGCGTGTGGCCGGAGGCGACCCATTCGTCGTAGACCGCGTTCATGCCGGCGAAATGGGCCATGTCGGCAATGTAGATCTGGCACATCAGGATGCAGGTCTTGTCGCTGCCGGCTTCCTGCAGCAGGCGGTCGACGTGGCGCAGCACTTCGCGCGTCTGGCCGTCGATGTCCTGGCTCGTGTCCTCGGCAATCTGGCCGGCCAGGTAGATGGTCCCGTTATGGATGGCGATCTCGGACAGTCGCTTGCCTACGTGAAGTCGTGTGATTTGCATAATCTCTTTCATGTCAATGTTCAGGCCTCAGCCTGTAAAAAATTCCCTGGCAATGGCGATCTGCTCGGGCTGCACGAAGGTCGGCGCATGGCCGACGCCGGGGATCTCGACCAGCCGCGGCTTCGGCCCGCGCGTCGTCATCAGCTGCGCGGTCTCGCGCGAAAGCAGGTCGGAATGCTCGCCGCGCACCAGCAGCGTCGGGCAGGCGATCGCATCCCAGGCGCGCCACAGGAAAGCCTCGTCCTGTTTCGCGCGCTCCACGTTCATCTTCTTGAACGGCTGGGCCAGCGCCAGGTCGTAATGGCGCACCCATTCCCCGTTCGGTTCCTGGCGCAGCACGTCGCCGGCCAGCTTGTCCCATTGCTCGTCGGTATGCGGGCCGAACGAGGCGGAGACCTCGCGCACGAATTTCGCGCCGCTCGCGTAGTCCGGGAAGCGCAGGTCCTGGCCGATATAGTCGGCGATGCGCTGCAAGGCCGCGCCGTCCAGGGTCGGCCCGATATCGTTGAGCAGCAGGCGCGTGACCGGCGATTCCGGCAGCGAGGCCAGCACCATCCCGATCAAGCCGCCCATCGAGGTGCCGAACCAGTGCACCTTGTCCTCGCCCCCGGCGGTGACGCGCGCGATCAGCGTCACCATGTCGGCCAGGTACTGCGGCAAGGCGTACAGCTGCGGATCGGCGAGCCGTCCCGAGCGGCCGCGGCCGGCCACGTCCGGACAGACCACGCGGTAGGTCGTGCACAAGGCGCGCGCCAGCGCATCGAAGTCGTCGGCCACGCGGGTCACGCCATGGACGCAGACCAGCACGCGCGTGTTGTCCGGGTCGCCCCACTCCTTGTAGGCGATGCGGTGCAGGCCGGCGGGCGAGCTGCACTGCACGCTTTTCAACCTCGCTTCGCTACGCACTTCGCTCCGCACTTCGCTCATCTTCCACGCTCCAAATCGCAATATTGTCGCGTCGTTAAACGCCAGCTCCACATTTTACCCGCCCGAGCGATTAGAATTCTACCAATTCCGTACGAACACCCCGCTCACTTACCCGTCAGAGGAAATAATGAAAACGACTATCGAATCGCGCATGCTAAGCGGCAAAACGGCACTCGTCACCGGCTCGACCTCCGGCATCGGCCTCGGCATCGCGCGCGCGCTGGCCGGACAAGGCGCCAACCTGGTCTTCAACGGCTTCGGCGACGCCCAGCAGATCGAGAAGCTCTACACCGAGATCGGCCAGGAGTTCGGGGTGCAGACGGCCTATCACAACGCGGACATGTCCAAGCCCGAGCAGATCGAGGCGATGATGGCCTTCGCCCAGGAAAAGTTCGGCGGCGTCGACATCCTGGTCAACAATGCCGGCATCCAGCACGTGGCCGCCATCGAAGATTTCCCGGCCGAGAAATGGGACGCGATCATCGCCATCAACCTGACCTCCGCCTTCCATACCTCGCGCCTGGCCCTGCCCGGCATGAAGCAGAAAAACTGGGGCCGCATCATCAACCTGGCCTCGGTGCACGGCCTGGTCGGCTCTGCGCAAAAATCGGCCTATGTCGCGGCCAAGCACGGCCTGGTCGGCTTCACGAAAGTGACCGCGCTCGAAACCGCGCAGACCGGCGTCACCTGCAACGCCATCTGCCCCGGCTGGGTCCTGACGCCGCTGGTGCAGAAACAGGTCGACGACCGCGCCGCGCGCGACGGCTTGTCGAACGACGAGGCGCGCAAGGCCCTGCTGGCCGAGAAGCAGCCGTCGGGCCAGTTCGTGACGCCGGACGAACTGGGCGCGCTGGCCGTGTTCTTCTGCAGCCCGGCCGGCAGCCAGGTGCGCGGCGCTGCCTGGAACATGGATGGCGGCTGGGCCGCGCAGTAAGCACCTGTTCTCATAGGCAGGCGTGCGTGTCCACGCATGCCTGGCCGGCCGTATCGACGCGGCACCCGGAAACCGGTGCCGCGCTTCTTTCTTTCGCCACCCATGCATAATTTCGACCAGCGGCGCGACCGCTTCGACCTCTTCGACCGCATGGACAGTCCCGCGGTCAACCTCTGCTTTCCGCTCGACCTGCCGGATTACCGGCCCTGGTGCAAGGAACAAGGCCTGCCGCCCTTTCACGTGCTGCTGTGCGCCGTCCTGCGCGCGATCCTGGGCATCGAAAACTTCCGCTACCGCGTGTTCGAGGGCGAGGTCATCGCCATCGACCGCCTGATGCCCTCGTTCACCGTCGTCAACCAGAACGGGGACCTGAATTTCGCGCTCTTCGACTGGTCCGACGACCTGCGCGAATTCGTCGCGCGCAGCGTCCGGGCGCGCGAACAGGCCTGCGCCATGACGGCGCTGAACAACGCCTATGCCGACCTGTCGGCGCGCCGGTGCAAGGACCAGGTCTTCATCACCTGCATCCCCTGGCTCGATTTCACGGCCATCCAGCACCCGACCGCGACCCTCGGCGCGCCCGACATTCCCTCGCTGGCCTGGGGCAGGTTCAAGGACGCGCCGAACGGCCGCCTGCAATTGCCGCTCTCGGTGCAGGCGCACCATGGCTTCGTCGACGGCTTTCATATCCACCAGCTGGCGCTGCGGATCGGGGCGGAACTGGCCGGCATGATGCAGCCGCGCGCCTGACCGCGCCTGCACGGCGGGTCGTAATCGGGACAGCAGCAGTGACAGCAACAGTGCGCGCTTTTCAGTCTGCTATGATCGCAGCGTTGCCGGACCGTGCCCGACGAGTTCCAGCCGTTCCAGGCAAGGATTCCCATTACTTCGTCCGGTAGCACGCACAATGTCAGACTCTTTACCGAACGCCGGCCGGATCATGGCCACCGACTCCAGGTTCCTTGGCGATTCCAGCGAAATGGCGACGCTCATTCGGTCCCACGACTGGACCGCAAGTGCGCTCGGGCCGATCTCGACCTGGCCGCAAAGCCTGCGCACGACGGTCAGCCTGTGCCTGGCCTCGAACTTTCCCATCAATATCGTGTGGGGACCGCAGCATATCCAGATCTACAACGATGGCTACCGCGTCCTGTGCGGGGACCGCCATCCGGCCACGCTCGGCATGGACTACACGGTGTGCTGGGAGTCGGCCTGGTCCGCGCTCGAGGCGCCATTCGAGCGCGCGCTGCGCGGCGACACTTCCTATCTCGAGAACCAGCGCATGTTCCTGTTCCGGAACGGTTATCTGGAAGAGACCTTCTTCACCTTTTCGCTCAGCCCCATCCGCGACGAAAGCGGCGAGATCGGCGGCCTGTTCCATCCGGTCACCGAGACCACCAAGACCATGGTGTCGGAACGGCGCACCCGCGCGCTGCGCGACCTGACCGCTTGCCTGGTGGGCGCCCGCACGAGCACCGAAGTGTTCGAACTGGTCACCGGCACGCTGCGCAATTTCGACTTCGACCTGCCCTTCCTGCTGCTCTACGAACGCGAGGCCGACGGCGCGCGCTACGGCCTCAGGCAGCATGCGGGAATGGCCCCTGGCGGCGGTGTCGCGCCCGCCAGCCTGGAAGCGGGCGCCCCTGGCTTCTGGCCGCTCGCACGCCTGGCCGGCGCCACGGCCATCGTCGAGCTGGCCGGTCTGGGCGATGCACTCGGCGGCGCGCCTTGCGGACCGTATCCGGAGCCGCCCGAGACCGCGTTCGCCGTGCCGGTCTGGCGACCCGGCGCCGCCCAGCCGGTGGCCCTGCTGATGACGGCCGCCAGTTCGCGCCTGCCGCAGTCGGACGAATTTCGCGGCTTCCTCGAACTGATCGGCGCGGCCCTCGGCGCCGCGCTCGCGCGCGTGGCGGCCAGCGAGGAAGAGCGCCGGCGCCTGGACATGCTGGCCGCGATCGACCGCGCCAAGACGGTCTTCTTCACCAACATCAGCCACGAGTTCCGCACGCCGCTCACGCTCATGCTCGGCCCTCTCGAGGATGCGCTGCGCACGCCCGGGCTGCCGGCGGCCCACCTCGACCTGCTGGCCACGGCCGACCGCAACGCCCAGCGCCTGCTCAAGCTGGTCAATGCCCTGCTCGACTTTTCGCGCCTGGAGACAGGGCGCGCCGCGGTCTCGTTCCAGCCCGTCGACCTGGCCGCGGCCACGGCCGAACTGGCAAGCCACTTCAGCTCGGCCTGCGAGAGCGCCGGCCTGGCGCTGCACGTCGACTGCCCGGCGCTCGGCGTGCCGGTCTGGGTCGATCCCGACATGTGGGAGAAGATCGTCCTGAACCTGGTCTCGAACGCCTTCAAGTTCACCCTCGAGGGCGCGATCACGGTGCGCATGCGCGCCGACGGCGAGGCCGTCGAACTGGCCGTCACCGACTCCGGGGTCGGCATCGCGTCCGAGGAACTGGGGCGCGTGTTCGACCGCTTCCACCGCATCGAGGGCCAGCGCGGGCGCTCGATGGAAGGTACCGGCATCGGCCTGTCCCTGGTCGCGGAAATGGTCGCGCTGCACGACGGCGAGGTACGCGTCGAGAGCGAGATCGGCCGCGGCAGCGGCTTCTTCGTGCGCATTCCGCTGGCGCCGCGCGAGGCCGCCGACGCACCGCCGGCGGCGCCCCCGTCCACGCCGTCCATGCGCGCCCTGGCCTATGCCGGCGAAGCGCGGCAATGGCTCGATGGCGCCGCCGCACCCGCTCCCGCGCCCGCTCCGGCGCCCGCGCCTGCGCTCGCGGCGCCGGAGGCGGGCGGCGGCGCCCGCGTGCTGCTGGTCGACGACAACCGCGACATGCGCAACTACATCCAGCGGGCCCTGGAAAACGCGGGGCATGCGACGATCGCCGCGCGCGACGGCGCCGAGGCGCTGGCCCTGCTGCAGGCCGCCCCCCTGCCGGACCTGGTCATCAGCGACGTGATGATGCCCAATATCGACGGCTTCGCCCTGCTCGCGAACATTCGGGCCGACGCCCGCCTGCGCGAACTGCCGGTGCTGCTGCTGTCGGCGCGCGCCGGCGAGGAAGCCCGCGTCGAGGGACTGGCCGCCGGCGCCGACGATTACATCGTCAAGCCCTTCAGCGCGCGCGAACTGCTGGCGCGGGTCGATGGCGCGATCCGCCTGGCGCGCCTGCGGCGCCAGGCCATGGCGCGCGAGGCGGCGCTGCGCGTCGACATCGAGACGGCGAGCACGCGCAGCGCCCTGCGCCGCAGCGAGGCGCACATCGCTTCCCTGTTCGAGCAAACGGCCGCCGGCATCGCCGAGGCCGACCTGTCGGGCCGGCTGGTGCGGGTCAATGCGCGCTATTGCGAAATCGTGGGCAGGCGCGAGGATGAGCTCATCGGCAGCCACCTCGGCGACCTGATCCACCCGGACGACGTGCGCGCCAACCTCGAAACGTTCGCGCGGATGGAGGTCGGCGGCAGCTCCTTCGAGATCGACAACCGCTACGTGCGGCCGGACGGGCGCGTGGTCTGGGTCACCAAGGCCGTCACCCGCCTGCCCGGCACCGACGGCGGCGACCCGGGCGCCATCCTGGCGGTCGTGCTCGACATCACCGAGCGCAAGGCGGCCGAACTGAAGCTGCTCAACGCCGACCGCAACAAGGATGAATTCCTGGCCATGCTGGCGCACGAACTGCGCAATCCGCTGGCGCCGATCAGCGCCGCGGCCGAACTGATGGGCCGGGCGATGCTCGACGCCGACAAGATCAAGCGCACCAGCGGCATCATCACGCGCCAGGTACGCCATATGACCGAACTGGTCGACGACCTGCTGGACGTGTCGCGCGTCACGCGCGGCCTGGTCACGATCGAGCGCCAGGCGCTGGACATGAACACCATCGTCGCCAATGCGGTCGAACAGACCCGGCCCCTGATCGAGGCGCGCAAGCACCGCCTGACGGTATCGCAGCCGCAGCACCAGGCGATCGTGATGGGCGACCAGAAGCGGCTGGTGCAGGTGGTGGCCAACCTGCTCAACAACGCCGCCAAGTTCACCCCGGCGGGCGGCGCGATCGCGCTGGAACTCGCCGCCGGCGACGGCGAGCTTACGCTGTCGGTCAGCGACAACGGCATCGGCATCGCTCCGGAACTGCACGAACGCATGTTCGACCTGTTCGCGCAGGCCACGCGCACGCCGGACCGTTCCCAGGGCGGGCTCGGATTGGGCCTGGCGCTGGCCAAGAGCCTGGTCGAACTGCATGGCGGCGCGATCAACTACCGCAGTGCCGGCACCAACCGCGGCTCGACCTTCGCGATCACCCTGCCCTCCTCGCTGCAGGCGCTCGCGGCCGCGCCGGCGCAGGCGGCGGCCGACGCATCCGACTCGGCGCGCCGCCTGCGCATCCTGCTGGTCGACGACAACGTCGACGCCGCGCGCACGCTGGCGATGCTGCTCGAAGAACTGGGCTACAGCGTCATGGTCGAACACGATTCGCATGCGGCGCTGGCGCTGGCCGCGGCGCAGGCGCCCGACGTCTGCATCCTCGACATCGGCCTGCCCGACATCGACGGCAATGCATTGGCGCGCCAGTTGCGCCAGCGGCCTGAAACGCATGACGCGACGCTCATCGCCGTGACCGGCTATGGCGAGCAGCGCGACCGCGACGCCGGCCTGCACGCGGGCTTCGACGCCTATTTCGCGAAACCGGCCGATATCGACAAGCTGCATGCCTTGCTCGAAAGCGCCGCCAGGCGCCGCTGGCCCGCATCCGGCGCGCCAGGTCCGGTCACGTCGGTTCTTACGACGCCATGACGGCGCCTTCGTTCATTCCAGCACCTTGAGCGCATCGACGATCTCGCCCCCCTGCAGCATCCCCGGCCAGCTGTCGAACCAGGGCTTGTGCGAGGCGCCGACCACGGCCGGCACGCGCGCCCCCGGCCGTTCGCGGACATTGGCGACCATGCGCAGGTTGCGGATTTCCCGGCCGGCGACCCAGATCCGCGGATAGCCACGCTCGAACGGAGCCTGCATCATCGGCGCCACATTGGCTTCGGCCAGCACGCGCAGGCGCTGCGGGTCGTTGATTGCGCGGTACAGGGGCAGCAGGTCGGGCGCGCGGTTGTACGAGGCCAGGAACGGGGCCGCGAGATGGCGCCGCTGGGCCGGTGTCGGCCGGACCGGCCAGGCCTCCAGCAGCGTATGCGCCGCGGCCATCGCGGCCGGGGCGTCGAGGGACAGTAATCGGCGCCGTACCTGGCCGGGTGGCGCGCGGCGAGATCGCATTCCTCGCCGTTCTCGGTTTCCATGGTAACGATCTCGGGGCGGAACGCGGCCAGCCGGTCCAGCAGGTCGTCGAGCGCGGCGGGGTCGAAACTCGCCGGCAGCGTGCGCAAGTGGAACGTGCCGAGCGTGAGCACCCGCGCGCGCGGCCCGGCCATGTCGCGGTCGAGCGCCGTCAGGTCGAGCCGTGCCCGCGACGTGAGCGGCATGGCGATGGCCAGGAGCGGCAGGAGCAGGACTGCGGCGCGGCGTTTGAGCATGGTGCATCCTTCGAAGGCGGTTCGATCGATGGGGCACGATGGGAAAATCCGGATGGACACACAAGGCGCCGGCGGACAGGACGCGCTTTCGATGGCGCAGGCGGTCGAAACGGCGGGGCCAAAGCGAAATCGCGCCTGGCGCCGCCTGGCGGCCGGGACGCGTCCCGCGAAAGCGCGCGCCGATTACCCAGGGCGTGCCGCTGCGCCCTGGGCCGGGCTGGTCATCGCGTCCCTGCGGGCGAGGTCGCGCGGCCGATGCGGTAGACTACGTTGTCGGAAAGCGACACGACGTACAGGTTGCCGTCCGGTCCCTGTGCGATGTCCGGCGTGATGCCGAAGCCGCGGCCGATCAGCAGGGTCTCGCTCTCGGTCGGATCGAACTTGCCCAGGTTGTCGGCCACCTTGTCGGCCAGGCGCGCGTCCGCGCCGAGATCGAGCCCGAGCCGGTCGGGCGTCAGGCGCATCCGGTACAGGCTGCCGCCGCTGGTGCCGGTCGCCATGAAGGGTCGGGACGAACCGATCCACAAGCTGCCGAGGTACTCCTGGCCCAGCGCGTCGCCCCGCACGAAGGCCGCGCCCGCCGGCCCGATCTCGTAGCGCCAGCTGAACTGCGGATCGACATACGCGGCGCCGGGCAGCATGACCATGCGCGCGCGGGCGCGCCCGGCCGTGCCGGCGATGCGGGTGGGAGGATAGCGCACCTGCTGCAGCGAGCCGCCGAACAGCGTGGTTTCGATGGTCTTGAATTCGGCGATGCGGCGCAAGGGTCCCATCGCCTGGATCCAGCCGCCGTTCATGCCCGGCACTACCCGGTTCAATTCGCTGAAGGCGTCGTCCGCGTTTTCGGTCAGCCACAGGTAGCGGCTGTAGGGATCGAAGGCCATGCCGAAGCCGTTGCGGTGGCCGTAGGAAAAGACGGTCTGGATCGACCGGCCGGTGTCGCCGCCGATGATGGCGCCGACGAGATGGAAAGGATTGTCGCGCGGCGTGCTGCCGTCGTCGTTGAAGCGCTGGACCACGCCGGACAGGTGGGCGCTGTCGGGCGCCGGGCCGCCGTAGGTGTCGTCACGGAAGGACGGGCCTTCGAAGGGGCCGATGGGCAGGTTCTGCATGTGGCCGCGGCGCCCGAGGTCGCCCGTGAAGACATACAGCTTGCCGTCGGGGCCGAAGCGGATTTGCCCGCCGTTGTGGTTGGCGCGTTCGGCCGGATTGACCGCTTCCTCGTGGCCGCGCACGGGCAGATTGTCGGTCTGCCGGGCGCGCAGGAACACGGTCTTGAAATTCGGGTCGAGCCGCAGGCTGTTGCCGTCCCAGAGGAAGCGGTCGACGCGGTTGCCCAGCAGCGGCACCTCGCCGACCACGGCGGTATCGAGCCCGGTCGCACTTTCGGTCCAGCGGATGTAGACGAAGGGCACGGCCGGGAAATGCGGATGCAGGGCGATGCCGAGCAGACCGCGCTCCGAGGCGGAATTGACGGCAAGGTCGAGGACCGGCGCGGCCTGGATCACGCCCCCGATCGCCCGTTTCACGAGACCGGTGCCTTTTTCCAGGACCAGGGCGTCGTCCGTGCCGATGAAGGCGATCCCGATCGGCTGGTCGAGTCCCGCGCCGATATAGGTGCCGACCTGCAGGTTCGGGTCGAGTATGGCGACCGGGATCGTATCGGCGGCCGCGAAAGGCGCGGCCAGGCCGAGCAGCATGGCGATGGCCAGTACCGGCCGCGCCCCGGTCCGCTGCGTCTTGCTTGTTCTTCCAGCGCATGTATCCAACATGATGATCCTCCAATTCTCCGGCGCACGAGCGCCGGGCGGGGTTCCGTAGGTCAGTGTTGGACCACAAAGCGCATTCGGGGTTCGTTCGGCGCCGCCCGGCCGCTCACGCCGCGCGCAGCACGAGCAGGTGGCCGGCGACGCCGGCGCCGTCCTCGCTGCGCACGACCGCGCGTTCGGCTTCGACCGTCACGAAGCCGCGTTCGCGGGCCAGGCGCCGCAGGTAGTCCGGCGAATGCGCATAGCGGCTCGAGGGCAGCAGCACATGGTCCGGCCCCGCGTCGGCCTCGATCGCCTCGGTCGAGAAACAGAACCAGCCCCCCGGGCGCAAGGCGCGGCGCACCTGCGCGAACAAGGTTTCCAGCGGGCCGAAATACACCAGCACGTCGGCGGCCACGACCAGGTCGAGGTCGTCGGCACGCGCTTCAAGCCAGGCGCCGATGTCGGCGCGGGCGAGTTCGTCGTACAGGCCGGTGGCGCGCGCCTGCTCCAGCATCCTGGCGGACAGGTCGACCCCGGCCAGGCTGCGCGCGAGCGGCCGCAGGAAAGGCGCGCACAAGCCAGTGCCGCAACCCAGGTCGGCGGTGGCGAGATGCGCCGCGCCGGCGTGGCGCGCGAGGGCCGCGCCGATCAGCGCCGGCGTGCGGTAGTCCAGCACGCCGGTCAGGTGCCGGTCGAAGTGGCCCGCATACTGGTCGAACAGCGCTTTCACGTAGACAAGCGGTGCCCGCTCGGGCGGCGCGCCGACGCCGAGCGCGGCCAGCGCGAAGTCGATGTCCGCGGCGTCCTGGCCGGCTTGCCGTGCCGACTCGCGCGCCTGTCCGAAGGCGGCGATGGCCTGGCTGCGCTCGCCCAGGGCCAGCAGGGCCTCGCCACGCTGGCGGTGGCTGGCCGGATGGCCGGGGCGCAGCGCCAGCGCGGTCTCGAAACAGGCCAGCGCCTCCCGCGCGCGCCCCAGTTTCAGCAGGGCCAGGCCGCGTCCCGCATGCGCTTCGGGCATGCCCGCATCGGCGGCGACCGCCGCATCGTAGGCGCGCAGGGCGGCCTCGAAGCGGCGCAGCTGGAACAGCGCATTCGCGCGCACGCAGGCCGCCTCGGGATAGCCGGGTTGTTCGGCCAGGGCC